>NZ_JABAIP010000001.1:0-444289 GCF_012843185.1 Shewanella sp. DNRA4
CTTGAGCAAGCAGTGCGTTCTAAGCCGATAACGTACCAATCAATTAAAAATCGATAACCACAATATATAGTGCTTGGTCGTGCTAAGTGGATAGCCCTTTTTTTCATACATATCATGAAGAATCAGCAAAGCCGTTTGTTTACCATTAACAACGTTCTTTTCAACCGTACCATACGCAGACTCAATATGTGATGAATAGCTCTTGTACTTTAGAACAATGCTTCTATTGTTCCTCAACTGATTATGTTGGATTTTCTTAGATACTTTAGAGGGGAATGTACGATCCTTGATGTCTATAGTAACTTGAACTTGTGCGAGCTCGCTAATGACGTCATTGATGATCGAGTCAACCCTAGACTCTGGTGGCTCCGCGTTATTGAAGTCACCGTTCAGCTCATGGATTTGAACTAACGTTCCTGTCATACCTTTACTTTACCTATCTCATTGATTGAGATTGAAGTTACCATTTAATACACCTGTATTGATGTTGGTAGTACCTTCTTGCTTGACATCTTGTTGGTTGTCATGAGTGCTGTTGTTTTTGATGCTAATAATCTGCTGTTGTAGTTCGTAGTTATTCGCTTCTAGCTTGTCGCACTTAACCTTGAATTCATTGTTAATGGCTTGATAGCTTTCACACTGAACTTTAATTTTCTTCTTTTCGTTTCGTTGTGACAGCGAAAAAATGAAACCAACAACTGTGCAAAACCAAGCAATTGTCGCCCCTGGAGGGCTTGTAAACCAAGCTAAAAACTCATGCATATACTTTCCTATCAATAAATAATTAAATCCTATATGTTTTTTCGCCAACTTAACAGGTTAAAGTTATACATTTGTGTTTTTAATCAATGGCTTTAACATCTAATGTTCGATGATCTTATGGGGGAAGAGTAACCGGTAATGCTCATTAATTCCCCAGAATATCTGCAATCATTAGCAAAAGTATCGGTAAACGAACAACTAAGACTTTGTAGAGCTAAAGATCAGAGTTGTTTTGGGACAAAAGCTGTTAGCCAGATGAACAGTTTAATGGTCGTCAAAATTGCCATTGTTGCAACTGTGACCGTTGGCGGCATGGATGCCGCCGTCGAGCCCTCAGGGATGAGTTTATGGCGTGTCACAGGGGAAACAATGACAATTCACTCAGTACACCTAATGATCAAGCTATCTTGCTTTAGGGCAATTACTTTTTAGCTGAACAACCGCTAGAGGGATAGTTAGGATTGGCATTGTTGTACCTGTGACCTTTTAAAACATCTAGGTTTTAGTCGAGCCTCAGAGACGGTTTTTATTAAATTAAAGGGTGGCGTGTCACAGGGTAAATGACAATTCATCCTGCACACCTGACGATAAAGTTATCTCGCTTTCAAGCAGTTCTGGAACATCAATGGCAATGTATTGATTTACACTGCCATTTTGGGGATAGCTTAATAAGCTTTGGATATTTAGCTTAGGGATGATGGTGATATCAGAGCAAAATCAATTTTTGCTTGAGCTTTCGACCTCTTTGGCGGTGCGGCTAACAATATCTGTGCCAGCTTCGAGATACTGTTTATAGGTATCATCGCCCCAGGCCACGAGTTTATTGTCTTTAAAAATCAGCGGGGTGCATTCTTCTTTGCTGGTCACGCCATCGGATTTTTCATGGTGAGTACGATAAAAGAGCACTTGTAGCTGGCTATCCTTAAGGGATTTGGCCTCTGTAAAATCGGCCTTACCAAATAGGGTTTTGACGGTGGAAATATCTTGCCCGAGTGTTAAATCGTTTAATTTCTGGCTGTTATAGACTTGCCTATCTTCCCAATCCATTTCATCTGGAGTGGGCTCATATACGAGCACCACTACGGCGACGAAGGCGACATAGGCGGCAAATATGCTACCAATAATAACCGAGGTTTTTGATTTCATTGAATCTAATTCCTTTGCATATCCAATGTGTTATTTGGCAAATGAATAAAATACGCCTTTGATGACCTGAGGTAAACGGCTTTATTGCAACTTAGTGTTAACAAGAGGCGCTAGTCGACGGGTGGCGTATGAATAGGGCTATTGACCCGAAAATCTTTTAAGTTGATGTTTAAGGGTAAATCGGTTTGTAGTTGGGCTAACTTATAACTGAGGCGCGCAATATCTCGGCCTTCTGCTAACTTTTTCGCTTGTTTGGCGCCGAGATTGGACAACGAGGAAAACAGTGTCGCTAAGGTTCTAAAGGTTCGGAGTAACTCGGCGGCCGATTTAGGGCCAATACCTGCGATACCGGGGATTTTATTGCCGCTATCACCCGCAAGAGCCATTAAATCGAGAAATTGGCTGCGATCGACTCCCAGTTTTTGTTCAAGCTCAGCGATGTTGAGATATTGCTGATTAAAGTGATCCCACTGGCTGATCCGCGGATGATTGAGTTGGCTAAAACCTTTATCCGTCGACACAATAATGGCTTCACCTTGGGCTTTGGCGGTTTTCATTGCAAGGGTGGCGATAACATCATCGGCCTCAGCAGCGGCATAAATTGATTGGATTTGTAA
Organism: Shewanella sp. DNRA4; assembly: GCF_012843185.1. NCBI lineage: Bacteria > Pseudomonadati > Pseudomonadota > Gammaproteobacteria > Alteromonadales > Shewanellaceae > Shewanella > Shewanella sp. DNRA4. The sequence continues at coordinate 2,526 of NZ_JABAIP010000001.1, forward strand.
ACTGTTAAGGTGTTCTTGCAATGCCGTTAAGCCCGCCGCCAGTGGCTCAGGCATAGGTTTACGGCCCTTTTTATAATCAGGGTAGAGCTGTTTACGCCAAGAGATCTCATCCCCATCCCAGACGATAGCGACATGGGTTGGGTGGTGAATGCGCAGCAGTTTAGTGCAGGCGACACTCACACGCTCCGTTAAACTGTCCATATCGTTCTCATCTGGGATCGCCGCATAAATCCGGCGGACTAAGTTGAGACCATCGATAATTAAAAACTTATTCATTGGCGGTTTTTGTTTTACTTCACGATTTGATAGCAGGGAACATAAGCGCTTCCCGGCAGTTTCATCCTATGCTGGGCGACAAAGGCCCCCAGCAAATTGTCCATCAACTCCATTAAATGCGGATCCCCTTTAATGTGGAAGGGACCTAATTGCTCAATTTGTTTGATGGTGTCGGATTTTACATTACCCGCTACGATACCCGAAAAGGCTTTGCGCAGGTTGGCGGCAAGCTCCGCTTTGTTGGTTTGAAAATGTAAATTTAAGTTTGCCATTACCTCATGGGTGGGAGTGAAGGGCAGTTGAAATTCTGGCTCAATTTTTAGCCCCCATTGATATTGGTAAGCATCTCCTGTGGCACGGCGATGGTTTTTCACTTGCTCCATGCCTTGCTTCATCACCCGAGCGACTTCGGCAGGATTATCAATAATGATTTGGTATTTTTGCTGCGCTTCAGGCCCTAAGGTTGCAGCGATAAACTCATCAATTTTAATAAAATAATCTGCGCTTTCGCTGGGGCCAGTTAATACCAGTGGGAAGGGCGTTTGTTGGTTTTCTTTATTGAGCAAAATTCCCAGTATATACAGCAGTTCTTCGGCTGTACCCGCACCGCCGGGGAAGATAATAATGCCGTGACCTAAGCGTACAAACGCTTCTAGGCGTTTTTCGATATCGGGCAAGATCACCAACTCGTTAACGATTTGGTTAGGCGGCTCTGCGGCGATAATACTCGGCTCTGTGAGGCCAATATAACGAGCATTTTTAATCCGTTGTTTAGAGTGACCAATCGCTGCGCCCTTCATCGGGCCTTCCATTGCGCCAGGGCCGCAACCAGTGCAAATATCTAATTCCCTTAGACCGAGTTGATAACCGACTTCACGGGTATATTGGTATTCGATGGCATTAATGCTGTGTCCGCCCCAGCAGACCACTACATTAGGATCTTTCATGGGCGCAATGGCGCGGGCATTACGCAAAATATCAAACACGACGTTAGTAATGTGGCTAGCATTTGTTAAATTGATATGTTTGAGGGTGTCGTATTTGTCGCTGATGTAGAGAATATCTCTGAGCACCGAAAACAAATGCTCTTGGATCCCTGTGATAATTTGGCCATCAACAAAGGCTTGTTCCGGTGGATTGATAAGCTCGAGCTTAACCCCGCGTTCACGTTGCAGTACATTGATGTCGAAGTCGTGATATTGCTCGAATAGTGCTTTAGAATTGTCGGTTTTTAAACCCGCGGCGAGTACCGCGAGTGAGCAGTTACGATACAGTTGATATAGGGCGCTTTTGGCGCTTTTTTTGAGGCGATCAACTTCAAGTTGTGAAAGCTGATCCATGCTGCCCTTAGGGCTGACTTTTACTATCATTTACCACTCCTTCGTATCGACAGGAGTGATAAGAAGCGACGTATAGTCTGACTTAGTTATACGTCAATCACGACCCTGTCTCTGCTTTCATGTTTTGCTTTGTAGAGTGCTGCATCGGCGCGCTCAAAGGTTTCGTGTATGAGCTCATTGCCCATGACTCGTGCAGCCCCTATAGATACTGTAACTGTAATTCGCTGATTTTTAAATTTAAATGGAATATTTTTTACTTTTTCTCTAACTCTGTTTAAAAGTTGAGCGATATCGTTATCGTCAATATCTGGCAAAATGAGCACAAATTCTTCACCGCCGTAGCGGGCGACAAACTCGGTATCCCGTAAAGAATTTTTTAATGCCATGGCGATGACCTGTAGGGTTTTGTCCCCGGTACTGTGGCCAAAACTGTCATTGATACTCTTAAAGTGATCGATATCTGCAATCGCAATCCATAGTGGAGATTTATGACGTTGGTAATTGCGATACTCAAGCTCCATGCGCTCTTCTAGGGCGGCACGGTTAGGTAATTGAGTTAGGCTGTCCAGCAGATTGAGCTTTTGTTGTTCGAAAAGTCGTTCTTTGTAGGTATTGGCCTCATTGCTAAGCTCGTTAAGCTCTTTGCGCATGGTTTCCATCGATTTACGCAATAAGGCTTGCTCCCGTTGTTCTAAGGCTTCTTTGCGGGCGAGGGCGGAGCGAATCGAATTGAGCTGTTCGGTTAAACGTGCTTTGAGGTCGACAATATCGTCGGTATCGATAATGGCTTCACCCACATTATCGACTCGAGAATTGATTTCACGATTAAGCTGGGTTTTGAGTTGGAAACTACGCTGGTTGTGATTATAGGATTCACTAACGACTTCCCGCACTGCTGCTAAGGCATCGTTTAAGGCGTAGAGAAATTCCTGAGAGGCGGATTTTTCCCGTGCAATATTATCGAGCAGCAGGGATAAAATCGTTTGATAAGCCTCCAGTAAATTATCGATTTCAATATCGGATGCTAACATTTCTTTAATGACAAGCACTTGATCGCGTTGATCTTTACGGAATTCAATTTCCGAGATCATTTGTGCCAACTCATGGGCGAGTTGTCTGTGCTTTGGTAACACATCTAACTTTTCAGTTTCATTAAACTGTTGCTGTAGGATGGTGTCGTAGAAGCCGATAATTTGTTTTACTTTAGGAATGTACTCCCACACCGTATGGAACGGTTTAGCGAGATCTTGCTTAAAGTAGTTAATTTCTTTTTTGAGCTTTTCTGGTACAGAGTTAACCCGTTGAATTTGGCGGACGACCTGTGCAAGCCCTGCGCGACTTTCTTCAAGTTGTACCATTACGTGGTGGTATTGGCCTTTTAATAGGCGTTCAACATCGACCAATTCAGGTAGGGCTTCATCGACTCGCTCAAAGGTATTTAAGTTATGGCGAAGTTTGGCAAGCTTATTATCCAATTCTAAGTTTTGACCTTTACAGGCAAGACTTAAATGACCAATAAATTGGAGTAAAGTTTGTAACTTAGCATTTCTATCTTCATTGACTTCATCGAGGGCAAGTTTTGCCGAATGAAGTTTCTGTTGAAGTAATGCAAGTTGTGTAACAGTCGCGTTGGAATCCTTCATCCGGAGTATTTTCCTAACTCTGCAGGGCTAACAAGCAAGACGTCCTCTGTCCAGATTAGCGTTTAACTCATATGCTTCTAATGTTATAACAATGGTCGTAGAGTGCAAATTGCTTTGCTTGTACGATAGTGATTAATTGTCGATATTGATCAAATATTTTCTAACAAATGCCGATTTTGGTTATTTTCCCAGCAAGGCCATACAATATCTTCCTTTATCGCATTCGTCTCGACTCGGATCAGGCCGCGTTCAATACCTTTCTCTAAGTGCAAAAACAGCGGGTCGGCAAACAGTGTCGGTGGCACAAAATCTAATGCTCTGAGACTCACATAATAGCAAGTGTCATTTGGCAAACTTCGTGCGCCAGCGAGTGCCATTTGCACGGTTTCAAACAGCAATTTGGGGGCAATGTTAATCTCCGCTTTGGCAAGCAGGGGCAAATTGATAAAGCCGAGATTGAAACTAGGCGTAAATGCTTGTTTATCGAATTGCTGTTGAAGTTGTGTTAACACTTGCTGTGGTTCTACGGCCTCAGTAAACCTGACCGCAAATAAGCCTTGGCGGATCACATAGACGGGCATAAACAGACTATGGCTAATATGGTTTGTGAGCTGACGGGTCATAGTATTGGCAAAATATTGGCCGTGATTGAGGTCAGTCGATATATGGTCGCGAAATTCAATTAAAGCTAGCGCAGTGGTTTGAGAGCTAGGCGGGTTTAGCGTCAGATCGTTTAATAGTGCAGCATATCCCTTATGATGGGTAAAAGGTTCTTCTAAGCTTAATTGAAGCAGCGATGCGTTTTGCTGTTTGCTCTTGCGTCGTTGATTTAGTAAGAAGATAACTGCTATCACCAACAAGGTTATGATAAGACCACTAAATGCCAGGAATTGATTAGTATCCTTAGCGGTTTGAATGGCATCATTTAACTTGCTTTGAATCATATTGAGTTCTAACTTGAGCTGCTGTTCAGCAAGGACTGAAGCAGTGACGCCAGGATCTTTAGCGGTGTCTTTTAATGAGTTGTTTAACTCAATAATCTTTTTTTGTGTGTTGATCACTTTGGCTTGATCTTGCTGTTTTTCTGCCGAAAGGGCGATTTGTGTCAGTGCTGATTTTTGCTCCTCTGGTAGATTTAAGTCTGTCGCCAACGCTAAAGCGTTTTCAGCATGCCCCATCATCAACGGCCAATCTTGCTTGCCTTGAGCAATTTCACCAATCAGTAATTCGTTATAGACCAAGTAATGATGGCTTTGTTTTTCAGTGAATATTTTATTAGCCATCAACAAATACTTAAGTGCATTCACATCATCATTAAGATGCGAGTAAGCTTGACCTAAATTGTGGAAATTAAGCCCTTGAGCGATGTAATTACCGCGTTTAGCATCGAGTTGCTGAGCATTAAGGTAGTAGTCAATGGCGCGGTTCCAATCCCCTTGCTCACCATACACCATGGCAATAACTGTCATACAGCTGGAAAGATAAGTATCGTTTCCTAGCTTTTTAAATCCTGCTGCGGCTTCGTGGGCATTTTTTAACGCTTCATCCCATTGTTTTAAATCACGATACACCTTAGCGAGTTGTAACTGAAGATGCGTTTTCATTGACGGATAATTGGAGCGATTTGATAGTCGAATCGCTTCACTATAATGTTGCAAGGATTTGGTTAGTTGTTGATTTTTATTATAGTAGTGCCCTAGTTTCGATTCGGCCGCCGCGATGAGGTAGTCGTTTCTGAGCTTATAAGCAATATCGCGATAAGTGTGAAAATGCATTAGTGCAGGTACATCTTGGCGAATAACCAAGTGCAGGCCACCTAAATGTTCATGGATGGTATGTTTTAGCAGCATAGACTCAATATCAACGCTTTCGCTGATCTGTGTCAGTGCTTCGTTATAAAAAGCGATCGCTTCTTGGTATTTTTGTTCGGTGCGGCCGATATAGCGCCCCTTTAGCATGGCGACAGTGGCTAGCTCGAAGGGCGTTTGCGCTATGCTTGCCAGAAGTTCGATTAAGTTGTTTGCGTCTTGAAAACCCACCTTGGTTTTGACATTGGGTTCCAGATTTAACCGTGCGAGGAGTTGCAGTATGTGCTCAAACTCATCACTGCTGTAGCCCTGTTCTTGGGCTGCTCGTTCGAATTGTTCACGGTTCTTAAAGGTGATTGGAAAAGAAATCGACTGATTAAGCCTGTCATACATTTTTTGTGGCGTTTCACGCAATTCTATTTCTTCAGCCTCAAGATCGACCGCCAATGTTTGAAAAGAAATAGATATTAACAAGGTCACGAAAATAACAATGAGTTTATGCATGTGTAGGTGGCCCTATATTCCCTAAGTCAAGGAACTTATTTTGTTAGCTTTTGTTAGCGCCTAATGAGGATGCTACATCGACTTGTTATACTTGGAAAAAATATAAGAAGCATAATAACAGAAGACGGAAGGAAGTCAGAGTGAAACCCAATAGATTATCTATTTTGGCATTAAGTGTATTAGGGTCGGCTAACGTATTTGCCGATGTGGATTACAAAATTGATTTAAGCCAACCCCAACATCATCTTGCACAGGTGAGTGTAACGTTTCCCGAAGCTAAAGCAGGTGAGTTAACGGTTAATCTTCCTGTGTGGCGTACGGGTAAATACCAAGTGTTACCACTCTCTGATGGCGTGCGTTTATTCACGGCAAAAGACAGTAAGGGCAATCCACTCCCATGGAAACGCAGTGCTAGTGGCGAGTGGAAAATTGCCTTAGATAATCCAACCAATGTAACCGTGAGTTATCAACTTTACGCCAATGAATTAGGCCAGCGCGTGCGTCATATTGATTCAAGCCATGCTTATCTCGATGCCAGTGGCGTATTAATGTATAGCCCGCAATTTCGAGAAGACCCGGTAGCTGTGCAATTAACCGTGCCCGAAAACTGGCAGAGTTATTCGGGCATGTCGTCAGGCAAAATGGCGCATTCCTTTATTGCACCTAATTATGATGTGCTAATTGACTCCCCCATTGAAACAGGGGTGAGTACTCACAAAAAATTTAGTACTAATGGCAAAGACTATGAATTAGTGTTTTGGGGTGAAGGCAACTACGATGCCGATAAGGTGGTGAAAGACTTAACCGCATTGAGTGGCCAAGCCAAAGCGATCTGGGATGATTATCCTTTTGATCGTTATGTTTATATGGTGCATGCCACCAGCGGTGCGGGCGGCGCGACCGAGCACTTAAACTCGACGGTTATCCAACTACCACGGTTTAGTTTTCGTGAGCGTAAGGATTACCTGCGATTTATTAGCACGGCGTCCCATGAGTTTATCCATACTTGGAACGTTAAAGCTTATCGCCCCGCGGGTCTTGTTCCCTACGATTATCAGCATGAAAATATCACTGAACTGTTATGGATTGCCGAGGGATCAACTAGTTATTTCCAAGGTCAGTTACTGCTGCGTGCAGGAGTGATGACGCCAAAAGAATTTTTAGAAGACTTAGCCAAACGTATCGAAAAAAGCGAGCTGACACCTGGGCGCGAAATTCAATCGGTTGCCGAGGCAAGTTTAGGCGAGTGGAGCAGTACGGGCGGCGATTATGCGATTAACCACAGTGTGAATATTTACTCCGAAGGTTATTTAGCCTCACTGGCGCTGGATTTCTCTCTGCTGACGGACTCGAACCTCATCCACTCGTATCGCGATGTGCACCGTAAACTCTATCAGGATTACCGCGTTCCTAAGGGGTACACTGTGGCCGATGTGCAGCAAATTCTGAAGGACTTATCGGGTAAGGACTATGGCCCATGGTGGCAAAGTCATGTGAATAGTCCACTGAGCCTTGAGTTTTCAAGCCTGTTGTCTCAGGCGGGATTAGTGATGTCCTACGGTAAAGACGCTAAAGCTGAGCCTTTCACTGGCATGACTTTAAGCAGCGAATATGGCTCTTTGGTACTTGCCCAAGTATTGCGTAATAGCCCCGCCTGGCAGGCTGGTATCGCGGCGGGAGATGAGATTATCGCGCTTAATGGCTTAAAGGTGACCTCTCAAGGATTTGATAAGCGTATCAAAGACTTTAAAGTAGGTGATAAGGTCGAAATCACCTTATTTAACAACGATAAAATTAAGCAAGTGGTCTTAACCTTAGGTGAGAAACAAAGCGGCAAGCTAGTGCTCAAAGGCGATGTGAAGGCGACTAAACAGCAAAAAGCCTTCTTCAAGGCCTGGCTGGGCATTGATTGGCCGTTTGATAATAAGGGTGAGTTGCTGACGAAAAGTTAATTTGTTTGCGATTTTAGTGAGTGGGCTTTAGGTTGGCTTATTCGAATCACTACCAATGTGTTACTTCCGTCATAGAGACTAAAAAGGCGTCGCAGTGAACTGAGTCAACTGCGGCGCCTTTTACTTTTCTAATACTGGCTAGGAAGGAGCCTTGGCCAAATACGATCAGCGTTTTAAGCGTTAAGCTTGAGTCTCTTCAATGCCACCCAATGCAGAAACCAGGGCGTGCATTAGTGCGACTAATTCACTGCCCATTAAGGCAAAGTCAGCATCGAGGCGCGCCATCGGATCTTCATTACCCAACTCATCATTACCCGCTCTAAATTCTTCGGAGAATTTTAAGCGTTTCACACTGGCATCGGATTGCAGCAATAGCGCAATCGATTGGCCAAAGTGCAGGGCGAGCTTATGCACTTCTTTGCCGGTTTCTAAGTGGGCAAGTACTTCGTCTTCTTTTAGATCTTGCTGCTTAAAGCGTACTATGCCGCCTTCATCTGCGGCAGATTTCAGCTCAGCTTCATCTTGTATTTCAAAAGGTAAGGGGGCGCTGCCATTTTTAAGCCATTCAGTTAATTGGGTTTCAATCGGTGCTTTAAAGCTTAATGGGATCACTGGCAAGCTACCTAAGGCCTTGCGTAATAAGGCTAATAATTCTTCTGCCTTAGTGGCACTTGAGCTGTCGACGAGGATCATTTCTAGCTCAGGTAAAATCAGTGCGCGTGTTTGGCTGCGGCGCGAAAAAGCGCGTGGCAATAGGCTAGTGATGATTTCATCTTTTAGCACATCTTTTTCTTTTTTGGCGAGTTTACGATTTTCTTCGTCTTCAATTTGTGCCACTTTTTCTTCTAATGATTCTTTAATTACTTGACCAGGAAGAATTTTTTCTTCTTTAGTGACACAGATTAGATGACGATTGTTGGCGCTGTGCACTAAGGTGCTGCCCTGTTTACCTAAGGCATTGGAAAACCCAAATTTGCTGACGTCTTGGCTGCCGCACGGGGAAAATGTGAAATCGGCAAGTGCGGTTTCAAGTGCTTCTGTCTCGATGGAAAAAGGTTTATTGAAACGATAAAGAGTAAGATTTTTAAACCACATAAGATGCGCTCATTGGAAAAATAAAGTCGCAGTTTACGGCATAGTTGCGGCGGGGTAAACCTACCTGAAATCGTTAAATTTTGCCTTGGTTGCAGAATTCATCAAAATGTAACATTGAGAAAAACTCAGCTATAACCCTTGGTGTTAATGGTTTTTGTCTTTTGTAGGTGGTGCGGTTTTATGGTGGTAGTCCTAAGTTGTCACAATTGAAATAAAACTGAAACAGATTCATTGCAAACTTTCGGTCGTTCCAAACCAATAACCAAGACGAACATAACGTCGAAAGGATTAAATGATGAACGTTTTTTGTAAAACTCTACTTGCTTCTGCGCTAGCTTCTGCAACTCTGGCTTCTGCTTATGCCGCTGAGCCACTGACTGTTTATGGTAAGTTGAATGTTACCGCTCAATCAAACGATGAGAATGGTGACGCTACAACAACTATTCAAAGTAATGCTTCTCGTTTTGGTGTGAAGGGTGATTTCGAATTATCAAGTTCACTTACCGCTTTCTATACTGTTGAGTATCAAGTAGATACTGGCAATGCATCAAGCGACAACTTTACTGCGCGTAATCAGTTTGTTGGTTTAAAAGGCGACTTTGGTTCGTTCTCTGTTGGTCGTAACGATACTTTGCTGAAGATTTCTCAGGGTGGTGTTGACCAATTCAATGACTTTATGAATTCTGGTGACCTAGCTAAATTGTTTAAAGGTGAAGTTCGTGCTGCGCAAACGGCAACTTACTTAACCCCTTCTTTTGGTGACTTTGTGTTTGGTGTCACTTATGTTGCGGAAGGTAATGATGTTAAAAGTCAATTTGCTCAAGATGGTTTCAGTGCTGCCGCCATGTATGGTGACGCTAAGTTAAAGAAAACCGCTGTCTATGCAGCCCTTGCCTACGATTCTGATGTGTCTGGATATGAAATCGTGCGCGCTAGCTTACAAACCAAGTTAGCAGGCATCACATTGGGTGGTATGTATCAGCAGCAGGAACAAACGTACAAATACAATGCAACAACGGGCGAACCAGTTGAGGTGTCTGCAGACAGTGCGACTGGCTACCTGTTAAGTGCTGCTTATGATATCAATGCTGTGACATTAAAAGCACAATATCAAGACATGGAAGACTTAGGTGATTCATGGTCAGTGGGTGCGGATTACAGCTTAGGCAAGCCGACTAAAGTGTTTGCTTTCTATACCAATCGCTCTTTAGAAGCGAATACAGATGATGATAAATACATCGTTGTTGGTTTAGAACACAAGTTCTAATCTCAGTATTAAGATTGAATTAAGGAAGCTTCGGCTTCCTTTTTTATTGCGATAAACAAACAGTTATATAAACTTAATATGACAATCATCGCTACTATATAGCTTGTACGGCACACTTATTCATAAATCTGTAATAAAAATGACTAATAATAGCCGTGTTGACATTCACTGACAGAAAATCACCTATGACTGCAAGGATATTGATAGTAGAAGACGAGTTAGCCATCCGCGAGATGCTGACTTTTGTAATGGAACAGCATGGGTTTACTACCTCTGCGGCAGAAGATTTTGATTCGGCCATTGCGCTGCTAAAGGAGCCTTACCCCGATCTGATTTTGTTGGATTGGATGTTTCCTGGAGGAAGCGGTATTCAATTGGCTAAACGCCTCAAGCAGGATGAGTTTACCCGTCAGATCCCCATTATTATGCTCACCGCCCGTGGAGAAGAGGAAGATAAGGTTAAGGGCCTCGAAGTGGGCGCCGATGACTATATCACTAAACCTTTCTCACCCAAGGAGTTGGTGGCACGTATCAAAGCGGTGCTACGCCGTAGCGCGCCTACCCGTCTTGAAGAAACGATTGACGTACAAGGATTGTTACTCGACCCCGTGAGTCACAGGGTGAGTGTTGGTGATACTGTACTCGATATGGGACCCACAGAATTTCGATTGTTACACTTTTTTATGACACACCCAGAACGTGTCTATAGCCGCGAACAGCTGCTTGATAATGTGTGGGGCACAAACGTATATGTCGAAGACCGAACCGTAGATGTTCATATCCGTCGTTTACGTAAAGCGGTTGAAGAGTCGGGCCATGATCGTCTCATTCAAACGGTTCGTGGTGCGGGTTATCGTTTCTCAACACGTAGTTAGTGCCAAATAAGAGATAGGCACAGGTTAGCTTTTCGGCTATCTTGTGCTCCTCTTATTTAGCCTGATGTTTGGGTTTATTTATGTTCGACTCTTATTCAGGGTACCGGTTGTTTACGCGCTTAGCCGTATTTTTACTGCTTTGTTTGCTCATTGGTTTATTGGTAGGGAAACCCCTCTGGATACTGATCATTGGATTGCTAGGGCTAGTGTTCTGGCATTACCGTCAGTTAGCACGACTTAATTTTTGGTTATGGCGAGATAGAAAATTAACGCCTCCCCAAGGTACTGGCAGTTGGGAAGGCGTATTTAATGGTATTTACCGCCTGCAAGGTAAAAATCGTCGCCGAGTCGGTCAATTGGCAGCTCTACTTGGGCGTTTCCGTCAAGGCGCTGAAGCCTTACCCGATGCAGCAGTCGTGCTCGACTCAGAGCATAATATCTTATGGTGTAATAAATTAGCTCAGCTGATGTTGGGATTCGTTTGGCCACAGGATAATGGTCAACGAATCGATAATTTAATTCGTCATCCCGATTTTTCTGCCTATATCAAAGCGGCTGAATATAAGGAACCCTTAGAGCTGGCTTCGCCAGTATCGGAGCGGCGTTTACTCGAAATTCGTATCATGGCCTATGGCGATCGGCAGTTACTGTTGATTGCCCGCGATATTACACGGATAAGACAACTCGAAGGCATGCGTAAAGAATTTGTCGCCAATGTGTCACACGAACTCAAAACCCCGCTCACTGTATTGCAGGGCTATTTAGAGATGATGCAAAGCATGGCGGAACCCGATTCGATGAACGCTAAGCCCTTAGCCTTAATGCAGCAGCAGACGCGGCGAATGCAGTCGATGGTCGAACAATTACTGGTGTTATCGCGTATCGAAGATGCGGTGGATATTAATCTTGAGAATACGGTTAATATGTCGCAGCTAATGGAAGTCTTAAAGGAAGAAGCTAAAGCATTAGCGCAGGATAAATATGAGTTAAGTTTCCATTGTGAGTCGGGGTTAGATTCCCATGGCAATGAGTTACAGCTTAGAAGTGCTTGCTCTAACCTGATTTCGAATGCGATTCGTTACACTGAACCTGGTGGCAAGATTACGGTGCAGTGGCTTAGCGTTGCTACTGGCGGTCTCTTCAGTGTGACAGATACCGGGGAAGGGATTGCACCGCAGCATATCAATCGCTTAACCGAGCGTTTTTATCGAGTTGACAGCGCGCGCTCACGGCAAACGGGGGGCAGCGGCCTTGGTTTAGCCATTGTGAAACATGCGTTAAGTCATCATCACAGTGAGCTTAATATCAGCAGTGAATTAGGAAAGGGTAGCACTTTCAGCTTTGTGATCCCGCAGCATTTGATTGAACGTAAAAAATAATTGCTATTTACTGTAACGTTATTTTTTATATTAAAAACAGGCCATTATGGCCTGTTTTGTTTTTTATCGGGTTTGAATCGGCGGATTTTTTATAAAAAGGTGTTTTGTCATCTAAGTGTCATATCTTAGACATAGAATTGTCATTGTAGCGATTGATACTGGCTGCGTCTGAAGAAACTTAAGTTACAAATTAGTTAGCTTATTACTGGAGCACATAATGAAACTGAAAAAGCTTGTCGGCGCGATGACTCTTACTGCCGCTGGTGTATTCTCTGCCACTGCAATGGCATCTGTTGATCAATCTCTGCCAACTTACGAGAAAGCAAGTGGGGTATCGGGCAACCTTTCCTCTGTAGGTTCAGATACTTTAGCCAATATGATGACACTGTGGGCTGAAGAATTTAAACAGATGTACCCTAACGTAAATATCCAAATTCAAGCAGCTGGTTCTTCTACTGCGCCACCAGCATTAACTGAAGGTACTTCACAATTCGGCCCAATGAGCCGCAAGATGAAGCCTAATGAAGAAGAAGCCTTCGAAAAACACTACGGTTACAAGCCAACTGCTGTTCGTGTTGCGATTGACGCTTTAGCGGTGTTCGTACACAAAGATAACCCAATTAAAGGCTTAACTGTCGAGCAAGTTGACGGTATTTTCTCTTCTACTCACAAATGTGGTAGCAGCGACATCCAACGTTGGGGCGATTTAGGCCTTGACGGTAACTGGTCAGCTAAAGACGTACAGTTATACGGCCGTAACTCAGTATCTGGTACTTACGGTTACTTTAAAGAGCACGCTCTGTGTAAAGGTGACTTCAAGGCCAACGTAAACGAACAACCAGGTTCTGCTTCTGTAGTTCAGTCAGTGTCTCAATCACTGAACGCTATCGGTTACTCAGGTATCGGTTACAAAACTGCTGGCGTGAAAGCCGTTGCCATTGCGAAGAAAGGTAACGAGTTTATCGAAGCGACTGCAGAAAACGCCGCTAACGGTACTTACCCATTATCACGTTACTTATATGTATACGTGAACAAGCAACCAAACAAAGACTTAGCACCAATGGAAAAAGAATTCATCCGTTACGTGCTGTCTAAGCAAGGTCAGCAAGTGGTAGAAAAAGACGGTTATGTGACTCTGCCTAAGAGCGTAGTTGCTAAAGATTTAGAACAGTTAGGCATCCGCCTATAATGCTAAATCGCTAAACGTTAAGGGTCTCTTCGGAGGCCCTTTTTGTTTTGGGGACTTAAACCACCAGCGTCAGTATGGGGTTATCATGCTAGGTGATTACTAGCTGGCGCTTACGACTGAAAATAGGCATAAAAAAAGCAACCTAATTAGGTTGCTGTAAATTCCAATTCGGAATCTGGGGACGGTCGCGCTAGAAACCATCGAAAGGAGAATGATGATGAACGAAGAAACTCATTGCAAAGATTCGGTTCATAATATCTGACTCAAGGGCGCGAAATTAGTTCAGCCAAAATAGAAAATTTTTGAAAATATTTTTACTATTTTTCTTTATGCATTGAAAAATATGTAAATTTTATTTTTATGAGTTAACTAAAGTCGATTATGGCAAAACTTGGATTCAAGCATTGTTACAAAATGCTGATGCGAGGACAGTTTATTCGATTGCGCGTCGGTAAATCTGCGTCCGATAATATGATTAGATAATTTACCGTTCACAGGTTAGCTAAGTGATGTCATCAGAAAGTCAGCAAATGCCAATCGCTCCCGCAGCATGGGATTTAACTCGGGATTACCATTCCTTTGCCAATAGCGACCAAGTGCAGGTCACGCACTTATCCCTCGCGTTGAAAATCGACTTTGCGATTCGCACTTTGCTCGGGGAAGCGGTTCTGTCACTTCGCTACTTTGAACCACAGACTAGCGAGTTATGGCTCGATAGCCGTGATTTACATATTTTATCGGTCACTACTGATACTCAAGAGCCCCTTGAGTTTGTGCTTGAAGTGCCAAATGAAATCCTCGGGCAGAAATTGGTGATCCAGCTACCCGCTGAAAAGTGTGAGCGAGTCTGTATTCACTATCGCACCTCGCCAGAAGCTGAAGGGTTGCAGTGGCTCATGCCTGAGCAAACGGCCGGCAAACAGTTACCTTATCTCTTTAGTCAATCTCAGCCCATTAATGCCCGCAGTTGGATCCCCTTGCAGGATACGCCAAAGGCGCGGATAACCTTCGATGCGAAAGTCCAAGTGCCCAAGGGAATGCGTGCAGTGATGAGTGCGATGAACCATCCAGATACACCGCTTGAAGGGATATTTACGTTTGAGATGGAAAAAGCCATCCCAACCCATTTGCTGGCATTAGCAGTAGGCGATTTGGCATTTCAAGCCATAGGCCCGCGCAGTGGCGTGTATACAGAACCTTGCATGTTGGCCGCCGCAGCAACTGAGTTTGCCGATACCGAACATATGCTAGATGTGGCGCAATCGCTATTAGGCCCCTATGCCTGGGGGCGTTATGACATGATCATCTTGCCACCGAGCTTTCCCTTTGGTGGCATGGAAAATCCCCGTTTAGCTTTTTTAACTCCAACCTTGATTGCGGGAGATAAGAGCCTTGTGTCAACGGTTGCCCATGAGTTGGCACACTCGTGGACGGGCAATTTGGTGAGCAATGCCACATGGCGTGATCTCTGGTTAAATGAAGGTTTTACGACCTATTTCACCAATCGAATTGTCGAGGAAGTCTATGGCAAGGAGCAGGCTGAGCTAGAATGGGTTATTGAATTTGGTCGACTAAAAGAAGAAATGGCCGTTTTACCGCGCCATAGGCAAACGCTACCCGCCAATGTACAACAGGCCGATCCTAACCTGGCCTTTAACCGCTTTACCTATGATAAGGCGTCGATGTTCGTCCATGAATTAGAGCATCGACTTGGCCGCACCGAATTCGATAAGTTTCTGTTTGCCTATGTGCAGCACTTTGCTTTTAAGGCAATCACCACTGAAGAGTTTGTCAAATACGCCAAAGTCGCTTTAGTTGAAGCCTATTCCGATAAGATAAGCGAAGCCGAATTGCTGGAATGGATTTATGGCGAAGGGCTACCTCAAGGTTATGTGGGGCCCACATCGCGAAGTTTAGATAAGGTCGATAGTGCCTTGGAGGACTTTCTAAAGGGCAAAGCGGCTAGTGAGCTTAAGGTGCAAGGCTGGCGTGTCCATCACTGGCAATACTTTTTGACCCAATTGCCTGAAGTCTTGTCTCAGGTGCAATTAATGGATTTGGACGATACCTTTAAGTTAACCGAGTCGACCAATGCCGAAATTGCCTGCGATTGGTTTAGGGTCGCTATCCGCAATCATTACGATCCCGTGCTGCCCGCTTTAAGCGCTTATTTACAGCGTATTGGCCGCGGCAAGTTTGTCCGTCCGCTTTACGCTGAGTTAAAGATTGCGGGTTATCATGCTGAGTTACAACAGATTTATGCAAGCGCACGCGCAGGTTATCACCCATCCATTCAAGTGCAGTTAGATAGGATGTTTAACTCGTAAAAACAGATAAAAAAAATGGCAACCAAAGGTTGCCATAAGAAAATCAAGCTAGGAGACAAAGGAATTCAGTGCGCTAGCGTGTATTCGATTGCTTCCCAAAAGGGAGATGATGATGAACGACCAACCAATTCGACTCTATGCAATAACTTGAAACTGTTCCATTGAATTAAACGGCATGTTTTATCCATTTAATCCTTTGCTAAACTTTTCATTTAGCAATCAATTGTGCATTAAAGCGGATTTGTTAATCCTTACATATACTCAGACTAAGGCCTTTTCATAAAGTTCAGTTTGCGGCTAAAAATTTTTGAAATTATTTTCGACCATGCCGACATGCTAAATATAGAAGTCAGTGGGTGACTACATTTATTTTACAAATAAAACATAGACATAAAAAAAGGCAACCAATTGGTTGCCTAGTGACCTCTTCCTAGGTCAAGGGGGCCGCGCTAGAAGCCCCTGGGAGAATGATGAACATGAAAAAGACATTCGCTGTTCAATATGTTTGAGGGGCTTATAGGGTTAAAGTTCCATCGAAAATAAAAAATAACTTAACTTTTTTATTTAATAGTAAAGTTTCAACGGGATAGCTCGCTGATTACTTTAAAAGCGTTTCTATTTTGTCGCTAATGTCTTCTGGTTTTGTGGTTGGCGCAAAGCGAGCGACCACTTCTCCCTGACGATTAACTAAGAATTTAGTGAAATTCCACTTAATGCGTTCTGTGCCTAATAGGCCTGGCGCTGCTTTTTTAAGATACTGATATAAAGGGTGAGTATGCTCACCGTTTACTTCGATTTTTGAAAATAGGGGAAAACTCACGCCAAAGTTGAGTTCACAAAAGCTTTGGATGCCTTTCTCATCGGCTTTTTCTTGGGCACCAAACTGATTGCATGGGAAGCCTAAAACCACAAATCCTTGTGCTTTATATTTTTGATAAAGCGCCTCTAAGCCTTTGTACTGTGGTGTAAAACCGCACTCACTGGCGGTATTTACAATTAAAATTACTTTGCCTTGATATTGTGCCAGTGCCGTTGGATTGCCTTGAATGTCGTTTGCGCTGTGGCTATAGATAGTCGATGTCATCATTACCTCCTTAGGTGTGATGGTTAGCATAAATAATAGTTAAGTTGTTATCAATCAATTTGTGTGCAATTTATTTTGTGTGTTTGCCAATCTTCTTCAATATCAATATAGTTACGCTAATTTTTATCTCAGCAGAAGGGCGTTTATGTGACTGAACATGAAGCCGAATACGAAACAAACACACAGGCCGATGTCGGGCAGGTTGTTCAGCAACTCACTGAAGTTGAAGGTGAAGAACAGGCTGAAGTGTTCAGTGAAATCTTAAATGAAGCAGAGCCTGGTACTATTGCATTAGCACTGGAGTCTTTACCCTTAGACGAGCGTTACGAGCGTTGGCAACAGGTTGAGTTTAGTGACCGTGTGACAGTGCTGAGTTTAATGCGTGCCGATCCGCGTATGGGTATCCTAAAGCAGATGCCCGACAATGAGGTGGATCTGCTATTCGCGCAGCTAAGTCCTGAGGATTTGATTGAGTGGAGTGATTATCTCCCCGAAAGTTTTACCGACCGAGCCTTGGCGCAGATGGGTGAACGTCAGCGGCAGCGTTTCGAGTTGTATGACCAATATTCGGAAAACGAAATTGGTCGTTATACCGATCATCAAATGTTAGTGCTCAGCGATAAGGCGACTGTGGCTCAGGCGCAGCGGTTTTTCAGGCGAATTGAACTCGACTGTAACGACAACTTATTTATTGTCGATGAGGCGGATAAATACCTAGGTACGGTCAGACGTTATGATATTTTCAAGCATGATCCCTCTGAGCCGCTGATTTCACTGTTATCGGAAGACAGTCGTGCATTAACTGCGGATACGACGCTACTCGATGCCGCCGAGGCGATAGAACATAGCCGCGAAATTGAGTTACCTGTGATCGATGAGGCCGGGGAGCTGATTGGCCGTGTCACCCTGAGGGCTGCGACTGCCTTAGTGCGTGAACATTACGAAGCGCAATTAATGGCGACCGCGGGTATGGATGAGTCCGACGACTTATTCGCCCCGATCATCAAAGGTGCGCAGCGCCGCGCCGTGTGGTTAGGGATTAACTTACTCACCGCATTTTTGGCCTCGGCAACCATTGGATTGTTTGAAAACGTCTTATCTCAAGTGGTTGCACTTGCGGTACTTATGCCGATAGTGGCGTCCATGGGCGGGATTGCGGGGAGTCAGTCGCTCACCTTGATGATCCGCGGTATGGCGATGGGGCAGATCTCTGCGGGTAACTTATTCTCGTTAATGAAGAACGAGTTAGGGATTGGTTTAGTCAATGGCACTCTGTGGGCGATTGTTATTGGACTGGTGGCGGGCTGGTGGTTTGCCGACAGCACCATAGGCATAGTGATAGGTTGTGCGATTTTAATCAATATGGCGGTCGCGGCTTTAGCTGGGGTTATTGTGCCTATGGTCTTGCAGCGATTTAACCAAGATGCGGCGCTCTCTGGCTCGGTGATTTTAACCACTGTGACCGATGTGGTGGGCTTTTTCACTTTCCTCGGTATGGCGACGATACTTTATCTTTAAGTGGATTTGGTTGTTTAACTCATTTGTATGAATCAAAACGATATTCAATTTGTTCTTTGTCAAAACGCGACCGAATTAGCGGCTGCGGCTGCATTAATTGACCTGCGTGATGACAACGCGCATCCCCTCGACCATCAGGCTTTTGCTCTGTCCCGCGCCGTGATATTGGCGAAGACTCTCGAAGGCGAGATAGTCGGCTGCGCAGCGATTAAGGCCGGTTCTGGCCCGGTAGGGGAACTCGGTTATCTGGTGGTCTCGCCTTTATATCGCCGCCGAGGCATCGCCCAAGGACTTACCCTTATGCGGATTGAAGTGGCTAAAGCACAGGGAATCGCCCTGTTATTTGCCACTATTCGAGATGAAAACAACGCCAGCAGAGTGAATTTACTCAAGGCCGGATTTCACTTTTGGCGTAACTATTTAAGTATTCGAGGAACAGGGAATACCGTTGGGTGGTATTACTTAACCTTATGTGATGAGATTGATATTGAAGGAACGATGCAAACCTTAGTGGGAAATCGTATACCAGCACCTTAATGTGTGAAAATTGTTTTATTTAGGTTTTTATGATGTTTAATGCAGGTTTTTATTTGGTTTTAAATTCAAAAATATCGGCACCAAAATCCTAAATATGCAGATTTTCTTTTTTTATTCGGTATGATCCGCGCTATTACCCACAGTCATTATTGAGGTGTTTTTATGGCTAAATTCAGAGTAGCAAGTGTCTTATTATTGAGTGCAGCCGCGCTGCAAGTGAATGCGTCAGAATTTAATCTTGGCTTAAACAACGATGTCGTTTCTACTGAGTTAGAGCTGCAAGTGAATAAAGATACTAATGCAGTATTAGGATATATTTATTCAGACGATAGTGGTCATATTGCTCAAGGTGCAATGCACATGACCCACGATGCGGGAGTGCATCATTTTGAAGTGGGCGCTAAGTTAAGCCAATTATGGGCAGACGATGCGCCAAATGGCAGTACTGTGTCTGTCGGTGGTCGCTATGCGTTAGCCTTAGGGCCAAATATTTCTATACATGCTGCCGCTTACTACGCGCCATCGGTATTGTCTTTCGGTAATGTCGATGGTCAGTATGAATTGGATTCTAAAGTGCAATACAACATCAACCCGAATATGGCGCTGTACGTTGGTTATCGTAAAATTGCCTTTGAATACGATAATGCTCGTGATTTTACCTTTGACGATGGTGCGTACATCGGCGGTAAATTCCGCTTCTAATCGAACCAGTAAATTGGCGACCTAAATGTGTCGCCTCGAATTTAAAGCCGGCCAAGGTTACCTTTGCCGGCTTTTCCATTTAGCTTTGAGCTCGCTGTAGCTTGGCAGGATGGAGGAGAAGAGCACCAGTCCAATGCCAATACACACCACAATGCTAAGGGTTTCATCTAAAAACCACCAACCAAACAATGCGGCAAAAATAAGGCCTGTGTATTCCACTGGTGCCATTTGGCTCGCATCTGCTCGTCGATAGGCATGGATAATCAGGTAGGTCATGCCGATATAAAACACGCCTAAGGTTAAGCCGACTTGAGCGACGGGGAGATTAAAATCTGCGCCCTCGTACCAAGTTGCCGGTATCAGAAAAACCATCGCAAAGGCATTAGACCAAAAGAGTGTTGAAAAGGGATGCTCGTGGGTTGAGTATGCCTTCAAAATCAAGCTATTTGTTGCCGAAGTCATGGCCCCAAAAAAGGCTAAGCCAATGTAGAGATTAAATTCGGTTGGTTGGCTTATCAGTAATATGCCTGTAAAACCAATGATGCCTGCTACTGTTCGGCGATAGCCTATGCGCTCATGTAAAAAGAACGCGGACAATAACAGCAGTAATAATGGCGAGGTATAAATGACTGCGGTGACTGTTGCGAGTGGCAGATGCAATACAGCTAGCATAAAGATAGCATTGCCTAAACCAATTAATAGCGCTCGGCTTAAGTGCACTTTGTAAAAGGGACTTAACTTGAGATTGCCCTGTAAACGCCAGACAAAGGGCAGTACCAAAAGTGTGGCAAATAATTGCCGGTAAAGTACAAGTTGAAACACTGGCGCATTAGTTTCAAGCAACTTAACCAATAGGTTACCGCTGGCTATCAACAATTGTGCCACTAAAATCATCAATAAAGGTGCCATAGGTATCCATGTTAACGACTGATATTGAGGCTAAAGTGTGGTTCTATAAGTTAACGACTAAAATATCATCATAAGGCATCCAATTGCCGACTAATTTAGTCTAATCAATTGTAAAAAATAAAATGTAGTCATAAAGTTAACATTCTAAATTGATTTTCTGCGTCGAACTAAACGCGGGTATATAAACCAAGATACCAATGAGCAAAACTAACGTGCATAATTTCTGGTGCTTTTTGTTGCTGTTTTGGACATTTAGTCCATTTGCCCTTAGCGCTGAAATTGCGTTGGACTCCCCTTATTTATTCCATGCAGAAGATAAGCAGCTCCCGCCTGCCGATTTTAATGAGGTAACTCAATGGATGAGCCTACTCAAAGAAGCTAGCTCTGTGAGTCTGGCTGGTGGCGACTATTGGATGGTGTCTCCAGTGATGGTTAATAGCCGTCAAACTCGTTGGGTAGTCGATGCCAGTAATTCTATTGTTGAATCGGTCGATTATTGGTTACTTGGTAGTGATGGCTCAGTGCAAACGGCCCACAGTGGTTACTATGCACCCTATGAATTTTTATTCGATTACGGTCGCAAGGTTCAACTGAATATTGGGACTGATTATTGGTTGGTGACTCGACTGAGTAGCCGCTATTATTCCTCCGCCCCAGAGCTGGCTTTAACGTCAGAAGAGGTGCATCAGTTAACCAACGACCGTGTGGCCATGGCGATACTGATTTGTTTAGGGGGATTACTGTTTATCGCTTTATATAATATACTGATTTATATATCTATTTTTGATAAAGCCTTCTTATATTATGGCCTTTATGTATTGGCCTATTTTGGAGGTTGGGCATTAACATTCCATTTACCCGCTCACTTGTTTAACTATCATCAATTAGAACTACATCATCTGTTTTTTATCAGTTTGCCGATATTTAATATTATGTTCTACAAGCACTTTTTGCAGTTGCCTAGCTATTCGCCCCGATTGTGGCGGCTGAGCCAGTACTTATTAGTTGCTTGTGTTTTAGCCTTGCCTACCAGTATTTGGTTATTGTCCTATACCGCGATTATTGCCTCTGTACTCATTATGTTGTGGATAGCGTTGGCGATTACCTGCGGCAATGTGTGTTTGATGAAAGGCTTTGCCCCAGCGCGCTATTTCATCATGGCCTTTAGTTGTTTGCTGTTGCCTGCGGTGATTATTTTACCGGGCAATATGGGGATTACTCCTGATTTTATTGAGCATGCTGAATTTGCTACTTTGCTCGGCGGCACTGTAGATGCCTTACTGTTATCTCTTGCCTTGGCTAATAAACTTAAACTCCTTTCTGAAGAACGTAAGGCGCATATCGAAGAGTTAGGGATCGCTTGGGAAAAAGCAAGGCTTGATGGCTTAACGCGAGTCGGTAACCGTTATGCCTTTGATGAGTTTATGAATTCTCAATTGGCCTTTTCCAATAAGGTGGTTAACCCTATGGCGTTGGTGCTGCTGAATGTCGACAATCTCAAGATGGTAAATGATACCTTGGGACATCAAGAAGGGGATCGTTTACTACAAAGACTTGTGCAATTTTTGCAAGCGACCAATATTGCTCAACTCAAAATCTACCGTATTAGTGGCGATGAGTTTGTCGTTATTCTGCCTGCGAGTAGCGTGACAAATTTAGTGAATAGTTTGCGAGAATTAACTGCGCAAGTCGCAGCTGAAGGCTTAAAGGATTGTCATTTTAGTTTTGGCATCGCGATGAATACCGACGTAGCCGAACCCCATGAGTGGCTGCGCTGTGCAGATAGTAGTTTGTATCAGTCGAGGATGGAAAAACGGCGTCAGGAATATGCCGATAGCCGCGTGGGTGAGATCGCTTCCTTTTAAGCTTGAGAACAACTTATAAAACAAATACAAAGGGCTGCACAATGCAGCCCTTTGGCATTTAGGCGAAGTCTTTTTCGCCTTTGATAATGGCCGGATGACCGCAGATGGCTTTAGCGGTATGCATCCCCGCCATGGTGGCGGCCTCGACACAACCGGCATTGAGGCCGGTTTTAATCCAGTCACCCGTCATATACAGATTGTCGATACCTGTGCCATCGGTGGTGATACGATATTGTGAGCTGCCTTTAACCGACAACACATAACGTTCCGAAGGATCCACATTGGCGCGCCAATATTGGCTATCGAATCGCGCTTCGCCTTGGCGGTTTTGTTCATCGTGCAACCATTCCCAGGGGAAACTATCGCCAACATGTTGCCACAGCTTATGAATTTCCATATTGAGCTGATTAATGGCGCCAGCCTTGGCTTCGGCGGTTTTGCGCTGTTGGAAACCGATATCCGTACGTGGTGGATAGGCATCCACGGGCAACGCCGAGCAGAAATAACTGGCATTTTTGGGCTCAAGGCCGCGCCAGTCTTCTTTATCGAGCAATTGATCCATTGATGCCCATGTATCGAAGGGCTCGGTAAAGCCTGATAAGACAGGCTGCTCGCCATTCTCAGAATAATTGGGCCAACCAATACCATTAAGATCTTGATTCATCCAAAGTTGATAGGCTTGGGTCGCGACGGTCTGCACTTTATCTACACAGGTTTTGAGCGCCGGACTCTGCGCCATGACTTCGCTAGCGACATGGGGGACCGAACCAAGAGACAGACCAAAAATCACTTTGTCGAAGTCCACGCCTTTTTGTAGACGTTTTTTCGGTAGTGCTTGGCCAAATTGCGCCTCGTACAGGTTGTCCCAATCGCTCCAGAAGTGTTCAAGATTAATATCATGGGCTTTTAGCAATGCGGCTTGCTCAGGCTCGAGCTGAGCGTAATTGGGGGTACTGGGCCAGCAGGCTAAGCCTTTCACATCCACGAGTGGATTGTAGTCTTTAACCGATGGTGCCAAAGCGACTTGCTCAGTAATTTCAATCGCTTGAATGCTGTTATTGCGACATTCTAAATTATCGACTCGATTGAAAAAGTGGAAATTAACGCCGCGCCGTTTCAGCACTTCATAGTAGGGGGTAAAGACCACATCTCCCATGCCGGCTTGCATTTTCCACATAATCCCGCCTTGATAACACAGGGCGATACGCAGCATGGAGCGAATAATGGTGCCCGCTTCGACATTCGGTTTGTCAAAGTTGCCTTTTTCGTAGGCAAATACCAGATCATAAAAACCGCGTACTGGGGCGCTGTCGACCGTGTATTTTTGGCTGGCGCCGTGTTTGATTAACCATTCGCGGTAATCATAATCGTTGATGGCATCAAAGCCTTTTTCAAACACATCGTCGACAAACATCCCTTTTAAGATGGTTAAGCCTAAATCGACGGCAATATACAGATGGCGCAACTCGTCGTTAGTGTCTAAATGGTCACTAAAGCGTTTAACCAACCTTTGGTGCAGGGCATCGACGGCGGACTCGACTAAACCATCGTCACTCTCGCTGTGGACATGCTCATCGCATTCGCGGCCAATCATTTGATTAAAATGGCATTCTAGCTTGTCACCTAGGGCGTCAAGGGACTCCATCGCATCTTCTACTGAATCCTCTAACTTATCCTTAAGCCGTTCAAACCAGCTGGTATCGAGCCAGTTTTTCGGTGTCGCCATGGCTTTTTCATCGGCTTCCAGTAGGGAGTCCATATCCTTTAGCCACTCTTTTATCCAAGCAAATGCGGCCTTAACTACCTTCCAGAAGGTTAAGGTTTCGGTGCCATCTCCTGGGATCCCTGGCAGTGTCGGAAAGGTGATTGGCCAGCTAACGGAGCGACCATTAATTTCCTCCTGTAGCACAATAAAGTTATGGGGTTTAAAGGCATCGAAGAAGGTGGCCAGCGGTGCTTCGGGCGGGCGGTTTAATTCTTCATAGGCTTTACGCATCAAGGCGCAGGCATTTTGATAAAAACCAAACCAGATATGCAGGCCATGCTCTTCAATCCGTTGCCCCATCGCAGCATTACGGCCACTTGCGCCCTTGCCGCCGATTCGCCAGCCTAATTGATAGACATCAATCTCATATTGATTCTGCCAACCGGGTCTGTCGGTGAGATAACAGGCGGCGGTCATAGCCGCGACGCCTCCGCCTAGAATGGCAATTTTTTGTTTTTTGATTTCAGAGTTATCGACCAGCACTTCGCCCGGCGGTACTTCAAAGTCAAAGTTCACATGGTAGGGCAGTAATACATGCTGCTCGCCAACCTCGACGCCTAGGGTTTCTTTGAGTGGGAAGCTGGCGTTATCAAAAATGGTGGCGACAAAGTCATTTTCTAACAGGGCAACACTGTGCACTTTGTTGACCTTAGCGGGCGATGCAGTAATCGCCTGATAAACCGCTTTTTGGCCTGAAGCGTCCGGAAACTGCTTTAAAAACACTTGGTCGATAGCGGGCTTAAACAGCAAATGAAACAGTTGCTCCTCACCTAGCTTATCCAGCTCTGGAATAAAATCCGTTTGCTCTTTAAAGAGTTGCCAGGTTTGGGCTATGGCTTCTAGCGTGGTGAGCTGCGCCTCGGGCTTGGCATTGCAATTCACCTCAATCAGCGGGTGCACGGCAAGCTCAGTGTCAGGGCTAAAGTGTAAGAAGCTCTTTGTGGCCAGGAAGAGGCGGGTTAATGGCTCACCGACCGCGGGCATAGTGTATTCACACAAATACTTGGGATAACCGAACAACTCACGGCCATTGATCAGGGCCATCGCATCATTCACCCAAATATGCAGCGGCTGAAAATACACATGGCTGATGGATGTGCTGTTGCTATTTTCTTGGCGACCGACCATGACCCAAGTGATGATGTCGGTTTCTTGGATCCAACCTTTGGCCCTGTCGGTTGGGTCTTCTGAATAGGCTTTCTCGATTTGGGTAAAAGTTGTCAGTACGTAGGGCGATAGCACTTTAAAGTACATGGCACTACCGGCCACTTGATTGAGGGTTTTATCGATAGAGCGCTGTAGGTTGGCAAGTTTTCCCTTGAGAAAAAAACCGTACATATCGGCTTTATTCAACACTAAGGGTGAGTGCATCAACATACTGCCTGGGGGATAGATAAAATCGGGGCGTTGTTTTTCCATGGGATCATCCTTTAAACCCGTAAAGATGTGTAAGGTAGTTTTGCCGACTAAGGCATGAGTAAACCATAAAGAGCATAGGGCAAATCAGCTTATTAGCCTATTGATTTTACAATTGAATTAAAAGATGAATAGAGGGAAAAACTTAGATTAACTAGCAAGTTGGATTAACTCCAACTTGCTGGGATTTGACTGCTTATAAAGCTCGAATTTGCTAAGGCAAACGGGTCGTAGTTCAGTTACTTCGATTTATGCTGATAGAAATCCACCTCTGCATCATCAGAATAACGGCGCTTAGTATCCCTGCGACGTTGTTTTACGCGTTTGTTTTTTTGCTTACCTTTGACGTTTTCGCCCCATGGCGCATCATCGTCGTCAAATTCATAGGAGTGTGACATGGTCAAAATTCCAAAAATACCTGTGCCATTTTCAGCACCCGATCTTTTTACCCAAAGGTGAGATTAAGCTAAAGCGAAATATTTAATCACTGATGGTGAAAAGTTTTGTCCAAGAACGGGGGCGAGTGATGCAAGTATGGCTTTTAGGCATTTTATTAGGGTATTTATGACTTATCTTAATGATTGTTCTATGAATAAACTTTGCGAGCGACAAACCTTATTAAGAAATATATAAAAGGCACTCAGGGAAAGAGTGCCAAGTTCTGATAAAAAATAAGGAGTTAGTGCTACTGCTTGCGCTGCATACGCGCCACAAACATTCCATCTGTGTTGGCTTCGAAGGGCCACACGGTCAACATTTCTGTTTGTTCGCCTGTAAAGGGGTGGCGGATCGGCACTAAGCTGAACTCGGGATGTTGTTGTAAAAAGGCGGAAACTACTTGCTCATTTTCAACTGGTGACAGTGAGCAAGTGGCGTAGACTAAGCTTCCGCCCCGTTTTACCGCCTCACTGCTGCGGCTTAAGATATCCAGTTGCAGTGCTGCTTTATCTGTGACGGCATCGAGGCTGTCGAGCCAACGCATATCTGGGTTACGTCGCCACGTGCCCGTGCAGCTACAGGGGGCGTCGACTAATACCCCGTCAAAATGGTTAGCATCGACCGGCAGTGCATCACTGCGCCAGCGAGCAATGCTGATGCCGTCAAACTTTGCCCGTTGTGCGCGTTTGCTGAGTTCTTCTAAGGCGTGGGCGCGAATATCTGATGACACAATTGAGCCGACAAATGGACTGTGCTGCTTAGCTGCGGCAGTTTGCATCAGTGTGCGCAATTGCAGGGTTTTTCCGCCTGCGCCGCTGCAGGCATCCCACCAGTGTTGCCAAGGCTCTGGTGCACAAATTTGACCTATCACTTGTGAGGCTAAATCCTGGATCTCAATTTTGCCCTCTTTATAGAGTGATATTTCATTGAGATTCATGCTCTTAGTGCCAAGGTTTATGGCATCTTCAAAATAGGGGCTGAGACTCGCATCAATCTCTAGCGCTTGTAGTTGCTTAACAGCTGTTTGGCTGTTGATTCCCTGTGCACGTCCCCAAATCGGTGGCCGGCTAGACATGGCTTCGATGAGATTTGGGCGCAGCTCTGGGGCAATTGGGCAGACCTGCCAAAACCATTCAGGCAATAAATCCGCGAGTTCGAAGGACACTTCGGGAAATTGGCGCCGTACCAGTGCCAATTTATCCGCTAAGCTATTAACGCTAAGGGATTGAAGCTGTTGATAATCAGCTGGCGATTGGGCGAGCTCATGCCAGGCTTGGGCGATATCTTGCCATGGATGGGCTTCGATTAGGGCGCTCGCGCTGAGCATGGCAAAAAATTGTGGCGCCTGTTGATGATCGGCCGTGGCTTTAAACCAGCCCCACCAACGGAACAGGCTAAATAAGGATTCGCGGATGACCTTGCGATCCTTAGAGCCGTGCTTTTTATGTTCCCTAAAGTAGTTCGCGAGCACTCGGTCGGCGGGTTGCTTGGTATTTAAAATCTCATCGAACAATAACTTAATGGTATTGGCATAGCTCTTCGCGCGTTTTTGTGCGGGCGTTTGCGGTTCGATATTAAATGCAGAGTGAATAGTGGTAGATGATAAGCCGTTTGGATTGCCCATAAAGTTAGCCTGAAAAGTGGCTCGGCCGAGTGACATCCATCCGATGGGATGAATATGGCCAAGCAAATCAATAAGTGGCGCAGAGTGTAGCAGTTTTGCGCATCGCTAGCAGTAAAAAAGCCCCAATGCTGAGTTGGGGCTTGATGGAGAAAAACGAATGCGCGCGAGGAAATGATAGCCTACTTAGTCACCATCTCCTGGATTTGCTTAGCACGCTCTTCATCACTCAATACTGAGGGCGGAGGTGTCACTATGCCTTTTTGGCAAGCGGGTCTTAGGGCTAACTCGTCTAGCCAACGTTGTAGGTGAGTGAGTCCTTCCATATTGATACCGCTCCATTCATGGATGCGCACCCAAGGCCAAGTCGCGATATCCGCAATGGTGTACTCATCACCCGCTAAATATGCATGTTTGGCTAACTGGGTATTCATTACCTCAAACAAACGTCGACCTTCTTTCTGGTAACGTTCAATAGCCGCGGGGATTTTTTCGGGGAAGTAACGATAAAACACGTTAGCTTGACCCATCATCGGGCCAACACCACTCATCTGGAACATGAGCCATTGAATGACCTGCGAGCGTTTTTTAGGATCGGCAGGCAAAAACTTACCGGTTTTTTCAGCCAGATACAGAAGAATTGCGCCGGACTCGAACACCACAAAGTCATCGTTATCTCTGTCGATAATGGCTGGAATACGGCCATTAGGGTTAATGGCGAGAAACTCAGGCTGCTTCTGTTCGTTGGTATTGAAATCTAATTTATGCACTCGATAGTCGAGACCCATTTCTTCAAGCGCGATGGAAATTTTAAAACCGTTCGGGGTCGCGGCGGTATATAAATCAATCATAGTTATCCCTTAAGTCTTAACTGGTTAATGCTTAACTTGGGTGCCCAATAGGGCATCGCTGCTAGTTTTTTGGGGTAAGCGACACTATCGCGGGGCGCTGGGCCACTGTCGCAAACCATGCCTGAATGTGGGGCAGGGTGTCATCCACCAGAATATCTAAGTTTTTAATAAAGCTAATAAAAACGTATGCAGAAATGTCGGCAATCGTAAAGCTATCGCTCGCAATATAGCTTGATTTGGCTAATTGTTGGTCTAAGGTCGGCAGGAAGTCAATGACCCGTTGGCGTGATTCTGCGCCCCAGTCTTCGACGCAATTTTCTCTATCTTTATAAATACCCGTTAGGTTTCTAAAGGCTTGAAAGCCGACCATCAGACCTTGTAATTCAATGATGCGTTGCCACATTTCTACTTTGGCACGCTCTAGTGGACTGTTGCCAAATAAGGACGTTTCACTGGGATAGATTTCTTCTAAATAGCGGCAAATAGCCACGGATTCACATAGGTAGCTACCATCATCGAGTTCGAGCAGTGGAATGCGTCCGTTTAAGCTTTTGGCTTTAAATTCAGGGCTGAGATTTTCACCGCCGCGAATATCAACATTCACACGTGGGATATCGATGCCTTTTTCGGCGAGGAAAATGCTCACGCGTCTTGCGCTTGGCGTAGGGGCTAATTCATAAAGCTTCATGCTCTTTCCTTCTGTTTATCTTTAAGTTTGGCTAAATAGAGCTTTAACGGAACGATCGGTTAGGATAAAATTTACGCCATATCTAAACGGTCAGTCAAGAATGTTTTTGCCATATAGCACTCCGTTTAATACAGGCATCAATGTAGGTTTGAACCATGGCACGCAGTTGTAATTTTGATAGACAAGAAAAGCTCATTCAGGCGATGGAGCTATTTTGGCAGAAGGGATTTGCCGAGACATCGATTGCCGATCTGGTCGAACACTTAGGGATTAATCGCTTCAGCTTGTATAACAGTTTTGGTGATAAACAGAGTTTATATCGTGAATGTTTACGTTTTTATCTCGACCACTATTCCTTCGGGGCGAAGGAGAAAATCCTGCATGCACGGGCGGGATTGAATGAGATCTTGACCTATTTAGCGCGATTTGTGGCCTTGCAGCGCGAGCAAGAGTATGGCTGCTTTATGCAGAATGCAGTATTAGAAAAATGTCTCGATGATGACTGCGTGCAGCAAGAGTGCCAGCGCTTGTTTGCCCAGTTGCAGACTAACTTTACCGGTGTATTACGCTACAGTCAGCTACAGGGTGAGTTATCTCAATCGGTTCAGCCTGAGTCGCTAGCGGCTTTTTTAGTGCTTCAATTACAAGGGATTAGAGTGTTAGGTAAGGCGAAGGAATACGCCCTGTTGGATAACGCATTTACGGTATTAAGCGAATATCTTAAGAGTCTCGCGCTGACGCCACTTAAGCCCGTCGATGTGAAATAGGGCGTAGGTTAAACCGATAAGCATGAGACCAAGCGCATGCTTGGCCTCGTGAACTGCAAAACTGATGCAAAAACTAAAAGTCCAACTCGAGGGCAAAGCACAAGTAGGCCATTAATTGGCTACAGTGGGCGAATTGTTCGGCGCAGTAGCGGGCGGCATCGGCTTGGCAGAGCCTTTCAAAGGGAATGGGCTTTAGCGCGATAAAGTCCTTACGTTTGAGCTCGGTTAGCATTGAGTGATGCTTATCGAATCCCTTTGGCGGGCGAGTTAAACTATCACCATCCATCACAAATCCTTGACCGGTTAATGTCTGCAGCGCCTTTTTATAGCCGTTGGGGTTTTCATCGATACAAGTTCGAATCGCATTCAGTACCTTGGATTCGGGATGCCAAATACCGGCGGCAATAAAACAACCGTCTTCGGCAATGTGTAAATACAGCCCCGGCGCATGCACATCTTTGCCCTGAAAATGTCGAAACTGGATCCCCACATTGGTTTTGTAGGGTGTCTTATCATTGCTAAAACGGCTATCGCGCTGTGGGCGCATTAAGCTGCCACCGACTTTTTTGGCAACCGCGGTCAGTCTCGGCGAAATCGCAATTATATGAGGCTGAATTTGTTCAATAAAACGCAGTGCGGGCGTTCTGACGTTATCTTCATATTCATCCTGATGGGCTTTAAACCAGTCGCGGGAATTATTGAGCGAAAGCCGTTTGAGAAAATCTAAGCTGGCAGCGGTAAATGCCAACTCGGTTTGAGGTTGTGCGGTGAGCTTAGTCATACCCATAAAACCTTTGAGGTGCTTGAGACTGAGATTCCGACTGTTAGTCAAAACAGGTTAGTGCGAGTTGAACAAATGTGTGTGGATATTGCAAATTCTTCGAGTATTTCCCTGTAGTGACCATCAGGTTGTGATTTACATGTAAAGCTAGGTGAGAATTATTCTCATCTTTGACATTGATGCCTATAATGCCGCCCTATTTTTTACACTATGTAACAGGGGATGGGGAGATGGGATATCAACCTAAGAGCACGATATCAAAAGCAATCATGGGCTGTTTGGGCTTAAGCGTATTGCCCGCGTTGCCACTCAATGCCAAGGAAGTATTAGGAGCGCCTAAGGTCGAGCCAATTGAGATATTACAAGTACATGGCCAGCAATACCGCCGAGCGACCACTATGACTAAGCCGGGCGAGGCGATCATCTCGATGGAGCAAATTGAAGAGATGCAAGCGACCACATTTGCTGAAGTTATCGATGATATGGCCGGTGCCCATGTTGATGGTGGTACTCGCAGTGGCGGCGAGCGCATTAACGTATGGGGATTTGGCGAAACCGAAGATTTCAACATTTATGTCGATAACGCCCCCGTGGGATTTGAGCAGTATCGCTATGGGTCGTTCTTCTTAGATCCCGATTTAATCAAGCGAGTCGAAGTGATTAAAGGGGCCCACGATGTCCGCTCAGGTAACGGCGGCTTTGGCGGCTCCATGTATGTTGTGACTAAATCTGCTGATGATTTTTTAAATTACAATCAAAACCTTGGCGCCCGAGTCAAAGCCAGTTACGCCAGTAATAACGACGCCAAAAGCTACACGGGAACGGTTTATGGACGAGCGAATCAACAACTTTCAGGTTTATTGCATGTCACCCGCCGCGATGCGGGGGATGTGACGCTCGCCAATAGTGAAGCATTTGAATACTCAGGTTATGAGCAAAATAATTACCTTGGCAAACTAGATTATGAGCAAGGTGACCATCAACTCATGTTGAGCCTGACCCATTATCTCGACGAAGGCCGAAAGCCTTGGGCCAATCGCCGCGGTCCTATGCCCGCGATTTCTGATTATAACATCCGTAAATATGGCTCCTATGAACTGGCACTCTATGCCACCACGGCCTACAACACCTATGAAGACAATACCTGGTCGGCGAATTATCGCTATTCCCCAAGTAATCCTTTAATTGATACCCAAATTGTGGTTTCCCATTCTGCCAATGCACGCCATTGGGTCAGGCCGCCAATCGCGTGGGAAAAGATGACAGTCTCCGTCGGCAACTTCGGCCATGAATCTTGGTTGGATTACAAGCGTGACTACATTGACATCAACAACTTAAGTATTGTTGGTAATCATGAAATCACCACTGGATTGCAGTTCCGCAGTCTCGATAGGGATTCAATGGTCTTTAACAAAAGTTATGAGAAAAATCCCGAGAAAAACTACGGTTGGTACACTCCTTACTATCAGCCCGAAGGGCGACAG
The DNA here is from genome assembly GCF_012843185.1 of Shewanella sp. DNRA4. Classification (NCBI taxonomy): domain Bacteria; kingdom Pseudomonadati; phylum Pseudomonadota; class Gammaproteobacteria; order Alteromonadales; family Shewanellaceae; genus Shewanella; species Shewanella sp. DNRA4. The sequence continues at coordinate 34,607 of NZ_JABAIP010000001.1, forward strand.
GATACCTATGCAGTCTATTTGCGCGATGCGATTAGTGTGACGGATGAGCTGATCATCACTCCTTCGCTACGGTATGACTTTATCTACAGCATTGGTCGCCCCAACATTGCCCCTGATTACAACGATATCAAGGCAGGGCACGACTACAGTTCGACTCACCATTCGGGCTTTTCACCGCGATTGGGTATCGACTACCAGTTAACAGCGAATACTCGAGTGAATTTCGATTACGCCTACAGCTTACAGGCGCCAGTGGTCGATGAAATCTATGCAGTGCAATACGCCAAGGCGAGCATTACTGGCACGAGTCGAGATATCGATGTGGAGCGTCTGCACGCCTTTAAACTGGGCTTAATGACGCAGCAAACGAGTCTTTTTGCCGCCCAAGATACGCTTTCAACTCAAGTGACCCTATTTGCCAACTTGGGACGGGACGATATTGCCCAGCGCCGCGGTGCAAAGTCCGACCCAAATCAAGCGATTCAAAGTGGTTATACCAATCTTGACGGCTATGAGATCTACGGCGCCGATCTCGAGTCCCAATATCGTTATCAGGATTTCTTCAGTGACTTAGCCGTTTCTTGGTTAGAGGGGGAGCACAGGGGATCACTCAGAGACAGCCAAGGCGAGGATGAATACCTTGCGAATATCGCGCCGCTGGATATTCGTCTGCGTGTGGGTATGTATATTACTGATTCCATTTCAGTTGCTTGGCAGGGGACTTGGTATGATGCACAGGATAATGTGCCTGAAGGTGATATTTTTAATGCAGAATCCCCAAGTGAGAATTACTTCTTACAAAATATATATTTAGCCTACGAGCCTCAAGAAACACTGAAAGGGCTCAGCGTGCGCTTAATGGCAAAAAATCTCACAAATCAGCAGGTGACGCCGTTTCTGTCGGATGGCATTCCCGCGCCGGGGCGAGATATCAGACTCAGTTTAGCTTATGAATTTTAAGGATTAAATGGCAATTCCAAGGGTGAAGAAATAGATAACTCATATAAAAATTAGGGTTATCTTGCCTTCCCCCCTGCCGTGAAAAGCCAATTTATGGCATAATCCGCGTTTTATTACGCATGTAGACAGAAAAAATGACTGAAAATGAATTGCTAACTCGCTGTGGCGGCAAATGTGAACTCTGCGCAAGTGACGTCGAACTCTCTATTTATGACTTACCGGCTTCCGATGGTCATGAAAACGAGATTATGATTTGTGAAAATTGCAGCAGCCAAATTGCAGCGCCGGATACTATGGACATGAACCACTGGCGTTGTCTGAACGACAGCATGTGGAGCCAAGTCCCTGCGGTTCAAGTGATGTCATATCGCATGCTGAAACGCTTAAGCGGTGAAAGCTGGGCGCAGGATTTACTGGATATGCTGTATCTGGAAGAGGATTTACGCGCTTGGGGCGATGCCGAAGCCGCTGCCGCCAGTGATGATACGCCACCGACTTTAGACAGCAACGGTGCAGTGCTTAACGCCGGCGATACCGTGGTCATCATTAAAGATCTTAACGTCAAAGGTACCAGCTTTGTGGCAAAACGTGGCACCGCAGTACGCAATATTTCGTTAACCAACAATCCAGAGCATATCGAAGGCCGTGTGAATGGCACTCGCATCGTGATCCTGACCTGCTTTGTGAAAAAGTCTTAAGTCATTTCGCTTAAACTTGCTTGAACGTAAAACCGCCCAATTTGTATCAATTGGGCGGTTTTTTTATGCAGAATTTACTCTTATCTACCCACTAAAAGTAGCCACATATACAAATCATTAAATTAGGCGATAAAATGGTTAGCATGTGAAGAATCTTTATATAGAGATAAACCTATGGCAAACGACTCGCAACTACTCGACGCAAAGCAAATGTCGGCTTCAGTTGAAGATGGATTAGATAAAATCCTCGGCCAGTGGCGGGCTGAAGGGGTGACAGAGGATTTAGTCCCCATGGCGGTGTTAGGGCGCATCGCAAGGCTGACCAAATATATGGAAAACGCTATCGCCTTATGCCACGGCGAATTTGGCTTAGGTCAGGGGGAGTTTGATGTGCTCGCGACACTCAGACGCTCAGGTAAGCCTTATACTTTATCGCCTTCGCAGCTGTATCAAAGCATGATGTTAAGTTCAGGCGCCATGACCAGTCGTTTAGACCGGCTGGAAAATAAAGGCTTGATTGCCCGTGAGCACTGTAAGGAAGATCGCCGCGCCGTGCATGTTTCGCTTACTTCGGCAGGTAAATCACTGATTGAGGCTGCGCTCCCCAAACATATCCAATGTCAGAGCGCGCTATTATCGGGGGTCCCGACTGCTGAGCGTGTGGCATTGCAGCAAATTTTAAAACACTGGTTAACCCAGTTTGAAGGCGAATAATAGCGTGGGCGTGTTAAGGCTTAATACTAGAGTTATCACATACAGCTCAATGCAGATCAGGGAGTGACCATGGTTAAAAAACGCGAAGCGTTTGAGATTGAAGGCAAACGAGTGATTGCGGGTACGCAAATGGGGATTAAATTACCCGCTGCCAAGCTTTATACCGATACCCAACTCGATATTCATGTCGAAGTCTTTCACGGCCTCAAACCTGGGCCGACACTCTTAGTCTGTGCTGCTATCCATGGCGATGAGCTCAATGGTATTGAGATCTGTCGGCGATTACTTGGACGGGTTAGCCCTAAAAATTTAGCTGGCACCCTGATTGTGGTGCCCATAGTCAATGTGTTTGGTTTTATTCAACAATCCCGTTATTTACCCGATAGGCGCGATCTCAACCGTTGCTTCCCAGGCTCCAGTAAAGGGGCGTTGGCAAGCCGGTTAGCCAACCTGTTTGCTACTCAGTTATTAGTCCATGCAACCCATGTGATTGATTTACATACGGGGGCTATCCATAGAGATAACTTACCGCAAATCCGTTGCGATACCGGTGATGAAACTATGTTAGCCATGGCTAATGCCTTTGGCGCACCGCTTATTATGCACTCTAAGGCGCGTAGCGTGTCGATGCGCGGCTATGCGAATCAGCAGGGCATTCCCTGTATTTTGTATGAGGCGGGCGAGGCGCTGCGCTTTAGTGAACTGGCTATTAAGTCGGGTCTAAAGGGCGTGCTCAATGTGATGCGTAGCCTTGGTATGCTCAAGGGGCGAGTCAGTAACAAGATTGCGAGTGTCAGTGCGATACGCAGCTATTGGATCCGCAGTGAGTCCGATGGCTTAGTCAATATGAAGCTCAAACTCGGTCAACGGGTTAATAAGGGCTATATTATTGCCCATATTGTCAGTCCGCATGGCGGTGATAGTGTGGCGATCCGCGCGCCAACCGATGGCATTATCATCGGGATCAGTAATATTCCTGTGACGAATGAAGGCGAGGGAATGTTTCATATTGCGCAGTTCGAAGGCGATGAGATCGAAATTGCTAACGAGCAACTCGATGAGTTTTTAATGGAATATGCTTAGGCTGTTATTCTGCCAGTGTTTGCTAAAAAAGCAGCCATCAGTTTACTGATGGCTGTTGTTTTTATGTGGTTATCTCGGCTCTGATACATTTAGCCATATAAGTATCAATGCACTTATTGCTACAGTGTAAAGCGTTCGACAGAGCGGGTGAGCGAGTGGGCTAACTGAGTCACTTGGTCACTGCGTTTTGCCATATCCATTGCCTCATGGGCATTTTGATCTGCCGCGAAGGCGACCTCCCCCATACTGGACTCAATATGTCGGCTGTAATCGAGTTGTTGGTGGGCTGCTTGGGTAATTTGTAAACTCATCTCATTAATGGCACTGAGTGTGACTTCAATCTGTGCTATGGCATGGTGTAGTGTTTTACTTTGCTCCACACAGTCGTTGGCTTGTGTTTGCCCTGAGCTTATGGCCGTTGAGGCCGTGGTAGTTTCCTGCTGTAACGCTAAGATCATCTGTTGGATTTCGGCGGTTGAGGCTTGTGTCCTTGAGGCTAATGAGCGTACTTCATCGGCAACGACCGCAAAACCTCGACCATGTTCGCCAGCCCTTGCGGCTTCGATGGCGGCATTGAGGGCGAGTAGGTTAGTTTGTTCTGCAATGCTACTAATGGTGGTGAGAATCCCACCAATATTGTGGCTGTGTGCACTAAGGCGCGACATGATAGCGACAGAATCACTTAGCTTTGTGCTTAACTCCGCTATTTTGGCTTGATTATCGGCGGCAATAAGCTGTGCTTGTTGGCTATGTTTCGATGCTTGGGTGATTTCTGTTGCCGAACTACTGGCTTGTTCTGCAACAAGGTTAGAGCTGGTAAACATTTGTTCTGTTAAGGCTTTCGTGCCATTGATGCGCTCAATTTGTGCGGTAGCTGCATTAGCGATGCCTTGACCTTGCTGATGTGTTTGTGTGGCTGAATTATCTAAAGAGTGGGCGTCATTGCTGATATGGGTTAATAATTTTGCCAGATCATCACAAAGAGTATTCATATTATCAATAAGTACCCCAAATTCATCATTGTGACGTTTAGGTATTCTCTTGGATAAGTCTCCCCTCGCAATATTTGCTAGCGCACTATTTGCCAAGGTGAGTGGTACTAACATGGCCCTTAGGGTAAAGAAGGATATTGAACTGACCATAAACACAAACATGGCCGCTAGTACAATGGCCAATGTTTGACCGCGTTGAATATCGTCATTTGCAATGTTTTGCAACAGACTAAAACGTCTGTCAGCTAGGGCTAATAATTTATCTAACGCAAGGGTATTGGCATTAAATTCTTGTTCCGTATTTTTAAAATGCTGTTCTGCTTGAGTGTGATTATCAACCACTTGCTGTTGTGCCAGATATAGCTCGCCTGGGGTTGAAAGTAACCGATTGAATATGGTGGCTTGTTGCTCAAAAATCTCCAGTAACCCTAGGGTGTTTATCCCCGAAGCTTGTTGTTTTAAAAAGGTAAAGTTAGTACTTAGATTCCCTAGCAATAGGGCTATATCCTGTTTATGCGAGTTTATAGAATGAGAATCCTGAGCATGCGTTAGCTCTGACATTGTGTTGGTTAATGTGTAAAGCATATCGTCAATGCGGGTTCCTGTTCCGATTATCTCCTCCAAAAGTGCCGGATTATCGGGCAATGAGATCGTTTCTAAATCGATCATTGCATTACTTGCTTGCGTTTTTGCCTCAATAAACTGATTAAAAAGTGTTTGATAATGTTGTTTTGCTTGTTCGTTCGCGAGCTTAGCGCTAAACATATCTTGGCTTTGTTGCTGGTAGGCTTGGTAGCGTTTTTGAGCTTCATTCAGTGATGCTTGCATCTGGGGTTGGTCGCTAACCATCTGTTTCAGCTCGTTTTCAATACTTTGATATTTATGCTCTAGCGCATTGAATCCTTTTTGGCTTTGCATTAGCTCTGCGGTGTCATTTTGGCTATGGGCTAAAGTTGCAAGGCGCGACATTTTAACGAGCACAAGTTGTAAGTTATTGCTTTGCTTTTGAACCGGTATGGCGAGTGTCTCGATATTGCTATAACTGATTTGAACTTGATAGAGCGAATAGTAGAAGAAGCTATTACCAGCTAAGAGCAGGATACCAATTGCACTGAAGCTTAAGAGCATTTTTTGCTTGATACTGAGTGTTAACATTGAGTCATCGACCTTTTCGTCTATGATGTCAGCCAAATAAGGCGATAACATCGCGTGGACAAGGGAAGAATACGCCGTAGTACAAGTACTTAGTTGCTTGTTTTTATTGGGGTATAAAAATAAGTGTAGCAGAGAGTTGTCAGAGTAAAGTCTTAACGAAGAAGGCTTGGATAATTATGTTGTCCCGCTGATGTTTAAAGGAGCGTTAATGAAAACGGTGATGTTAGAAAATAAGGCTATTGCTCCCAGCAAAATCCTTTGTATTGGGCGTAATTATGTTGACCATATCCATGAGCTTGGCAATGAAATCCCCGATGATATGGTGGTGTTTTTTAAGCCTAATTCGGCCATCAGTACTCAATTATATTCTCAGCATCTTGGTGAGACGCTGCACTATGAAACCGAGCTGTGTTTTTTGTATCAGCAGGGGCGCTTTAGCCATGTGGGCGTGGGGCTGGATCTGACTAAGCGGGAACTACAAAGCAAACTTAAGGCCAAGGGATTACCGTGGGAAAAAGCCAAAGCCTTTGATGGTGCAGCGCTTTTTAGCCCTTTTGTTGCGATTGATGATCCGAGCGCGCAATTTCAATTTAGCTTAAGTATTGATGGGGTGTTAACCCAAGAAGGCGATATTGATTTAATGATCTATCCGCCGCAAACCATTTTGTCTGAGTTGCAACGCTTTACTCGTTTAGAAGATGGCGACATTGTGATGACGGGCACCCCAAAAGGCGTCGGCATCATTCCACCGAATCGCGTCTTTAAGGTGACCTTAGGATTAAAGGATGCGTCACACCAAGCGCCCTTGGTCGAATATGAATGGCAAAGCCAGTAATCAGCAATGACGACGCTATCACCAGATACGCTTAAGGCAACTGAGCAGGCAATCAAACCCCTTTGGCAATATTTGCTCGCTTTAGGGGCCGAGCCTGATCACTTAGCGCTGCTCACCCAAGCAAGAGCGCTTTCATGTCAGCCTGGGGAGTGCTTATTAGCCCAAGGCGAGCACCAAACCTTTGCCTACTTTGTGGTGGATGGCATAGTGCGTGCTTGCCACTATACCCAAGAGGGGAGTGAGCGCTGCAAGGAGTTTTACTTCGAAGGAGAGCTTTGTTTCTTATATAGCAGCTGGCTAAAGCAGGATGTTGCGCCCTATCAGTTAGAAACCGTCGGTGCTTGCAGGTTAGTGCAAATACCACTTGCTGTGCTAAATGAGCCATTTATGCAACAGGTACAACTTGCGCTACTTAAACAACAGTTATTGTATAAAGAACAAAAAGAAGCCTTTTTACTCCTCAATACGCCAGAGCAGCGTTACTTACATTTACTCGAATATTTTCCCCTCTGGGTTGAGCGCTTAACCCATGCCCAACTGGCTAATTATATTGGTATTACCGCCATTAGCTTGTCGCGTATCCGTAAACGTTTACAAGATTCGCCGTAAAATTGCCTGCCAATTAACTTAAGTTAATGCGCCTAAAAGTGATTCACTTCATGCTCCTTAGCGATTGCTAATCCAAGCAAATCCGTTTGTTGTTGGGCGACGTCTAAGCCTATACCGAACTTTTAAGGAGCTTATTGTGGATGCTTTTACTCTGTCGCAATTGTTGGTGGCCATTGCCATCGTATTTGACGTGATATCGTTTCAATTTAAAGCGCGCGAACGCATTGTCGCTTGCTTATTTATGTCGGGGATCTTGATTTCAATCCACTTTTGCTTGTTAGCACAATGGACTGCGGCGGGATTGATGGGGATTGCCACAGTGCGTTACCTCACCAGTATTTTTACCACGTCTAAAAAGGCCATGTGGGGTTTTAGTGGGGCAGCGGTACTGATGAGTAGCTTGACCTTCAGCGGGCTTGTGAGTGTGATCAGTTGTATCGGTACACTATTTCAAACCCGTGCGGCATTTTGTCAGCGTGATAAAGACTTGCGGCTACTGATGATAGTTGGCACCAGTTTTTGGTTAGTCCACAATATCTTAGTAGGCTCGCCAGTGGCGGTCTTAATGGAAATGTTGTTTATTGGCAGCAATTTAGTGGGATATTATCGCCATTATTTTCGCGAGAAATTAACCCCATGGTAATGCGAAAGCTGTCGATTAAATCCCCGTCACGGCTTCCATATCGAGTTCGATATCAGTACACCCCTTAGGGCAGAAAATGCCTGCGGCTTGCTCGGCTTTGGCGGTCTCGGGCAAGATGACTTTGAGGGTTTGATTGCAGCTTGGACATTGCACTGGTTTGCCCTTAAAGACGCGCTTAATTAAGTTTTTTTGTTCATTAAACGAGTGTGCCGTGGTTTGGTTTAACACGGCAAATGGGCTAGTAGAGGCATTGGTCATTGGCAATTAAATCCTTAATACTCGATCGTTGTTTAAGACTGCTGGTGTCGTTTAAGCCAAGGAATTATAGCCCGATTGCGAACATTAATGAAAAGGCTGAATCATATATATGCCAGCATGGGTTCACTTGCTGAACTTGTGCTGACTAAAGCAAAAATATGCGATTTTGGCCTTGTAGAAAGAGCGATTTTTTGCTGCTATCAGCAAGGCTGGTTTTGCCATCAGCGCAAATGATACAGCACTTAGGCTATTGGGGGAGAAAATGAGTATGTTTGTTAAAGTCACCATCGCGGCGACAGTCCTAGTGCTGAGTATTCTTGCCGTGGGAGTTTATCGCTTTAACATGACCAATGATGATATTTACATGGTCATGGAAGATGGCCAAGTGTTGCAATACGATGAGGCCATGGCGCAGGCTGATGCTAAGGCAAAAGCCCAAGAAGCCAAATTATTAAGCAGTGAAGATGCGCTTGAATCTGTGGTACCCAGTGAAGTCAAGCCCGTTGCTAATGCCTCGGAAGTGATGCTTAAGCTGTTTAGTTTAAATACCGCTAATAAATTTGAAGTGAGCTTACCGGACAGCCACAAAGCCGTAGTGTTAACCCACTTTATTAACGTTAAACAAACGGAGTTTGCTATTGGGGATTATCAGGATGGCGAGGCTAAAGGCCGAGTGTTATTAGATTATTTACGAGTTACTCCGCTTAATTTTGACCCCGCTTTAGAGCCTGATACCCAAAGTGATGCGCCATTACAGGATGATCCACAGCAGCAAACCATGCCCTTTGTGGCGCCATTTATTATGACTAACCAAGGTTCAGGTGTGTTCTGGTATCTGGGCTTGTTTAGCCTAGATTATGGCCAAAATCGTGTGCAGCACTTAGGCAGTGTATTTATTGGCGATCGTATTGAGGTCGATAATATTGAACCTGTTTATCCCTTTGAAGCCCCATTTAAAGTAGCTGTTACTTACCGTGAGAGGGCGGCTGATCAACCCATGACAACACCGCCAACTGTAATTAAAACCCTTGAAATCGGTGTCAGTGAATCAGAAATCAAAGCGCTACATTAGGTTTAGAGCGGGGCTTATGCTAAGTTAATTTTACCTCAGCTGCGGCTGAGGTATTTATTTCATCTAGCGGCCGGAAAGCGAAGGTTTTGGCATAAAACATAAAATTAAAACAAGGAGCGTGTTATGGAAATGACCAAAGTCACAGGCAAATTTGATGTTAAGCTCAATCCCGAGAATGCCTATGCCACAGGTGTGGGCGGTGTGAACTTGGGCAGAATGACTTTAGATAAAACCTTTTATGGTGAGCTAGAGGCCCGCAGCCAAGGCGAAATGCTCAGTGCCATGACCGCGGTAAAAGGCTCTGCTGGTTATGTGGCGATTGAACAAGTCGTGGGTAAACTGTGCGGCAGACAGGGCAGTTTTGTGCTGCAACATTTTGGCATTATGACCGATGGGCAAAACCGCTTACACCTTGAGGTCGTTCCCCATTCTGGCGCGGGTGAACTCACAGGGCTCTACGGTACTATGGCGATAAGCATTGAAAACGGTCAACATTTTTATGAATTTAGCTTCTGCTTTGAACAGGAAGCCTAAGGCATGATTAACATAACATCGCGCCGATAAAACAAAACCAGCCGAAGCTGGTTTTGTGGTTTTTGCCCGAGTGACTAATACCAACAGCTGAGTTATCAAGGGTTGAATTAGCAAGGGCGGAATGTCAGGACCATTATGAGGTTTTGACTTTGATCTTATCGACGACCTTTTTCACATCATCGGTATTTTTGGCAATGGTCAGTGCTAATTGACGCTCGGCATCGCTGGCCACTTCACCCTGTAAGGTCACTACGCCATCGGCAACATCTACATTAATTTGGGTGCCAGAAACGTCGGTCGAGAACAACAGGCGGGTTTTCACCACAGTTGCGACCTTAGAGTCGGTTAAGGTCTTCACTACCTCACTGGTGCTCTCGTTTTCATTCATCACGGTTAATTTGTTTTCAACCCCTTTTACCCCGTCCAAGCTTTTGATCAGCTCCGCTGCGAGCGCCTTATCGACACTGCTTTCCACTTTACCGGTTAAGGTAACATGGCCGTTTTTCACGTCGGTCATAATGTCAAAGGAGTTGAGGTTAGTATTAAGCAACAAAGTCGTTTCGGCCTTGCCATCGAGCCAAGCATCTTTGGCATCGTCTTTCCAATCCTGTGCGGCGGTCACATTTAAGCTGATAGAACCGACAAGTAAGGTGGTTAAGGCTAAAGTTGTCGTGTTTTTCATAATGATATCCTCCGTTGTTATCTCGAAGGGACTAAAGCGTGAATCGTGCCAATATTCTTATCTGATTGATTTTAAGTTGATTATTTTTATTTTCGGCTCGTTTCGACTGTTTAATCCAAAAGCAAGCTCGGCGCTTTTTACCGACAAAATGTAAATATTACCGAGGGTGATAAAGCGATTGGGCTTAAGCAAGATAGGCGTTAAGAATCGCCAGATCGCAGGCAACAAAAACGCGGCTCAGTTGGCCGCGTTATTGGCTGGCATTGCTGCCTTACAGGGCTTGGCTACGCAGGTGTAAGGTATCCAAATGGATTTGTAGCCAAGCAATATCCTCGGCCAATTGGCTGATTAACCTTGGGTGATTGGCTTTTTTAATTAACTGTTTGAGGTGGTTAAGGCGCTGACGCTCAAGCTCACAGAGTACGACGAGGGCATCGGCGAGTTGTTGTTTAATAAGTAAAGCATCGACATCGGCATCGGGCCGAGTCTGCGACGGCGGCACCGAGTGCGGGCCTATGTACTGTAATGATTGGGCGAGCAGTTGCCTAAATCGCGCCAGCATCCCTTGGTATGTGTTGATTTGGGCAATAAAAATGCGTTTTAGGCTGTAGTCATCGACAGTGGTATTGGCCCGAGTATAAAAATCCACGCCGGTTTGCGTCAGCTCGATTAACTCATTAACCAGCTTAATATCGGCGCTCAGATCGGTCTGATGTTGCGCAACATTAGACGTCATAACGACCTCCTGTGGTAGTTTGGGCAGCTCCGCCGACACGGATTGCCCACATTTTCATGGAAATATCAGTTTCATTCAGCTTCTATGCATATTTCGTTCACTTTTTAATGATAAGTTAATGGTTTGATTTAACTGATGATATTTATCCATTGTCGCCAGTAGGCCGACTATTGTCGGCAACTCTTACCGTTAAGATTGTTAAAGTTTCACAGCTGGCATACAGTGATTCCTTATTCACAGGGAGTAGCACAAGATGATCCGACCAACGCTTTTCTATCATCTACAGGACGTCGAAACCGAGCAGGCATTAGTGAAGCTCGAAGGCGCACAGACCTACAACAAGCTACGCAGTAGCGATGATTTATCTTGGATTAGTCAGCTGGAGGCCAATCGTATCGATGTGGCGATCATTGAGCTGCCCCGTCTTAGCCGTGAAGATTACTTAGCCTTACTCGAGTCCAGCGCCATTGCGGATGTGGAGTTTATTTTTCTCTCCGATGGCCTGCCGAATCCTCACCTCGATACACTCTTGTCCAAATACGCGGGCTACCATTTCCGTAAGCCCATCGATATGTCCTTGCTGTGCGAAACCTTAGCCGATTTTGCCCAGCATCTGGTTGCCAATACCTCGACGCGCATTCGTCCCTATGCTAGCGAGTTAGACCAATATGGTTTGCTGGTGGGTTCCTCGTTACCTATGCACCGTTTGTACTGCACTATCCGCCGCGTGTCGGCCGCCGAGAGCAATGTGTTGATTATCGGTGAGAGTGGTGCGGGTAAAGAACTGGTCGCCAATACCATTCATTTAGCCAGCCCGCGGGTGAATAAGCCCTATATTGCGATTAACTGTGGCGCCTTGAGCCCAGAATTGGTCGATAGTGAACTCTTCGGCCATATTAAAGGCGCCTTCACCGGCGCGACTCGCGATCACCAAGGGGTATTTGAGCAGGCCGAAGGCGGCACCTTATTCCTCGATGAAGTCACCGAAATGCCCATCGAGCATCAAGTTAAGCTATTAAGAGTGCTCGAAAATAATGAATATCGTCCCGTCGGCAGCCCTAAGGTGCTCAAGGCCAATGTGCGTATTGTGGCGGCGACAAACCGCGATCCTTTAGTGGCGATTGAGCAAGGACAACTGCGGGAAGATTTGTACTTTCGCTTAGCGCATTTCCCTATTCAAGTGCCGCCATTGCGGGAGCGCGGGGAAGATATAGTCGGACTTGCGAAGCATTTTCTGGCCTATCGCAATGCGGCGGAAAAACAGAGCAAAGTGTTCTCGCCCTCAAGTTTAGAGGCGATTGCGGCCCACGCTTGGCCGGGGAATGTGCGCGAGTTAAAACATGCTATCGAGCGCGCTTATATTCTGGCGGACCATGAGATTACCCCTGAGCATTTACAGCTTACGCCCAGCTTGGATAAGGAGGCGGCTGCGGAGGAAAATGTGGTGATCCCCCAAGGTATGCGCCTTGAGGAGCTAGAAAAAATCGCCATTTACCAAGCGCTTGAAACGAGTCAGGGCAACAAAACCGACACTGCCGAGCAACTGGGGATCAGTGTAAAAACCCTCTACAACAAGCTCAGCAAGTACGAGCAACAAGTCGAAGCGGGTGAGCCGACGGCGGAATAGTGCTGATTATCAAATTAATATTGAAACATAACCGATTTTTACACTATTTTTTTTGTAAATAATAACTCCTATTCTACAGCCCTTAAACAGAAAAGCGGAGATAGAATATGAAACACTTATTTACTACAGCATTATGGCTTTCTTTGACTGCCAGTAGTTTTGTAAACGCTACCCCAGCGGTAGGAAGTCTTGAAACAGTCGCTGAATTGCCAATACGACCTGGCAATGTCAGCGTCACTGCACAAGGTCGGATTTTTGCCACTGTACATCCACTTGATACGCCGTCAGGTTTACAACTGATTGAAGTTAATCGTGAAACCAATGCTTACAAAGCTTGGCCTTCAATGGATTTACAAAAAGCTTCGACTGCCAATATGACTCAATTTGATACCTTATTAGGGATTGCTCAGGACAAAGCTGGACACCTCTGGACCGCAGATATGGGGTTAGAATTAGGTCAGACGAGGATTTGGGGATTCAACATTAAGGATGGCAGTCTATATAAACAAATTGTCCTACCACAAGCACTCGCGCCCAAAGGCAGCTTTATGCAGGATTTGGTTGTCGATTCACAAAAAGGCTGGATTTATTTAGCCGATATCGCCAACCCAGGCCTCTTAGCAGTGCGTATCGACGATGGTCATACCGTACGTTTTTCAGGTCATTGCTCGCTGCAGGCCGAAGCGGATGCAGTAATGAACATAGATAACAAAACAACATTGTTTAATGGCAAGGTCGCCAGTGTCGCGGTCAATCCCATCAGTTTATCTGCCGATGGAAGTACACTCTATTATGGTGCAATGAATGGCACTCACTGGTATCAGTTATCAACTGCGGCTTTACAAACAGGCAGTAATGATAAAATTATCGCGACTGTAAAATTAGTCGGAGCTAAGCCAGTGTCAGATGGCGCTGCAACGTCCAAACAAGGTAATCATTACTTCACCAATTTGAACCACAATGCCATATCTATGCTAGATAACAACGGTACGCTATCAACAGCGGTCAGTTCTCCACTACTGGATTTTCCCGATAGTGTGCAATTTGGTGAAACGGGCTGGTTATATATTTCAGTGAATCAATTGCATAAAGCAAAAGCCTTTAATGGCGAAGCTGAAACAGCCAAACCACCTTATCGCATCATGCGACTCTGGACTGGTGAGGATACCGCTGCGGGTCAATAACACCTTAGCTGCAACTGCAAAGTTGCAGCTTTTCGTTGCAGTATGAGCGATATCGCAACGGTTATTTCCATTGATGTGAGTCGTTGGTTTAACTCGAAAGGATCTAAAAATAAGTTAGGTGTTGATTGTGTAAACTATCAATGCCTCATATTGTTACTAGCACAGGTCAATTTGAGATGGTGAGATAATTTTTGGAACAAGGAACAAGGAACAAGGAACAAGGAACAAGTTCAGTGACACTTAATCAACCTCCTAAGAGTGCGCTTTATCTCAAGGCGTTGAGTACCCAGTACCGACCTCTACTGTGGTTTTTTGCCGTTGCCTTGTTAGTGCTTGGATTGCTTTGTGCGAGGGCGGCCTGGTTACAACCCGAGCCCGTGTTACGGCTTGTGCTTGGTTGGGTGGCATTTTTTCTGTTGTTCCCTGTACTGCCGCTAGCGTTAGTTCGGCAACAATCTTGGTTAGATACCGAGCGACAGCAATTGTGGCTCGGTAAAGGTGTATTCAATGGGAAGTCGCCTGGATTGTGGCGTTGGCGCGCCTATGCCTTTTCAGATATTAATGCTGTGCAACTCTATCTGCTACAAACAACCCATTGGCACCAGCTCGACCGTAACCGCCAAGCGGAAGATACGGTCGATCACTATCTCGCCTATTTACAAGTGCAGCAGCCTAAAGGGAGTCAATTGAAATTGGCTAACAGCACTGACAAGCAGGAATTACAGCAAGTTTTGCAGCAATGCGCGCAAGCGATAGGCTGTAAGTTTCAGGATTTTAGCAATAGTCCTCAAAAATCCCACCCCAAAGTGAGTGAATTTAATTTTATGCGAGTGCTTATTGCGCTTGCTGTTTTTATCTTAATAAACATCGCGATAGTGTCATTTACGTGATTTTTGGGTCGATAGCATTTTCAGTCGATTCTTGATAAGGCACAAACACCTTCAAAGAGGCGGGCAGGATATCAATATTGAGTTCCTCCGGCTCACAAATCTCGCCATCAATCACATACTTGCATTGGGGCTGACTGCTGATCTTCACCTTTTTCGCGTGGGCATGTTTCACTTTGCCTGTGTTGGCCGAGGTTCCAGAGTCGCTATTGGCGGCCTCTTTAATCCAGCCGGTAAAAGCCAGTTCAGCCAAACTGATAAGCTGTTCATTCGGCTCATTATTTGAATCTAACCAAGTGATATCCAACAAGCCGTCGGTCATATTGGGTTTGCCCTTACCTTGGGCGAGTAAGCTGGTAAAAGGCGCGGCATTGGCAACCACTAGGCTGTGGGTTTGCACTGTCATTGGGGCTTGGTCATCTAAAGTTAGCTGCAACTCGAGGTTGGTGTTGGTGTTCACCGCGCGCCACAAACCATCGAGGTAGGCGAGTTGGCCGAGAGCATTTTTACGCTCGCGGCTCGCCGACTCAATCATTTGCTGCTCAAACCCAATGCCGACCAGCAGCAACACCAGTCGCTCATTGCAACGCGCCGTGTCTATGGTCTGTGTCTGGCCTTGGATAATATTATCAAGGGCTTGGGAGACAGCATTCAGCTTACTGCTTAAACCAAAGAGGGCGTGTGACAGGGCATTGGTGGTGCCTAACGGGATAATGCCTAAGGTGATATCGGTGTCGATAATCTCCGCAGCGACCTCAGTGACTGTGCCATCGCCCCCGCAAGCGATGATGATATCGGCGCCCTGAAGCCGGGCTTTTTTCGCTTGGGTTTGGGCGCTAATCTCTGGCGTGGTGAGCGCTAACTGCACCTCAAAATAGCGTTTCAGTTCAGTACAAATTTGTTCGCCATGGGTCTGCCATTTACCCGCGCCAGAGACGGGATTGGCGATAATCCAGGCTCGCTTATGCAGTTTGATTTCCCCTTGAGTGTACATCTGCTCCAGCGCTTTAAGTTGCCAGCGATTTAACCCTGCGGTTTTACGAATGCTTTTAATCTGTTGCAGCACCTCGGCAAAGCTGAGCTCGGGGCGGCGGCACACAAGATAAGCGGCCAGCACCATTACGGATCGCCCGCGGCCGAGCGCACAGTGGATTAATACCCGCTTTTGGGCGCGTACTTGACGGTGTAACCAGTTAATCGCCTGATTTAATTGGGCGCTAGTCGGCACACTGTGGTCAAGAATAGGGATATTCAGATAGTCGATATGATCCTCATACAGGGACACATCGAGGCCGTCAAATTCGGCGGTGACATCTAAAATGGCGGTAATGCCATAACGATTTAGTTTAGGTAAATCGGCAGCGCTTAAGCGGCTACCCAAGTACAGATATTTATCAATGGCTTGCATTGAAGGCACGCTATCACGGCGCCGCGCCCAGAGATTATAGAGTCGGCATCCTAGTAAAAATGGAATAAAGCCCCAACGAATATACCAAGGGATGGAACCATCCTGACGTTTTCTAAAAATACTGGCGAGATTAAACCAATAGGCCGAGCCGACAAGGGCGAGGGATAGGCTGCTCCATGCCCAAATAAAGGTGAGGATAGGGGAGTGCCCCGTTACGGCGAAATAGCCAAATAACAGCGCTCCGAACAGGTAGAAATACTTAATGTGGATCCTACTCAGCATTGGCATCTCCTCCATCGATAAACGGCGAGCCTCAGGGAAACCCACTTTATCGTAACCAATGACTGTCGCGATAAAGTGGCTCGGTGGTACTCAATTGAACTGTGGTTATCCTGATAGGCTCGTTTGTGGGACTCACTACTCGCTGTCATCCGTTTTAGCAGCGCGTATCTTTCGCTTTAACGCCTTCTTTCAGTTCTTCACAGGCATCTTCAATTGCATTGCCGGTATCAGTGATGGCTTCATCGATTTTTTCGCCTGCATCCTCGGCGTGGTTGTCGCTACAGGCTGACAATCCAAAGGTTAATAATAAGGCTAAAAATGCAGTGGTAATTATGGTCATAGGTTTCATATTGATTCTCCTTTTATCCAATTTAAGCGCGTGGTGCCTTGCCCTTAAGGGCATTGACCAGCAGGGAAATCACAAGTAATACAATAAATAGGAAGAAAATAATCTTTGCGATCCCCGCTGCGGCGCCAGCGATCCCCGTAAATCCAAACAGTCCGGCGATAATGGCCACAACCAGAAACATTAAGGTCCAACCTAACATAGCCACCTCCTTTGTCTTATTTCGGTTTTTCTGTCTTCTTTCACTTTGCATGTTTACGTCGAGTGAGCTAGTGGAGTTCGTTGTTGAGAGCTAGTGAAGTAAGTTGAATGTGCTAAGTTGCGTCTTACATACCGTTATCACTCAATCCCGCAATAAACTCACAAAGGGGATATTGCGAGCTTAATGCCAACTTTGAAATTATTGACTAATTTACTGATTATTAATGTAATTTTTAAATGTCGTATTGGCGGGAGTATTGGCTGATATAAGCGAGATAGGCAATTTTTACCTGCGATTCGGTAAGAGTTGCCATTAGAAAATTGTGAGAAACAGCATAATGGCTTTGGAGGAGTCCGAGAGGGTATGATGTTGTTGGTTTAGAATGGGTAGTAATATTTTCTGTCCAGAATTTTCACCTTAGCTGATAGCTACTTATTGGTGTTGGTTCGAAAACTATCACTGCTGAGTACCACCCAAGCACTACGGGATGACTTATCTCGTCCGAAACATGCCATTCTTGAATTAAATTAACTCAATTTATTGCCTTGGATACTGTCTCGCGTTCTGATAGCTCTCATTCAAGTCATTTAAAGCAAGAGCAATTTGTAGGTGAATTAAAGATTCTACATTTATTTTTTAAAAGATAATTTTTCATCTTCACAGTGGTCGTGATTTTTATACTAATGATGTATTTTATGTACTAAGGCTACATGGCAATATTATATCTTTAATAGAGTTTGGACGAAATTGTAAATGAGGATGTTAAAGTTTTTTCATGGTGTTTTTTTAATTTTTCCGCTTATCAGCTTTTTTTCATATGGTTCCACAACCTCAAAGACTGCAGTATACGTATGTCATAATTGTAGCAATGCGGATTTTATTAGCTTAGTGAAAAAAGAGGCTCTTTCGAATAACTGTAAGTTTACAACATCAAAAGGAGAGACTTCTCAAGACGAAAAGGGTTGTTATAATCAAAATGAAAAAATGATTGTAGTAAATCCCACTTCAAAAATTGCAAGCAAGTTTATTGTCCAATCCACGGGGAAATTGGGTGGCAGTGAGATAAAGTCATTACCATTAACACAAGGTGAGAAGAATGATTTAGACATATTTTATCAAATTGATAATTCATTTGGTCAACTTAGTTCGAAATCAATTGTGGCTTATGCTGGAGAATATGATAACAGCAATTTAAATAAGAAAGTGCCATCTGCAAAGTTTGATCAAAAGCTTGATTATAATAAAAATGCCCAGTGTAGTATGTCATCTTTCCCAACTGATTTTTTTACATCAAAAGATTATAAACAACGAGTGTTGAATGAGCTTGGTGCTTTAATGAAGGCAAGTTTAAAGGATCTAACTTGGACGCAGTTTGTTGGTGGCTTTAAGGATACAGATCTGACAGGGCTGAATCTAGAGCTTACTGATGTTGATATTATTTTTAATCATAGTAATGCGAGAAAAATATTTGTGCATGTGATTTATGACAAAAATGATTACCGTGTTGCTCCAGATAATAGACTAACTTTTAGTGTATCATATGTAGGTGAATATTATAGGGAAGGGAATAAAAATATAAGTTTTAATTTTGAATTAGAGCCAGATCTTTCTTATGCTGGAGGTGTTTCAATTAGTGACCTTTTCACACCATCAGGTAGTGATAATTCAGTGCGATTTTATGGGGATAAGGTTGATCCATGCCTAGTGCAATTTTTTGAACTAAACAAAACTCAAGCCACTACACAAACTCCTCTGTCTAATGATGAAATATATGGCCATTGGGCAGGTGTTCTAGATGAGGGCGGTGGGGAAATTTGTCGCTTGCGGACGCCTATACGTGGCTATTCAGGATATGGATGCTTCACAGATAAAAACGAGGTGCAAGATCTGACTTATGAGTATATGGGGTTATGTAATTAAGTTTTTTAGGATTCTAATTCATAAAAAGCTTAGGCACTTAACAAAAAGCTAGGCTTGATGTTATTCATAATGATATGACAGATAGATTTATTTCATATCGATTTAGCTCCATTAAACGCCATAGCTTGCAGGCGAGGATTGTCGCGCTACGTTCTGTGACAGAGTGGGCTCATCGGAAAAATGGATTTTTCCGATGAGCCCCTAGGATGGGTTTACGGCGTGCCACTGAAGTGACAATGCAGAGCGGAAACGGAACTCCAATCGGTTTTAAGCCCAAAAATGAATGTAAAAAAGCAGGTTTAGTTTTCACTTAACCCGCTCAATACGATTTAGCAAAGCGAATTAGCAGCGTTGCAGTGGTTTCCAGCGTTGCAGGCTGACCGGAATACTTACCCCTTGGGATAACAACAGGTTAATCCGTGCTTGGTAGGCGGCGCCCTGCATTAAATGTTTCGCCAAATCCACCGCATTGCGCTCGCGGTAATCATCTAAATAACTGCCTTTAGCCCAAGCATTAAAGGCGCCGAGGGCGGGGCCTGCCCAAATCTGATAATCCATTTCGCGGCCGACTTCGCCCGTGTTTGACCAGCGGCTCGAAAGACCCAAATACCAGCGGAAAATCAATGCCATTTTACGTTTTGGGTTATCCAGTGCACGCTCAATTTGTTTAGGATCGCGCTCATTAAAGTGCGCCACAGTGCCTGCCCAAATCTCATCTAATGAGGCGCGAAATACTTGCTCTTCCAGCTTTTGCCTTTCCTCTGTTGGAATCGCCTCAATCGAGTCGTAGCGGGTGTAAATCTCGTAGAGTTTGTTAGCGCGCATAGGGAATAGGGTGCCGCGCTTAACCACTTGTAACTTAACGCCCATTTCAAACATATCGGCGGCGGGCGCCATAGTTACATCGGCCATTTCGGTGGTGGTGAGTAATTTACGGGTATGTTCGCTGGCTCCCGCCTCAACACAGGCTTGGTTAATTGAGCCGGTGACAATATAGGCCGCACCCATATTGAAGGTCGCCAGCGCCGCATCGGGCGTGCCGATACCACCACCTGCGCCCACTCGGATCGGCGTTTTGTATTGGTACTTGGCTTGAATAGTATCTTTGAGTGCCAAAATGGTCGGCAATAGCGTGACCAGAGGGCGGTTGTCGGTGTGGCCGCCAGAGTCGGCTTCGGCGGTAATGTCATCGGCCATGGGCACAGATTGCGCCATTAGCATTTGGTCTTCGCTGATAAGCCCTTCGTTCACTAATTGTTGCAGCATCTTAACGGGGGCGGGCTCCATAAACTTGGTCGCCACCTCGGTGCGGCTGATTTTAGCTATCACTTTGTTGCCAATCACAATCTCGCCGTTGGCGTCGCGACTCAGGCCTGCTGCGCGGTAATAGACGATTTGCGGTGTTAAGCCCAAGAAGGCCGAGGCCTCAACCGTGCGCACTTGATGCTTAAGGAAGAGTTCGACACTGCCACGCTCAAGCGCTGGCTCGCTCGGGCTGTGAATGAGGTTAAAGGCGTAGGGGCCATTGGGCAATGCCGTTTGAATGCGTTTAATCGCGGCTTCCACGCGCGATGGAATTAACCCCGCCGCGCCAAAGGAGCACAGAATGCCCGCTTGACCTAAGGCGATAACTAACTCTTCCGAGGCGATACCGTTAGCCATGGCGCCCGCGTAGTAGGCGTATTTTACCCCATGCACGCGGCGAAAATTACTGTCGCCCAAGCTTTGGGTGCCAAGGGCAGGGGCGAAGGCACTCACCGGATGCAAACCATTGCTTTTGTGTAAACCATTGCAGGGTTGAGCTTCTGCAAGACCGACCACCTCGGCGCTTTGGGCAATGCCTAGGCCTTTTTCGGCATGATTGACTAAGTAACAGGCTTGATTGAGATCTTTAAGTTTTTTGCCAAGAGAATCGATATCGAAACTGATGGCGGCTTCATCAACCTGCCACGGCCAAGGACTGAGCTTATTATTATCGAGAGTGTTATTATCGAGTGTGGTATTCGTCATTTGGGCTATTCACTTTTAGGTGTTTGGGGCCTGAATTTGTTTGCCGCAGAGGGGTTATTCCCTTGCACTGCGGCTGTTGTGTACTGTTTAAGCTAACTTTGGCTAATGCCGCAAGTTAGGCGCTCGCGCTATGCCTCTTCGATGCAGATTACGATATCGGTTACCTCATAAATACGCAGGCCATCCTTACTCAGGTTGGCATCGCCCTTGATGATGCGTTTTCCGTTTTTATCTTCAATGCTGGTGATATGCACATCCAGCGACATCTGTTTGTTTAATGGATTAATTTGACCGCGATACTTCCATTTAATTTCTGACAGAATTTGGCCAAATTTCGGATTATTGAAGCCTGCGCCTAGGTCTTGGTCTATGGCATAGGTTTGCAGTAATTCGATAATCGCCTCGACGCCGAGGGAGCCTGGCATTACAGGGTCCTGATGGAAATGGAACTGGAAGAACCAATCGCTCGGGTCAATGGTGCGCTCGGCGTATAAGTATCCGAGCCCCTTCTTACCGCCAGTTTTTACAATTTCGGCCTTGTCGATAAAGTTCAGCTGCCCACCCGCGAGGCGGTAGTGTGGCTTGCCCTGCGGCGCTACAAAACTGCGGCCGTTTTTATCTAACAGATTGATTTGGTTGTCGGCTTTGATACCGCGCTCAATGTGCCACGCTTGGGTAATTTTACCATTGTCGATACCCAACTGGTTTTTAAGCGCATCGGCCTTAAAGTAACCGAAAACCGCATTGCCACGGTAGAAAGGCTCGCCATCGCAGCTCAGCTCAAAGCTAAAGTTTTGAATGATATTGCTGCCAGCAATCACGGTGGACAGCAGGCGCGAATCATTGACTATGGTCTTACCGCGTAAATCCACTTCGCGCAGTAATTTGCCACTGCCGTCGAGGTTGCGGAAGAATAACTCCTGCCCCGGGAAACCTAAGGTCGTGCCCATATAACCCGAGATAAAGCCATTGGGCTGTAGGGAGATTTCCATCAGCACTGAGTAAGGCATCACGCTCGGGTGACTGTTTTTAGCGTAATACCACGCGTTGCTGGGCACTTCATACTCGGCAATACAGGAGGATGGCTTTTTCAGCTCGCCACGTTTGCCCTCAATGGCCACCACTCGGGTGGTGAGTTGCAGATCGCCGCAGGGCGTGCGCGGTGGGATTAAGCCACGGTAAATACTAAAATCGGGGCCGAAGCAGTTTTCAATATCGCCGGTGGCAAACTCAAACAAATGGTAGGGCGTAAACGGCAGGGTGTCGGGCACGCGGTTGGCGTACTTAGAGCCTGCTGGCGCAATCGGCGCACTTACATGCTTAAGCGGCACAACGCCTTTATTCACGGGAGCTGAAACATCTGGGATTTGCGCCATCAGTGGCGCTTGTTCCGCTTGGTTGTCGATATTTGCTGCTTGGGCATCATTACTTTGCGAAGAATGGCTTTGCGAAGAACCGCTGTGCGAATAGCGGGTGCAATCCGCCTCTTCTTTAATCATCACCCCGAGGTTTTGGAAATCCACCACCACTTTGCCATTGAGCAGAATATCGATATTCGCCTTGGCATAGGGGCGAGGGCTCATGCCAATTTCGTTGACTTCCATACGATAGGTGAGCGTGCCAAATTGTGGCAATACCTGACCGCGGCAGCGCACTTTTTGCGATGCGTTTTCAAGGGGTTGGAAACGACCGTTAGTGACACCTAGGTGCATACCAATATGCAGCATAAAGAATTGCAGTAACTGGCCACAACCTTCGGCCATGAGGGAACCAGCCATCACTTGGTCGCCCTTGAAATGGCAGGGGAAATACCAATGGTCGGGGGCTAATTGCTTGTGACCTTCAATCAAGCCTAAGCCCCAAGCGCCGCCATGCACTTCGAGTTTACTGACTTGCTCGATCATCAGGAATTTTTCCGAGGCGAAGCACAGTGATGGCTGGAGACCAAACTTCGCCTGATGGGCCGCATGTTCACCGCCGAAACAGCCGCCAATGTCGGCGCTCAGTAGGCGATGGATTTGGCCGTAGCTAAAGGCCGTTTGCGCGCAGTTAAGTAGCGGCGTGAAGCGTGGCCTATTGCCGTTTCGGGCATATTCATTGGCCAGTGCAATTTGTGCTTGCTCGCGCAGCTTAATTTCGGCCTCGGTGCGGATCACTCCTTTGCCATCGGCCAGTTCTTTATCGGTAAAGAAACCCGCGCAGCCGCCGTCCATTTTTAGGATCAGCTTATCGCCCACGAAGCATTCGTAGGAGAAGAAAAACAGCAGGGTATCGCCATTGCGGGCAAAGTGGTTGATGGAGATATCGTAGCGCAGGGTATCACCGCCGCGGGGCAGATCCCCAAGGAAGGTGAGAGTGCAGTCGAGCAAGCGATAGACGCGCTCGCCTTTGTTTTCAAAATCGATACCTAAGTAGCTGATCAGCATTAAGTCGCACTGACCCGACTCGACCGCCACTGCCCAAGGGATTTGGCCATCGACCAAGAAGGGCGCATCCACGGGAATGTCGTACTCTGTGGTCATAGTGCTCGGTTGATAGCGGTTCATTTGCGCGTTGAGCTTAGTCACCCGCGAGACTAGCAGATAATCCGAGGTTGGCAGACGCACGCGGCGTGCGTAGCTGTCGATAATGGCGTAATCGGCGCCAAAGACCTTGGCAATGTCGCCCTCGGCATATTCCACCAGATCCTGATAGTTCCAAATGCAGGGCTTATCCGCAGGAATGGGTGGCGTATAGGGAGCGACATTCGCGTGATCGGGTTTTAACTCTGGTTTTAGTTCTGGGACTGATACCGCTTGCTGCGCCGCGGGAGCGACATTTGTGCTGGGGGCAACATGGGGTGTAACAGCCCCCATTTGTGTCGTCTGGGACAATTGCGCTTTTAACAGCGCATCGGCCAGTTTTAGCCCTTGCTCACGGCTCTGTAAAAAGGCTAAGTGCGCCTCGCGGGCCAATTGCTGGTTTTGCAACAGTTGCTGGTTTTGTAACAGTGCCGCGCTATCCTGCGACGCCCTATCCTGCGCCAAGGGCGCCGCCGAATATTGGTGTGGTGCGTTAGATGACATACCGCTCTCTACTGCTATTGATGTGGCAAATGGGGTGGCGTTTTCAGCCGTGGTATCAAGTGCTGCGCGCACTGTGGCTACAGTTTGTGTCGCCTGTGGTGCGATAGGCTGCAACTGGCGCATCTTGCCTTGGATGGTGGCAAGTGCGGGCAGTGGCGTATCCACAATATGTTGATAGATATCGCGGCCACCGAGCGTGACTGGTTTGATTAAGTGTTTTTGCTCACTCAAGGTTAAATCTTGCGCTAGGCGTCGCTCTAGTTGTTCCGCTTGCGCTTTAGTTTGGCTTAACAGCAGCAGTGAGCTCACTCCTTGGCTTTGGGTAGACACTAATGCCTGCTTATCGGTGTTTTTATCCGAGCCTGCGGACCCGTTCTTTAGGCTCAACAGGGCACTCAAAATACTGGCCATACCCGCAGCGGCAAAGTTATGCCCAAGGGTATTGGCGACTCGATTGCATGACGTCCCCATAAGATTAAGCTGCGCTAATAACTGCTCCGCTGGCAGTTGCTCTTCTGGGGCAATACATTGCTCAACCATATGGATGGCAACGGGTACTGAAGGATTGGCGATAGCCGTTTCGGTTATCAGCGAATCAAGCAGCTTGGGCAGCTGATGATGTGTGCCAAATGCTTGACCACGAATTTGGCCGTAAGCCGATTGTTGACTATTGCTCGCTTGCTGGCTGGTTAGCACGATAGCGCCCGCGCCTTCACCCACCTTCCATTGTGGATTTGCGCTGTTGGCATCGAGATCAACGGCGACCTCGGCGTTTTTCAATATCACCTGTTCAATACTGCCGCTTAAATCCACAGCGGCAATCACTACGCCATCGAGGGCTTCTTGGGACAGCAGGTTTTGCGCCACATCGATACAGCGAGCGACCGATTGCTCGGCGGCTGAAATGGTAAACGCTGGGCCGTTAAAGTCCCACAGCGAGGCGATGCGCGACGCCATAATATTGCCAATAAAGCTGGTGTATTGATTGAGCTTGGCGGCATCGAGCACACTGTCCATGGCGATGGCTTCGAGGGCGAGGTATTCATCATTAGAGAGGTGAACGCCTTGTTTCTTTAAGCTATCCGCAAGTTGGGTGTGCAAATTCACCCGGCCACGGAATTGGTGCAGCTCAAGCTCGGTTTCCATCGCCACTAACACGGCGACCTTGCTGCCAGCGGTTAACTTGGCATCGCGAATCGCCTCATCGGCGACTTTGATCAGCAAAAGCTGCTGGGAGATAAGTCTGTCATCCTCATTGGGCGGCACTTTAAAGCGCAAAAAGTCGAAGTCAAACTGCTCGATATAGGCGCCTTTGGGCGCGCGATTTAGGCCAAATTGCTGCAAGATATCGGGATGTTTATCTAAGCCTTTCCAGCGGTTAGGTGGCAGTGGGATAAAGGCATCTGTTTGGGCTAATAGCGCCTTATTCAACGCATTGATAGAGGCTAAAGGCCCAAAATGCGACGCCATGCCGATAACGGTTAATGCTTGCTGCTGATAAACAGGTTTGTTGGCTTGCTTCTTGGCGCTGTGCGCTGTCGGCTGATAGGATTCCAACAACAGATGGGCATTGCAGCCGCCAAAACCAAATACAGACACCCCCGCATGGCGACGATCGTTGCCCGTTTTATCGGGCCAAGCCTGACGCTGTGTGGGAATATTATTACCGCTAAACAGCCCCTTAGGTGATGAAATCGGCGCCGTTAAATTGATACTTGGCGGTAGATGACCTGAACGCATGGCAAAAATCATCTTCATGATCCCTGGCATGCCGGCAGCTGTGAGTAAGTGGCCAAGGTTGGATTTAGCCGAACCTATTAGCGGCGCCTTAGTGCCGCCGAGTTTATCTTCGAAAAAACGCTCCATCGAAGTGAGCTCAACCTTATCCCCCAGCGGTGTGCCGGTGGCATGGCATTCAATCACTTCGATATTGCTCGGGTGGGTGTTGGCGGCGGCATAGGCGCGCTCGAAGGCTTGCACTTGGCCCTTACTGTTGGGGCTTAAGACAAATTGGCCCTTGCCATCGTTCGATAAGCCAATACCACTGACCACAGCATAGATATTATCGCCATCGCACTCGGCATCCTCTAAACGCTTAAGCACTAATACGCCTGCGCCTTCGCCTGCGAATAAGCCTTTGCTATTGCTATCGAAAGGCGCCGAAATCCCATGGTCTGGATAGGCGTGGAAAATCGAGAATCCCATATTGATAAAGAAGGGATCGGCGCCCGATACCGCGCCCGCGAGCATCATGTCGGCCTTGCCCGTAGTTAAATAATCGCAGGCCAATTTGAGGGCATAGACAGAACTGGCGCAGGCGGCATCGAGGCTGAGCTGTGCACCGCCAAGGCCGAGGGCATCGCTTAACAATTTAGACGCGGTATGGGCAATGGCACCATTGGCTGCCAGTTGTGTGTCCGCAATTGACGCATTGGCGAAGGGTTCTAGAGAAAATTCGGGTTGATTAAGCTTGGTTTTTAATGCCTTTTCAACCGCTTGATGGTAAATCGGTAAAAACAGCTCATTGGAGCTTGCGGTCGGGAACGACAGCGTGCCCATCACTATCCCTGTGCGTTCAAGCAATGGCGCCGTTAAATCTACGCCCGCATCCAGCAGGGCCTTTTTACTGCAATCTAATGCCCATAAAAAGCTTTCATCGAGCCCGTCAAAGGCCGTCGGCGGCAACTGATAACCCTGTGGGTCAAAATGAAAGTTGCGGATATAGCCGCCCTTATCGCAATAAAAACGGTCTGCTTGGCCTTGAACACCTTGGTAATCCACAGGATTGGTATTGAGTTTGGCCGCATCAATTTGGCTGCGTGAATCTTTTTTATCCAGCAGATTTTGCCAAAACTGCTCAGGTGTGTCGGCATCGGGATACTGAACGGCAAGGCCGACGATGGCGATCTTTGGCATCGCCTTTGAGCTTTGGCGCTGGTCGTTTGGCACTGCGGCGCTGTCTTGCAGAGTCGGCTGAGCATGCATTTGAGAGCTCAAAGGGGTTCTCCTTCTTGGAATACGTTTGAATAATGGCCTAATGCACTGGCTGAATGTGGTGCTATCGTTTTCGCTGCAGTCTTATCCGCACCGGGAGTGGCTGACTGAGCTGCCGATTGAGGCATAAGCGGCACAAGGGAGAGTGGCACTCTATGGCTGATAAGTTGAGCTAAACATTTGAGTAAACTGGTGATCGTATCGCTGCCCTTGGCATTACATGCCATGGCTAATATCGGTTGTTCCTGTGTTTGAACGCCATCGGCGCTCAACTCTAGTTGGCGGCCGATTTTATCGATAAGTGTGCTGGTTTGCCGATCGGCGCCCACTTCAACAAATAAGCGCGCACCTTGGTGATACGCGGCGTTAATCAGCGCGGTAAAATTCAGCGGCGCACAAAAGGTGTCAGCAATACTCTTGGCAATGCTTTGGCTATCGATGCTGACTGTACTTTGCTGAGCTGCGCTAATGAAACGCACCTGAGTCTCGCAGGCATTCGCCTTTAAGCCCAAGGTATAAAACCCTTGGATAGCACTGTGCTGTGACTGCGATGGCGGGGTATGCATGGCGGTGACTTTATTGCTGTCAATGCCACGCTTATTCAGCCTTTTAAGGAGTTGTAAGCAGCTTGCTTCGCAGCCCGCGATAATACAGGTATCGCCCTGTTCGATGGCTAGATATACCCGTGGAAAATCATTCAGCAGGGCATTAATTTCGGAGCGAGAGGCTCGCACTAAAAAGCTATTCCATATTAGCGGTGCATCTTCATTCAACTGCCAATCGCGGCGCACCGCAAGCAGTGGGCCTGATATCTCCTGATTGAAGATGGCGCTGTTTTGGGTGGCGTTAATCAGGGCATGTGGCGTTTGCCAGATATCTAAACTTGCCCACATGGCCGCTTCACCCATGGAATAGCCCAGAGCCAGTTGCGGTTGAATAGTAAAGACTCGAGTTAACAGCCGACTAAATAGGTAACTGGCGCCAACACCACTAATCGCAAGCTGACTTAAGCTCATCTCTGCTGCATCTTTTACGCTTACATTAATTGCGGTTTTCGCATAAGCAGCGCCTTGGTAAATCGCCTCGGCTTGCAACATGGCGGCTAAATTCCCTTCGCGTTCAAGCTCGCGATAAAGCTCAGGGAAATAGCCATGTAAGTCGCTGAACATATTCGGGTAAACCGTGCCAACGCCGGGGTAGACAAAGGTTAAGCCCGTATCGCCGAGGGGCGTTGGCGTAAAATAACTGCCCGAAGGAGTTTTAAAGGCGAGATTGGCCGATGGCATTAACACTGGCGTTTGGGCTGGCGTTGGCGCAGGAGTCTGTTGCGTCTTTTCAATATAAGCGCGCATCGCCTTGGCTTCTTGCATTAACTCCTCAAGGGAGCCCGCCATCAGCACTAAGGCTAATTCATCCTTTGCTTGATAGCGCTCAAACCAATCACTGCCTTGGCTGCTGAGCCAGTTCGTATCAGGTAGGCATGCCGATAAATCTAATGAATCAATCAGTTGCGATAACTGTGCCGTTAAAGACTCAAGCGTGTTGCCGCTGATGGGAATAAACAGTCTGTTGGCATTAAGCAACGGCTGAGCAATAAGCCGAGTGCCTTGGGTCAAGATAATGCTCTGGGCTGTCTGAGCTTGAGGGGCCTTATTCAAGAGATTACCCAAGGGCTTATTCAAGATATTCCCCAAGAGATTTAGGCTTAACACCCTTGCCTGATGGGGCTTGGTAAACCAATAGCCGTTCTGCGCGGTTTTTACTGGCTTTTCAGCGCGCAGTTCAGTGTGTAGTTCAGCCAGTTGCGCTGCATCAGCAGCATCAAGCATTGGGGCAATGCCTTGGAGGCTGCGGTGACTTAATGCCTCAACCGCTTGAGATAATACATTCAACTGACTGGCAAGATTGCCTGCCTGCGTGTAGCCATTAACCGCCTGAGTACAATCGCGTTTCGCCAAGGTAAAAGCGCTGTTTAAGCAGCGCTCGACTGTATTTGTATTGATTGTATTTGTTTCTTCGGCTGTTTCAGCTTGGATTTGCACTAATGCTGAAATATAAGACTCGGCATGCAGATGTAACTGCGCGGCAAGCAGGCCATCGAGCAGATATAGACTACGAACTTGCTGTTGATATTCAAAGCGAATTTCAACGAGCTGTTTCTGCGCAATATGGGCGAGTTGCTCGTTGAGTAAGCCAACTAAGGTTGGCCCATCTGTCGGTTCATCAGTTAATGACTTATCTGCGACATTCAGTTGCACCCGAGAGGCCAGCAGGCGCTGCAGCGCAGTGGTATCGGTTTGAGTATGGCTAAGCACACTCTGCATCCAGCCATCACCAAGCCATACGGCTATTCGCAGTGGCTTGGCATTGGGATGCTGACTGTTTAGTGCCGCATTGCTTAATGCGGCATGTGCGCTTGGGTCGAGTGTCACTTAACACTTACCTCGGCCATGTTTTGGATTGATGCCTGCACTTGCGCCAGTTGTTGAGGTTTATTGGCCAAAAATGCTTGGTTAAGCGTCTTACTGATCGTGACTTTTGCTCGTTTCATCTCGCAGCTTAATCGGCCATCTTGATGATAAAGCGCTATATTGGCTTCAAGTGAACGGGACGAATGCTTGAGCACATCCAGCACTAATACCGCCTTCTCGCCAAAACCTAAGGGCGAATAGGATACGAACTCACCAATGGTACTGGGTAAGCTTGCCGCTTGATATTTAAGGCGCGCCCACACGAGCATGGCCTGCAATAACAGATCTTCGGCAAAGGGTTGTGTGCCCTTATCCTCAAGATTTGGCGCAAACTCGCCGCAGTCAACTAATGCTACCGCTGGCTGGGCTACCTTAGCGATAAGCTGCTGGTCATCAAAGGCGAGTACTTCGCTTATGCCTTGCAGTCTTGGGCCATGGAATAGTGTGCCATCGCTGTAGAGCGATTCGCGGTTCGCGATAGCGGGTTGCTGCGTTATCTCCTCTATCAGAGAATGCAACTCGCCAACCTCCAAACCCTGTGCGTCTGGCATATCATCCGTCTGCGCCACTAACACTGCCTGATACTGCGGGCGACCTTCAAAGCTAATCAGCGCTGCTAACGCCTCAGTCGATTGCTGTGCAGCGTCAGCAAGCGGCGTGAACATCAATTCGAGCTCAATAGGCGCATCGCGTGCAAGCAGCGCCTCATCGAAGATGATCCCCTTGAGCAGTCGATAATCGCTGACACTCACCGCCTTACCTAAATGGGCCTTGGCGGCCTCACGCATCCAATCGATGGCGCACACCGTCGGCAACACCGCATGACCATTGATGCAATGATCTTCAATAAATCTCATGCGTTTAGGATCGAGGCTGCGTGTGACGCGAATACTCTGTGGCACAGTTTTGACCATAGGCTGCGGATCTAACGCCGTGGTTAGATCCGCTTTAGGCTTTTTTGCTGATGCAGCTTCAATGGCATTGG
The DNA here is from genome assembly GCF_012843185.1 of Shewanella sp. DNRA4. Taxonomy (NCBI): domain Bacteria; kingdom Pseudomonadati; phylum Pseudomonadota; class Gammaproteobacteria; order Alteromonadales; family Shewanellaceae; genus Shewanella; species Shewanella sp. DNRA4. The sequence goes on from NZ_JABAIP010000001.1 coordinate 64,959, forward strand.
CGGTATTGCCCTGCATATCGGTTCCGACCAACAGCTGCGCCCCGGTATCACTCAATAATTGGCTGGCAAATAACTCGGCACCGGCTTTGAGTGGAATGACATAAACTCCACGGTCGATAAACATTTTCTTCAGCGCAGGATTGACCATGCCACCATCCCAAGGGCCCCAGTCAAAGCTCATCACCTTGGCTTGTGGTAATTGCTGCGCGAGTTGCAGCGCGGCCTTATTGAGAATGTCGTTAGACATGGCGTAGTCGCTCTGGCCGGTATTGCCGTAAAAACCCGCCGCCGAAGAGAACAGGGCGATAAGCGTTAACTGGCTAAGATCCAGTGCCAACAGCAGATTGTTAAGTCCGGTCACCTTAGTGCCATAAACGCGCTCAAATTCGCTTAAGGTTTTGTCTTGAATATGTTTATCGGCAAGTACGCCCGCGCCGTGGATAATCCCCGTGATGGGCGATAGGGCGCTGATAGGCGCAATCGTGCTGGCAATGGCTGCTGGATCGTTAACATCCAGGCTTAAGTATTCGGCGCTGGCGCCCACGGCTTCAAAGGCCTGCAAGGCATGGCTGATTTCAAGGCTGCTTTGTACTGGCCAAACTAAGGCATCCACTTGTTTGGGTGTGGGTTTATCACCCAGGCTTTGTAGATGTGCGATGGCAGCGGCTTTCAGCTCGTTGCGATTTTTACCCTGAGCCCAAGCGGGGATTCCCTGATGGGCGCTGCGACCCGCGAGGATAAAATGTGCCTTGCAGCGTTTCGCTAAACTTAAGGCGCACTCGAAGGTGACGCCCTTAGCGCCGCCTGTGACAAGGATTTTGTCCGCTGACGAGAGAGAGGCGCCACTGCGGCGAAGCACGGCATTGCCTGCAACTAAGGTCGTGCGCTCAAGCTCGCTATCAATACCGACTTCGACTGGCGCATCTTGGAGGTAGTATTCCTGCACTACCGCATTAGCGACCGTTTTAGCATCCAAGTTCGGTGCGATATCCAGCGCGCGGCAGACCACTCCTGGCCACTCGTGATTTAAGGTTTTAGTGAGTCCAAAGAGCGCTGCTTGGTTGAGTTCACTCTGACTGATGAGGGCGCCTGCCGACTCGTCCATGCCAATATAGCCAAAGCCACCGTCGATACGGCTAACTGTGACAAAGCGGCAATAGTCACGTTCAGTTAACAGCGGTTGCAGGTGCTTGGCGAACAAGAAGGCTTGCTCGACCGAAGCTTTAGCTTCGTCTGCCAGCACTAAGCCTGCACCTTGATCGGCAACGGACTTATGCTGTGGCTGCAGATGAATAAAACCGGCGATTTGGCCAAGTGCTTCAATCTGATTGATGACCGCACAAATGCTTTCATCATCAATCGCCTCTAGCGTGAAGCTGGCAATATGGCTATCGAGTGGCGATGCACTGGCCACAACCGTTTTCGGTGAGCGTACAACCGCGACCTTAACGCCTTGGGCGTGAAGCTTTTCGGCAATCACCCCCGCGTTGTGGCCATCGTCGCCAATAACGACGTAACTGTTTGCCGTCAGTTGAACATCGCTAGTTGCTATGATGCGCGCTAACTCAGCCGCCGCTGTCAACTTTTTTAGCATCACCTCACTATGGGGCGGCAGGTCGATAGTTTCCTCGACGGTTTCTGCAGTTGCCTCTTGAATCTCTTGAATTGTCGCAGCATGATTTTGCTGTGGCGCCTCACTTGATGGTTGCGAACCCGCATAGAGGGCGACAATCTCACCCAAGGTGCGACATTCGGCTAAATCCTCTGGGCTCAGTTCTGGCAGGTTTGGCAGTTGATCTTGTACTGTGCCTAGAATTTCCACGCGCTTGATGGAATCGATACCAAGGTCAGCTTCCATATCCATACTGAGTTCCAGCATTTCAACGGGATAGCCGGTTTTATCGGCCACGACCGCCATCATAGTGCGTTCAATCTCGCCATTAGATAGCGCCGCACTTGCAGCAACTGTACTTTGTGAATGGGGAATTGCATGAGTGCTTACTGCTACGGCTGCCGATGCGACAGGAACTGCTTGGCTAAAGAGCGCCACAATTTCCCCTAGGGTGCGACACTCGGCAAGATCTTCTGGGCTGAGTTCTGGCAGGTTGGGTAACTCGTCCTGCACTGTGCCTAAAATTTCCACGCGCTTGATGGAATCGATACCAAGGTCAGCTTCCATATCCATACTGAGTTCCAGCATTTCCGCGGGATAGCCGGTCTTGTCGGCTACGACCGCCATCATAGTGCGTTCAATTTCATCATTAGAAACCGCCGCACTTGCAGCAACTGCACTTTGTGTCGCATGGCTGACTGTGGCCGCAGCTGTTACGGCTGTCGATACTACAGGAGCCGCTTGGCTAAAGAGCGCCACTACAGGAGCCGCTTGGCTAAATAGCGCCACAATTTCCCCTAGGGTACGGCACTCGGCGAGATCCTCAGGGCTGAGTTCTGGCAGATGTGGCAATTGATCCTGCACTGTGCCTAGAATTTCCACACGCTTAATAGAATCGATACCAAGGTCAGCTTCCATATCCATACTGAGTTCCAGCATTTCAACGGGATAGCCGGTTTTATCGGCCACGACCGCCATCATAGTACGCTCAATTTCATCATGAGAAACCGCCGCACTTGCTGCTACTGCACTTGCGAGTACTGCATTTTGTGTCGCATGGCTAACTGTGGCCGCAGCGGTTACAGGAGCCGCTTGGCTAAATAGTGCAACGATTTCCCCTAGGGTGCGACACTCGGCGAGATCTTCTGGGCTCAGTTCTGGCAGGTTTGGCAGTTGGTCTTGTACCGTGCCTAGAATTTCCACCCGCTTAATAGAATCGATCCCAAGGTCGGCTTCCATATCCATGCCAAGTTCCAGCATTTCAACGGGATAACCCGTTTTATCGGCTACCACTGCCAGCATGGCGGTCTCGATTTGCTGCACGACTGACTTCTCGGAAAGCGCGCGAGTTGCTGCCGCCACAGTTTGCACTTGTGGTTGCGCTAATTGTGGCTGGGCAACTTGGGGTTGCTGAACTTTGGGCTCGCTCACAGGCACAGCAGTCACTTTTGGCTCTGCGACTAAGGCTTGAACCACGGGCGCCTGCGCTGGAACGACAGGCTTTGCCGCTGTAACTGCCACTGGTGCAACCTCCACAGGTGCTGCTTGAATGGGGGCTTGAACCTGAGGCGCTGGCATTTGGCCGAGTAGGGCTAATGCCGCTTGGCTGCTGCTGGTCTGCAATTGCATAAATTCAGCATGGCTCTTTAGGGTTTGTGCCTGATGCTGGTGGAACAGCTCCATCGAGCGTTGCAGGCTCTCTGGAATGGCGATGCCAAGGCTTGCCATTTTGGCTTGCTCTGCCATCAGGGCACTGACGGTATCGCCGTATTGCTGCGGGATCGCTAAAAATTGTTGATGTAATTGCGCGGCCTGGGTTTGGGCGGCAAAAAAGGCGCTCAGGGCATCTTGATTCGCCTGTCCAGTGGTAAAGCTGGTTGGCTGTGCAGGCGTTTGCTGTTGAATATTATTGCTATTTTGTGCCACGGGCTTTTCCACTTCGACAACCTTTTCTAGAATTTTTTCGACAATCACTGGTTTTTCAACGACTTTTTCAACCACTTTCTCAACGAGGCGATCCACATACTGCACTTGGCTGGTAATTTTGCCCGATTGCAGCGAATCGACCATTTTGTTGCGGGTCGCTGGGCTGATGTAGTTGGTCGCGTTGAGCTTGATATTCATGGCTGAAGGCGTTGCTGGCGCAATCAATTCGGCTTGATAAGGGTCGATTTCCCCCAGTGTTACCCCCGCAACCGCCAGTTGCACCGCAGCGCTGCGCAGTTGGCTGTCACTATCGCCCTTGGGATTCGGGTTAATGCTGATAAGGCAAAGCTCGTTTAACTGCGCAGCTAAGGTATTTTCTGCCAACTTTTGCAGAATGTTTTTCGGGCCGAACTCGACAAACACCCGTGCGCCTGCGGCATACATAGCCTCTAGCTGCTCGCTAAAGTGCACCGATTGCAACATATGATCTTTAAAGGCCGCTTTGATGGCGTTGGCATCGGTAGGGTGTAGTTGACCAGTGCCATTGGCATACAGGGCAATCTTTGGCGTGTTGAACTGAGCCTTATCAATGGCTTCGCTAAAGGGCTTTTGCGCATGGGCAACCAATGGCGTGTGGAAGGCACCGGAAACGGGCAGGACTATCGCCTTAAAGCCTAACTCGCCAATGGCCTTAGCGGCCTGTTGTGTGGCAGCGGTAGCGCCTGCAATTACCAACTGAGTGGGGGAGTTGTAGTTGGCAATCTTGACGTCGTCAAACTGCGCAAGGCAATCGTTGATAGCCTCAATATCTTGTTTTTGCTTAAGAATAACGGCATACATAACGCCAGCATCACGACTGGAGTCGGCATCCTGAGGTGACTGCGCCATTGCCTGTCCACGTTCAAAGGCAAGCTTGATGTAGTCATCCATTGAGATAACGCCTGCGGCGCACAGGGCCGAAAGCTCACCAAAGCTATGGCCTGCGAGCATATCCGGGGCGAAACCCGCCTGAGTCAACAGGGTGTACTGCGCCATAGAGATCGCGCCGATGGCGCTTTGGGCATACAGAGTATTTGTTAACGCACTTTCCTGCGCTTTTCTCGATTCATCATCGAAGGCCGGGATTGGGTACAGCACGCTTGAAAGCGTCGCCTGACCACGGTCGCTAAACACTTTATCACTGGCGTGAATATGGCGACGAAGCTCGGGGAAGTTGTTGGCAATTTCCAGTCCCATATTCAGGTACTGTGAGCCTTGGCCGGCAAATAAGGCCGCGACCTTGTGGTTATCCTTGACCAGAGCCTGGGCGCGGAAACTTATCCCAGAGGGCAGTTGCCAGTTCTCGGCGCTATTGGATTCTAGCTGCGCTATCGCTTGCGTTAACAGAGTCTGTAACTGGGCATAGTCCTTGGCGATAAAACCAAGCCGGGCCGATTGCGGTGCTAGTTCACGCAGGGCGTAGGTTTTTGCAAAGGCAACAAAATGGGCATCAGAAAGCTCTGCCTTAGCCGCAGTTGCTTGCTGTAGCGCGTTTTTTAACTCGCCCAGCAGTGCGGTTTTGTCGGCGGCGGCAAACAGCCAGCTTTGCGCCACGCTGCGCTGGCGATAGGCGTCATCTCGCGCGTGCTCGGGGTGATATTCTTCGAGCACTAAATGGAAGTTTGTGCCCCCAAAACCGAAGGAGCTGATCCCTGCGCGTCGCGGCGTATCATCACTGCGTTGGATCCAAGGGCGCGCCTCGGTATTGAGATAAAAGGGTGAGCGAGCAATGTTTAATTTAGGGTTAGGCTGACTGACGTTTATCGTAGGCGGCAAGACTTTATGGTGTAGTGCTAATGCTGCCTTAATCACACCCGCTGTGCCCGCAGTGGACTTAGTATGACCCACCTGAGATTTAACTGAGCCTAAGGCAATATGCTGTAACTGCTCATTATCCTTAGAAAATACCGAGGTCAAGCCATTGAATTCGGCCACATCGCCTGCGGCTGTGCCTGTGCCGTGGGCCTCAATCAAGCCAACGGTGTGCGGCGCAAAGCCTGCGTCATCATATGCGCGCTCTAATGCCTTGGCTTGGCCTTCGGGGCGCGGCGCATAAATGCTCTTAAATTTACCGTCCGATGAAGCGCCCACGCCTTTGATTACCGCATAGATACGGTCGCCATCGCGCTCGGCATCGTCGAGGCGTTTTAAGGCGACCATACTGATGCCTTCGCCAATCATCATGCCCTTAGAGTCGATATCGAAGGGTTGGATTTGCTCATTGGTCGTAAAGGCGGGCGTCTTTGAGAAACTCATATACATGTAGGGCGAGTTGTCGGTACAGACACCGCCGGTGATCATCATGTCGCTGCGACCTTCGGTCAGTTCGGTCAGCGCCATACGCATGGCGGCAAGCGAACCTGCACAGGCGGCATCGACGACGCAGTTCATTCCACCTAAATCGAAACGGTTGGCGATGCGTCCGGCAATCACGTTGCCAAGGGAGCCGGGGAAGGAGTTTTCTTCCCAATGGACATATTGATCTTGGAATTTTTTGATCAGCAGCTCGCTATCTTCATCGCTCAGGCCACTGCTTTTAAATACTTTTTTCAGCACTGGATATTGCAGGCGCGCATTGAGGCTATGGCTTAGCTTTTGACCACCACCGATTCCTAGGGTGATGCCGATGCGGTCACGGTCGTAATCGTCTGGCAGATTGGCATCCTGCAAGACTTCCTTGGCGACGACCAGTGAGAGTAATTGTGAGCTGTCGGTGAGTTCCAAAATATTAGGCGGCAGACCAAACTCCATCGGATTGAAGTCGACCTCAGGCATAAAGCCACCGCGTTTGCAGTAGCTCTTATCGGCCTTGGATTTATCTGCATCGTAATAGTCATCAATCGACCAGTGGGATTCGGGCACGTCGGTGATGGCATCAATCTTGTCGCAAATTAAATCCCAAAACTTATTTAAATAGCGGGAGTTAGCAAAGATACTCGCCATGCCAACGATGGCAATCGGCATATCTTTTAAGCGTTTATTCAGTCTCTTATCGGCTTTTTCATCGGTTGATAATTGAGGCTGTGAAGGGGTATGGCTCATAACGAGTCTCCACTGGCAAAGCGTTTGGCTGTTGCCTTATTAAGGGATTTAGCGATGGCTTTTGGGGTTTGTACGCCGGGAAAGCGGGCTAAAAAAGTGTGGTAGTTGCGTACCAGCAATTTACGCAGATGAAACGGCCCATCCTTCAGCACATAGGCGATGTAGCGATTGGCCGCTTGGGTGTTACTGTCTTGATAAATATCGATATAAATCCAATCTGTCTTGCTATCTATACCAAGGAGCACTGATTTAGGCTCGGCTTCGGTTAATTGCGGTGGCAGCGTTAATGACACCACTTGCACTACGGTGTCGCCATCTGTGCTTGGCAGAGCGAGTGCTTTTGCTAAGGTTTCGGAGTTAACCGTATAGGTTTGTACGTCGCTGCCTTGGGCAATCGGTAATTGATTAAAATACTGTTTAGGGACAAGTTCTTGATCAAACTCATCGAGGCGCGATACCCCGTAACGCTTAAGGCAGCGGGCTAACCCCGAGCGGGACACATTAGGGTTGATAAAGGTTTGCGTCGCTTTAAGTAGCCTATCGAGCGGCAGTTTTAGCTGATACCTCAGTCCCACCACCACATATTCTTCAATTGGGGTGAGGGTGGTATTGAGGTGATGTGGGGTATTCGGGCTGTCGTTCACTGACTCGCGCTTACGCCATTTACGCACTGTGGCTTCGGTAATATTTAAAATTTTGGCGAGCTGACTCACACTCAATTCAGATTGCTGAATAAAGTGGCGCATTTCCGGCGTGGTGGTGGCATTACGGTGCCTTGCCGCGTTATGGCGAGACTTTTTCTCTGTGCTCAATTTCTTTATACGAGCATTATCAGAAACTTGAGTGTCGACTTTTGGAAAACTCATACTTGTTAGTGCGGTCCCATCATTATTATTTTCACCCCACATAATCTATCGGGACTGCATGATATTGCCATTTTAACTGAGTCAACACTCATGCTTAAAAGAGGCTTAAAACCCGTGTTTTTGGGTGTTTTACAGTACACAGTGGTGATGCAGATTACCCTAGGTTTTTGCTCGATACAATCATATGGGACTTGAAATGGTTTTTTAATGATCAAATTGTTTTCGAACAAAGCAGCTAAATGCGATTTCATCAAAAATAGTTTTTAAAATTCAGTTGGTTATTGGTAAGGTTCAGATATTGTTCGTCAGCCGAGCAGAACTGAGTAGAATAGGGCTGCCGTTAAACTCAGGTGTTATTGAGATAACTTAGTGAATATTGAGATTTTTTTTATACCATTAACCGAAATGGATGCGGTTAGCACGAATGCCTGTATGGCGCTCTTGAGTGAGGACGAGCGCGCTAAAGTGGCGCGTTACCGGGCACCCAAGGCACAAATGAATGGCTTATTGGTGCGAGCGGCACTGCGTTGCGTCTTATCCCAAGGGCTGCGATCTCGCGGTGAATCCTCAGCTTACTCCTCCCAACGACAGATTGCGCCGCAGGACTGGTGTTTTGAATACGGTGAAAAGGGCAAACCCGGCCTCAGCCATGAGCAGTTTCTGTGTACTGGCATGGAGTTTAACTTAAGCCACAGTGGCGACTGGTTATTGATTGCCTTAGCGCAAGATGATGGCAAGGGAGCCGCCGCTAACACTGCGCAGCCCCGTTTAGGCTTGGGGGTGGATATCGAGCGCTCCCGCGCCAGCACTAATATTTACCCGATCCTGAATCATTATTTTTCCCCGATTGAAGCCGAAAGCTTATTAGCCCTTGAAGGTGAAGATGCGCAGCGGCAGCGCTTTTTTGACCTTTGGGCTCTTAAGGAATCCTACATCAAGGCAACGGGTTTGGGCTTAGCACAGTCGCTGAAATCCTTTGCCTTTGACTTAGCACCAAACAGTTTACTGGCGGTTGATGATGGCGCGCTGCAAGCTGCCGAACCCCGTCACTGGGTTGAGCTTAATCAGAGGCATAACGTTGCTTTACCGAGCCAAGCTAAGCACCGTTCTTATCTTCAACTCCCCTCGCATATTCAGCTTTATTCCAATATTAAGCTGTTGATTGAACCTAGAACAGCACTCGATGCAACAAGCTCTGGTGTACAGCATTGGCAGGGGTTCTTTGGTCGACTTAATGATGAATATCGTTTTGGTTTGAGCTTAATGCATAGTCATAGCTTGGGGAATGTGGCGATTTCCATGCAGCTAACCAGTATTACCGGATTACTGGCGGCATGCTCAGTCGTCTAATGTACTCAGTGGCGATAAGGCTTTTGCTTGCAATGAGTCACTTTGAATTTAGATTACGGTTTTTTAGCTGAGTTTGTTATTCCTTCCTTGATTATTCATTTTAGATTAAACCTCGCTCGCTATAGTCATGCAAGAGAACTCACTGATAAGGTTGTTAATGATGAAATTCAAATGCCTTTTATCGACTAGCACTTTGCTACTGCTCGGTGGCTGTGGCTACTTTGGTGGCGATGAAAAACAGCAATTAGAGCAGGCATGGCTTGCTCAAGATCCGCAACTACAGCAAGTGGTTGAGCAAATTCGCAGCCGCGGACTCGATGTTGTGGCTCAAAGTGCGGCGGCGGGCACAGTGTCGGCCTGCGTGACAGAGAAACTGACGCAAGATCCCTTAGGTAAGTTAGTCAATGTCGAAGGCGCCTTAGTGGAGTCGGCCAAGGTGACAGAATTACTCGGCGACCTACAGAAGCTAATGGAACAAGAGGTGAGTTTTGATCAAGTGGCAAGCTTGCTGCAAAAGGGCGCCGATGCCGCGGCCTATGCGAAAAACCTTATTGAGCAGCAAGGATTAGATCAAGCAATGCAAAGCCTTAAACAAATGGCACTGGCGAGTGAGCAATTTGCTCAGCAGGATTTAGGCACGCATTTTCAGCAGTTATTGTTGGAGTGTAAAACCACATCCCCAGCGACAAGCACTGCCAACTAACCAGTGTGAACGTCACGCCTTCATCCTATAAAAACGCCCTGAATATTCAGGGCGTTGAATTATCTACTTGGTAATCGGCGGTAGTGGGACAATTTCAAAGTTGGCATCGAACTGGACTAAGGTCGACATAATTTTACCGAAAGCGGTTTTATCGCCTTCCAGTTTGGCACTGCCGTTAGCCAGCAAGTCTTTAAGGGTCGTTTTACCGAGTAAAATGCCGGTAATATAACGCTTATCAATATAAAGATTGGTATCAGCCTCCATCGGTTTATCAACTTGAATATTGCTTAAATTACCATTGCTTAGCTCTACATAGAGCGTTTCTTTAGTGTCAGGATTAATCACATTAAGCCTTAACAGCCCAAGCTCAGCGGCCTTGATGCTATCGACTTTGACGGCGAGAAAGTCAAACAGGGTTGAGATATCCATTTCACCTAAAATATCAGCTGAGGCTGATTTAGGTGCACCGGGCTGGACTCCTGTGCGTAACTCTTGGGCACCCGTCAGATAAATATTGCGCCAGCCAGCGCCTTCGGCTTGATAACCCAGTTGTTCATAGGTATCGGCAAGTAATTGTCTGGCTTCAGTGTTATTAGGTTCTGCCATCACGACTTTATTGAGTGCGGTGGCTACAAAACGGTATTCGCCTTTGGCATAGTCGGTTTTGGCATGTTTAAGCACGGCGTTAGCGCCGCCCATATACTCAACAAATTTGGCGGATTCATCCTTTGTGGGTAGTGGGTTTAAGTTGGCCGGATTCATATCAAAATAGCCTAAATACATGTTGTACACGGCTTTAGCATTGTGGCTATAGGTGCCGTGATAACCATTGGTATACCAAGTATCGCGCACGGCTTGAGGGATAGTGGTTTGAATCGCATCGCCAATATCTTGAATACCCACCCCATTATTGGCTAATCGCAGGGTTTGATTATGGACTAGGCCATAGTTATCCCTTTGCATTCTTAAGTAGGCGTTGACATCCGTATTACCAAACACGGGCGCGGAGTGTGCTTCAAACAGTACCTGCGCATCATCACCAAAGCGTGTTAGCAACGCATTGATATCTTTAGACCATTTGATGGCATCCCGTACTTTTGCCCCACGTAAGGTGTAAATGTTGTGCATGCCATGGTAGGTGAGTTCAGCCGTCCATAGGGCCTTCATTGAGGGAATATAGGTGGCCATTTCCGACGCAGCTTCGGTGCCCGAGGCATCCATAAACACCATTTCGATACCATCGATAGTTAGCGTTTCCCATTTATCTTTGCTGTTAAGGGTGATATCGGGTTTTACATAGGTGACTTCGCCTTTGGATAAGCCTTTGGCAAGTGCGGCATCGACAATGCCTTGTTCATTGCGCTCTAATGTGGCGCCGTATTGATAGGCGGCGCGGCGACTCATGGCATTTCCTGCGAGGACGTTTTCGTCAACAATTTCTTTGGTGATGTTATGGGAACCATAGACTTTGACGTTTGGAAACATGTCTTTAATGGCGCGGGAACCGCCAAAATGATCTCCATGGCTGTGGGAATAAATCATCGCGACCACAGGTAAATCATTGCCCTCTGGTAAATGTTTAAGCGCAAATTCCAATGACAACTTTGCCGATTCTTTGGTGAGTAGCACGTCATACAGGATCCAGCCTGTTTTACCGCGGATAAGGGTTAAGTTGGCTAAGTCGGTGCCGCGCACTTGATAGATGCCGTCGGTGACCTTGTATAAGCCGTTAGACACCATATTCAACTGGGCCTGACGATACAGTGACGGGTTAACTGTGTCAGGAGTTTTATCGCCAATAAAGCTGAAATCGGCCCGTAAAATCGCTGCCGTAGGTTCATCGAGTTCGGCGATAAGATTCTTCGAAAACGCTTCAAAGGCTTTTTTATCGGCAAAGTTAAGGGTGGCTGCTGTGGCCTTGTTTACCTCTATGGTTTGTTTGGTAGCAGGCTTGCCTTGATAGTGCAGGCTGATGTGTTCATGCTCGTGTTCAGCGGCGACTGCGCTTAAGGAGAAGCTAGCGATAATACTGATTGTCATCAAAGATTTTTGCATCATTTTACCTACCGATAAGTGGGATTGTGTCGTTGATGGTTTGAGTATAGCCAGCTTGTATATTTAGATAACTCGAGTTAGCTTAGGTTGTAATATTCATCTTGTGAATGAGTGTTTCCCCTATGCCGACACAAAAGCCGTTAGATTTAAACTTATTACGTGTGTTTATGGTGGTTTATCGTACACGTTCGTTTACCCAAGCGGCGCAGGAGTTAGATTTAACTCAGTCTTCCGTGAGTAATGCCATTGGCCGATTGAGATCATGGGTAGGAGAGTCGCTGTTTACTCGGGTTGGGCGTGGAATTGAACCAACCGCAGTAGCTCGAGAGATGTATCGCAAGTTTGAGCAACCCATGGCCGATATCGAAACCGTATTACTTGGGTTTGAGCATTTTGATCCCCGCTCAAGCCAGCGGCGCTTTTATGTATATGCCAATGAGTCGGTTATTGAAACGCTGCAAGCAGGTGTGCAAGCTTTATTGTTGGATGCGGATATCGAAGTGATTTTTCGTGAGTCGCCGCCACAGGAGGCTGAGTTATATCGTGATATCTTGCTTGAGCAGGTTGCGGTGGCGATCGATATTAAACCCGCTCAGCAAACTTTGCTCTCAAGCAAATTACTCTTTACTGAAAGTTTAGTCTGTATTGCCAGTAAGCAGCATCCTCGTATTCATGGAGCCATTACTCATCAACAGTATTTTGAGGAGAAACACGTATTTTTAAATTTGCGGCGTTTTAATTTGACGGCGGGGGATTTGTTTACTGAAGGCGTGTTACCAAGGCGCAGGATGTACAGTGAACAGTCCTCTCTATTAAGTATGTTTGCAACCGTAGGTAAAAGTGAGGCGATAGGTATCGCCCCTTTACGTTATGCCAGTCAATACGCTGAAATGTTTGGCTTACAAATACTACCTATGCCACTAAAAACAAGACCAATTGATTTATATATGGTGTGGAGCAGTAAATATACCCAAAACCCGAGTCATCAATGGTTACGAAGCTTATTACTTAGTGCCAGTACCATGACAACAAATGAAAAAGCGCTGGTTCAGGCTCGTAGCGAGTGAATCAGCGCTTTTTGCGTGCTTATCTTATTGTTGTAAGAAGGTATCTATTACTGTCTGGCTAACCTGTGGCTTTCACCCGGATGCTCAAAGTCACTGCGGTAGGGGTTAATGTCTAAGCCGCCACGACGGGTGTAGCGGGCGTATACAGTTAACTTAGCACAGTGACAGTAATGTTTTAGGTCGACAAAAATTCGCTCGACACACTGTTCGTGAAACTCATTATGTTGGCGGAACGAAATCAAATAGCGCAGTAATTTTTCGCGATCGATTTTTGGCCCTTGATAACGGATCATCACACTGCCCCAATCGGGTTGAGAGGTAATTAAGCAGTTTGATTTCAATAGATTAGAATTGAGTGTCTCTGCGACAATCTGTTTTTCATCTGTGCTGTTTTCAAGATAATCAGGATTAAAATCATAATCACTGACTTCAATATCCAGATCGTCAATGCAAGTGCCTGGCAGTTCGACGACACGTTGAATTCCAAAACTTTTAGGCTCAATAATCTTAACGTTAACATCGCCTTGGGCACATTCACTTAGATCTTTAACTAAGGTTTTTTGCACCGCATCGAGATTGTCGAATTTGGTTTGATTAAAACTGTTTAAATACAGTTTGAAGGATTTTGACTCGATCAGATTTTGGCTTGCATGACTTAGCTGAATGTCGGCGATAGCCACCATAGGTTTACCCTTGGCATTTAGCCAAGACAGCTCATAGGCCGTCCAGATATCGGCTCCGTGGAAAGGTAAACTCTCCGCAGTCAGGTTGATAGCGTTACGGTTAAGTGAGCGAGGAACCCCTTGCAGCAGCGATGCATCATACTCGGCTTGGTAATCAGTAGCTTTACCTAAAGTTAAGCTCGCAAGTTCTTTTGCATCACTATAGGGATCGTGATTCTGTGTCATCAATACTGTTTCCATGTCAAAATAGGCGCACATTATACCCGAAATTGGATTGTGCTTAAGTGTCTTGTCTGCCTGCTCTCGATAAATTTTTGCAAAACTATCATCAGTCTTACCTATCAACTTTAGGCGAATTACCGCGATATTACCCGCGAGGTGAGCCATCTTTGTGCATTCAAGGAGAGTTTGATGAATCATCCGATGATGCGGTGAGCTGGTTACCTGTTAAACGTGAACAAGTAGGCAGCTTTGCGAATGTTGAGCATGCACTTGAACTTAAATTATGGTCTGATATCAATTACTTCTATGGTGAGTATTTTGCGGCGCCCGTGCTATTTGATTCACCATGGGGCACAGGAGAATTACTACAGGTATGGAACGAGGCGGATTTTGACGCGTTGCAGCAAAATATCATCGGTCACTTAATGATGAAGCAAAAACTTAAGCAACCGCCCACCTGGTTTATTGGTTTGCTTGATGAGGGCGATAAGATGCTAACGGTGGATAATGCCGATGGTAGTGTATGGGTGGAAATCCCCGGCGAGCTTCCCTCTACCCAATTGGCGCCGAGTTTAGCGGCGTTTATTGAGGCGTTATCGCCACGTATCGCGCCACCCGTGAAACATGAAGAATTGCCTATGCCAGCGCTCGAGCATCCTGGGATTTTTGCCAGCTTTAAACGTATGTGGCACAACCTGATTGGTAAGCGTTAAGCGCGTTGAAATGCAGCAAGGCCTAAACATAGTAAACTCGACATGCATATCTAGCCTGTCGAGTTTACGCTTCAATAAGGCAAGGCTATTGATGATCCCAAGACAAGTTAGACACTATGCGGCAAGGTTCGCAGCGAAAGTGGAACATATCTAATAGCGGTTCATCGAGTTTCCAGTCGTGGCTGCCACAACGCGGGCAGGGGCGTGCCAGCTCAGATTGCAGATCCTGCCCTCCGACGCGATACAAATAATAGTAAGTGGGAATTTTAGTAAGGTATTCGATTCGGCCGCGTAAGTCCCAACCTCGTCTAAATAAATCACTGTTTGGGCTAGATAATTCTTCTAGCGCTGCAAATTCTGCCTTAGTGGCGGCCGCCATTTGTAACTCATCACAGGCTTGCCACTCGGTTTGCCAGCGGATAACTCGCTTATGATCGCCATTAAAGGTCGCAGGGATTTGATACAGCGGAATAGGCAATAAGTTATCACCACTACGCAGGGGGGAACACATATGCACATAGCTGGTGTAGAGCAACTGCCAGCTGGGTGGCTCAGTGTTACTGACCTCAGAATTAATATCCTGACCGATAAACTTTTCACGTGGCGCCAGTAGTTTAGCCTCGGTTAATTCCGCCAGCGCTTTTTTCACCCAAGGGCTGTGGTAACGATGGGCCAAACTGTTTTTTTCCGGCGTGAGTAGGCGTACTCGAAATTCGCCCTCATTAAAGGCTACGGCAAATTCGCGGCCGAGGATTTGGCCATTAGCGCGGTAGGCTTCGAGCAATTGATTTATGGCACGTTCTGCCGCACTGATAGTGGTATCGGCAAAGCATTCAAAGCGCAATTCGGTGACAAACATTAAGCGGATTTTCCTTGGGATTCGAGTTGACTGACATGTTGTTTCAGCTCGATAAGTTCATTTCTGAGTTGCATGATCTCGTTGTTTTTTAACGCGAGGGCCTGTTCAATGCCTTGTTGCAACTGGGCTAACTGTTGCGCCAGTGTGGCGACTGTGAGTGGTGAAGCTTCGGCGGTATGTGTCTCTTCAACCACGGGCTGTGATTGGGCAGCTAAACGCTCCCGCTCGGCTTTGGGTATCGATTTAAACTGCTGTAATCCTTGGATTAACAGCGGCATGGGGATTTTGTTACCGACGCGGCTTTTTATCAGGGCAAGGCTTGGGGTTTTACCGCTGGCTTCGAGTGCGCACGCTGCAGCTAACACTTGGTCAATGGGACTCATAATAAGTGAAATTCCTTAATGTATATCGTGTTTTTCACTAACTTACTGTGATGTGGTTATTTTAGTTCTTATAAATCAATACATTGCTGTTTGGCATTGATTTTGCTTTTTAACAATTTTTATAACAAGTACACAGGAAGTCATAATATGAACGCAAATATTAATCGCAAACTCATCGCGGTCACGTTTTTAGGGTTAGCAAGCTTAGGTCTTAGCGGTTGTGTGGTCAATGTCGGCGATGGTGAATCTAAGTGGGATAGTAGCGAATCTTGGGAAAAAACACAGGATAAAAACCGCACTAATCTGACTAAGCTCAGCCTTGGCATGAGCAAAGACCAAGTGATGACGCTAATGGGAGCTGCAGACTTTAGCGAGTCCTATTTACAACAAAGCGCAGGACAAGCAGATAAAGAAGTGTTGGTCCTCTTTTATCGCACTCAGCACTCCCACAGTGACGGTAAAACCACTAAGGATGAATGTACGCCTGTAGTGTTGAGTAACCATGTTTTAGTAGGTTGGGGCGACACTGCGTATCAAAAGATTTAACCCCAACTGCCCCAAAATACACTTGAAAGCCCTAAAAATTAGGGCTTTCTTAACTGAGCATCAAGCTGCTCAATCAGTTCGGTCCATTGTGCATCAGCCTCTAAGGCTTCGACGAGAAAACTCTTTTGCGCTTGTGTCCAAAAAGACGCTTCAGTTAAGTGTATTTGTGCTGCAAGCTTGTGAGTCGCAATAAATTGCGCAATAGCATTGGGTTGGTTCTCTAATCCCAGTTGTTCAAATAGATGGCTTAAATCAATTGGTGTAGTATCCATTCGATCTCTCCCTTGGTTAGCTTTTTATCTAGGTTATGCATCTCTTTAGGAAATGCAATCAATGATTAAAATTTGCACTTTTTGGTTTCCTTGATACATTGATAAAGACTCATAAGAGTGTGATCTAAATCAAGGAATTCTAACAATGGACAATAAAACCTTGGATGAGTATCGTGCCGTTTATCTCACCGCAGAAGATTTACGCTTGGCCGCTTCAATTATCTACAATGCGTATCACGATGATCCCTTTTTTATTAATGCGTTATCCACCGCAGATAAATTTGCCTACGAACAAAAATTACGCGCCGCAATTCGCGAAGAACTCAATACTCTATGGCAACAAAAGCAGGCCTTAATCGGACTCTTCGATGGTGCTCATTTAGTGGGGGTTGCTTGCGTTGTCACCCAAGAAGTGCCACTCGGAGAAGGTCGCTATTGGCACTGGCGGCTCAAAATGTTGCTGGGTACGGGGTGGCAATCGACCCAAGCTATGATGAAAAAGGAATCGATTATTTTGGAACTGTTACCCAGCCAGCGTTGTGGGATTTTGCAATTTATTGCTTTAGCGCCAAACGAGCAAGGTAAAGGGCTGGGCCATCAACTTGTTCAAGCGGTAGTGAGTTGGTGCGATGAGCAGCCAAATCTTGAAGGTATTGGGGTATTCACCTCGCAGGAAGCTCATATGCATTTATTTAAACAACATGATTTTGTTTTCTTGGGTGAATTGACTATTGGTAGTGTGGCTGGGCAATTACTTTTTTATACAGGCCAACAAGATGAATGAACGTTATCGCTCTTTCGCTGAGTTTTATCCTTTCTATCTCTCCCAGCATCAAGACAGTCGTTGTCGGCGGCTACATTTTATTGGAAGTATTCTGGTATTGTTATTATTAGGGGCTGCATTTATCACTGCCGTATGGTGGTTGTTGATGCTGATCCCGCTAGTGGGGTATGGATTTGCTTGGGTTGGTCATTTTGTCTTTGAGCATAATCGACCTGCGACCTTTCAATATCCTTTGTACAGCTTGATGGGGGATTGGGTGATGTTTGTCCAAATTCTTTTGGGAAAAGTAAAGTATTGAATCTGATATTCCGGTAAGAAGCTGACAAGCGTGTGAGAGATCGCTTACAAAGCCTGTAAGACAATATGTTTTCTTGTTGATTGTTTTATAATCTGCAGCTTTAAAAGTTGTTTAATTTCAATTTGTTACAAATTCCATCTTGCTGGTTGAATGAGATTTTCCTGGGTTGTTGTTCTTATGGGGGAACAACAAAGACAGAATTCACGTAGAATTTATTTGTCGCCAAAACACATGGATAGCACGGATTGCAATACGGGCGAAACGGACGCAAGAAGCAACTAATTTAGGTTCTTGGATTTGAACCTCTGGCGGTAGGAAAACTGTCATAAACCAAGGATAGGCTAAGGAAAAGCAGGATAGCTTTGTCAAGGATGATACAGGATATAATACTTGTTAGGACGACAGGTTTCAGGATGATAAAGGACAAGCTTAAGGATTAAACATGTACTCGGTGCAGGATGTATCGAGTTAAGGGATAAGTATAAGGGTGAACAGCTTGTACTCGTCTATGGAAGGCATTGAGCAGGATGCATTATGGAATGAGTCATAGGATGTGACTGGTGCCGGAATAGGATTTCCGGGTCAAAGGATTGAGTGTTATGGTTAAGCCATAACACAGGGAGGATTAGGGATACAGGGATGCTGTAGGATGCACGTAAACGCATGGATGGTGCAGGGAGCACAAATAAGCAGGATGGCTTACAGAGAATAAATGGGGCGTACACAGTACGCCCTTTTCTTTTTTGTCTTTTGAAGCTGCAGCTTGTATCTAGGCATCTTATAAATATTGAATTGCAAATCCGTCCAATCACCCAGTTCACAGCTCATCAAGATTGTAATATCAACCCGCTTATGCATTGATAACAATGCGCAATGATACTTTTGAGTTGCTTGGTTCTAGTGGTTGATACTAACCAAAGTATATGGAACTTGGCGTCGCTTAGAGGCTGTTCATAATTCTGTGTCAAAATGTCCATTTTTATAATTTTAACGGTAGTGGGATAAAAGAGATTGTCGATTATTGCTCCTTTATGCGGCGATTTACGGCTTGGTTGGTTCTGAGTCTTTATTGGCAAGCAAACTAAATTAGTTGAGAGGATTAAAATTGCCAGTTCCTTTGTGAGATATGTCTCACAAGTATGTAAGTAATTTGTAAGTTTTTTGACTGATAAAAACCGTCATATTCCATCAAATATAGTTTAATCAGTGTGTTAGGTTTTGCTTTTAATTATGTCGTTATTATTGCGGTTTATCTTTTTATTTTAACTAGCGCAAATTTCATCATGACTATCCTAAGATTGATTTGCAGAGGGAGCGAGAGACAACAGGATGTTAGCGGTCAGGATGGCCGGACAGTGTTTAACGGATTAACACTCACGGAATGGTAAGGAAAGACTTTCAGGATGAAAGCGTTACGAACCACGGAAGGATAGACTATCACGGATAGATAGCCTAGTTGCACAGGATTGCGATGGCACAAGGAGTGCAGCAGAAAGGAGGCAACTTAACCTATTTCATGGATGATGCTGGAACCGCTCAGGAAAGAGCAAGCTTGGTAAAAGGAACGCCAAGAGATAGGGATGTACTTGAGTACAGGGAGATATCAAGGATTGAACAGGGATGATGCAGGATGCAAGTTGACGCATGGATGGTGCAGGGAGCATGAAAATAGCGGGATAGCTTAACAAAGAACAGAAGGGCGTGATCTTAGGATCACGCCCTTTCTTTTTGGTATTCATACAGATGATGCAGATATTGAACCGAGCTATGGCTGAGTGTTATTGGCGTTATCAATTCAGCTCAAAGGTCAACTACAGTGGCTTAATGGCACTTGCCCGAGCTACAACTACTCTGGCTCCCACAGCCACCAAATTTACCTTTCGCCGTCGGTGCTTCTTGCCATTCGGGTTCTGGGAATATAGGCCATTCAATCTTTTGAATTTTTTTACCTAGCATCCATATATGACCACGATATTGATTTATACCATCTGTGCTGAACTCGAATAGATACTTTGCCTTCCAACAGATCCCGGTAGTGCCGCCAAGGCTAGGACTAGCGGTTTCCATTGCGATCGCCAATAGTTGTACTTTTTGTCTACAGCATTCTTTTTCAGCAAAAATACGGCTTAATTCTGCCATTTGACGAAGTTGCCAAAAGAAAGCGGCAACGACAATCAGCGCAATAATTAACAGAAGATCTGACATCATTTACTTGCAGCCTTAAACAAGCCACCAATGGCTTGTGATAGTTGAACACTACGATTGGGATTTCGTAATTCACGCAGTAAGTGATTGCGTAAATTAGGAATAGCCACAATATCAGCAAAGACCTGATTAAAAAAGGCTTGCGGCTGAAGTGCAAGTGCTTCTAAGTAAATACTGCGACTCAGCTCTTGCTTTAGTATCGACCAATTTCGACCTGCAATACTGATGAGGGCGTTTGCATCAAGCTGGTCTGTATGCTGTAAGTGGGCTAAGGCTTGTTGGCTTAATTCAGACTGTGATGCTAATGCTCGCATGTAATAGGATTGGTACTCATTAGGTGCCTTGATGAACTTACTAAAGATCTTCTCCGCAATAGCCTCAGTCAACTGTAGATGTTCGAGGCACTGGCATAGAGCGATTTGCACTTCAATGGCGGCATGGTCAAAACTGGCAAGGATATGTTGCTCATGATCTAATTCATTGAGACGGACACAAACATCGCTCAAACCTTGCAGGCCAATATGTTGCCATTCACTCGGAGCAATTTGGCCTGATAAGTATTGCATGGCAAATTCATATTGGATTGATGCCTTTAATCCTAATTGCTTACGCACTAAGGCGTTGAATAACGCTAGTTTCTCTTGGCTAGGTTTAAAACTAAATGGATTATTGGCGAGGCGAT
Organism: Shewanella sp. DNRA4; assembly: GCF_012843185.1. NCBI lineage: Bacteria > Pseudomonadati > Pseudomonadota > Gammaproteobacteria > Alteromonadales > Shewanellaceae > Shewanella > Shewanella sp. DNRA4. The sequence goes on from NZ_JABAIP010000001.1 coordinate 85,266, forward strand.
CCTGCTGTTCATCGGTTAATGGCTGAGTTGGATCTTGTCCCAGTGCCGTGAGTACCATTTCAATAAATTGTGAACGGGGTGCAGGCGAGAGCAGGCCTTGCTCATCTAAAGGAAGCTTGAGGAACCAAATAAAATGCTGCTGGCTTTCATTCCAAAAAACAATGGCAAACTGTGCATGGCCTTGAATGGGGTAGGGATAAGGTGTGGCTAGAGATTCGATTTGATGGAAGGCCAACATGTCGATGTGCTGTACCCTTCGACCCAGTTCATAGACTTGGAATTGGGTTTTGGCTGTCGTTAAAAATTGGCTAAGCGTAGTAATTTCAGTCATTTGGCTGCTATATCAATCAAAAAGGCTCAATAAATTGGCGACATTATAGGGGGAAGTTGTTCACGATGGTATGATTGCCACACTTTTATCGCCCCCTGTCGCTGAGCGTTATCTTCTATTGACTGCGAGCTAAAGGACGTTACATTGATGCTTTACAGCCAAACTCAAATAAAATTAGCCCAAATTATTCACGAGCTCCAAGGTGTTGGACTTTGGTCGGCCAATGCGCCAAGTGATAAAGCGATGGCCAGTATTGCGCCGTTTGCCTGCGATCTTATGTCGTTTGAACAATGGTTACAGTTTATCTTTATCCCGCGAATGCAAGCATTGATCGATGCTGGACAACCCTTGCCTAGCCAAATTGCCATTGCGCCTATGGCTGAACATGTGTGGTCTGAGCAGGCGACATTAACACCCTTAATCGGTGTCTTAAATGAATTGGATATATTGTTAAATGAACCAAGATGATATCTGGTTAGATATACCAGAGAGTAAGCAATTGAATACCGATAGTGATGATGTAGAAGCCGCGCCTGAACTGCACATTTTATATCAAGACGAGCATCTCGTTGCTATCCACAAACCTGCGGGATTGCTGGTGCATCGCAGTTATTTGGCACGCCGTGAACGTTTTTTTGCGATGCAATTAACACGCGATCTGGTGGGGTGTCATGTGTTTCCTGTACATCGTTTAGATAGACCGACCTCTGGCGTGTTGTTATTTGCCAAAAATAGTGAAGTGGCTAACGCGCTTTGCGAACAATTTGCCGACCATAGTATCGAAAAACAGTACCTAGCGTTGGTGCGTGGCAATATGCACGAGAGTGGTGTATTGGATTATGCGCTCAAGGTGGAATTGGATGAAGTGGCGGATAAGTTCTCAAATCAAGATAAAGCGGCCCAAGAAGCGGTGACTCAATATGAACCGCTACTCAATGCTGAAATCCCCTATCCGTCAGGACGTTATGCAACGAGTCGATTTGCTTTAGTTAAACTGAGTCCTAAAACGGGGCGCAAGCATCAACTAAGACGCCATATGGCGCACTTACGCCATCCGATTATTGGTGATACCACCCATGGTGATGGTAAGCAAAATGCATTTTTTAGAACCCATTTTGACATCAATCGACTATGGTTGATTGCGAAAAAGTTAACCTTCACTCACCCGATAACCCATGAGCGCTTAAGCATTGAAACAGAGCTTGAGCCTGAATGGGAAACCGTTTTTGCTCGCCTTGGTTGGGATGACAGCGCATTATCTTCCACACCGAGCATATTGATTGCGGGTTAAGCTGAAATGTATTAGGTCGCCACGTGTTTATTTGCGTGACTAAGATAGTGTGGTCTGTTCACTTGCTGTTGGCCCTGATGTTAACAGCTTAGCTACTCGCTAGCTTTAGTTCTTGCATTAAGGTGACTAAGCTTGAAAATCCCGTGGTGGGCTTAAGTGGCGTTTGCAGGTTTTGCTGTGCGGCATGAAAGTAATGTTTACGTCTAATTTGAGTGCTTTTATGTTGGTGCTTGAGGTGTTTTTGCCTATTGCTCTGTCGCATCAGTTTAGTTCCTCATGCTCAATAACTTGATTTAATTTATAAAATTTTACCTTGCTGCTTGCCCTAAAGCATAACAATAAAGTAACTTCAGCTGAGTTGCGTTTACGCATGTGGGACGGAGTATATCATGAAAAAAGTTAATCTGATCTTTGGCACTGTGTATGGTAGCGCACAATTTACCGCCGAAACCTTAGAAAAAGCGCTGACAGAACTTGGTTATGAAGCCAGATTGTGGCAACCGAATGAAATTAGCCAATTTACACCACCACAGGATGAGCTGTTAGTGGTTGTCACCTCAACCACCGGGCAGGGGGATTTACCCGATGATATCCAGCCTTGGTTTTATCATCTCCAAACAACAGCTCCCTATTTGCCAGAGCTGAAATACAGTGTTATTGCGCTGGGAGATTCAAGTTACGATACCTTTTGTGGTGCAGGCAAGTCAGTGGATGCATTGCTGAGTGAATTAGGCGCAAAAGCCGTTGTGGAGCGTCTCGATATTGACGCCTGTGAAACCATGGAACCTGAGGTCGAAGCGATAAAATGGCTGCAAAGCTGGAACCAAGTCGTCAAATCCGAGCGCGCCGCTTAGGCCATTTGGTCACTCAGCAGTGGTTTAAATTTGCTCAGCGCTTAAGCCAAGCGCTGTTAATCCCTATTGCCATTTTACCCGCGGCTGGGGTTATGTTGGGGTTGACGGTAAGCCCAATCCCCTTTATGCCTGAAGTACTTAATGTATTAATGCTGGCTGTGGGTAAGCTGATCTTCGCGATTATGCCGATTTTGTTTGCGGTGGCGGTGGCGATTGGTTTTTGTCGAGATCAAGGGATTGCTGCATTTACCGCGGTGTTTGGCTATGGGGTGTTGACAGCAACCTTGGCTGCTTTAGCTGACCTATACCAATTGCCAACTCAGTTAGTTCTTGGCATGGATACCTTAGATACTGGGATTGCTGGCGGCATGCTGATTGGCGGCGTGACTTGCTTTGCGGTGCGTTGGAGCCAATATATTCGCCTGCCAGCGATTTTTTCCTTTTTCGAAGGGCGGCGTAGCGCCTCTTTATTGATCATTCCGTTGGCTATGGGGTTAGGTTATGTACTCGCCCATGTATGGCCATCAATCTCCTTATTGATTGAGCGAGTCTCTGATTGGGCTGTATACCAAAAGCCTGCAATTGCGTTTGGTGTTTATGGTGCGCTTGAGCGTTTACTCATTCCCTTAGGGCTACATCATATTTGGAATGCACCATTTTATTTAGAAGTTGGCCAATATCAGTTGCAGGACGCAGAAGTGGTACGCGGTGAAGTGGCGCGTTATTTAGCGGGTGATCCGCAAGCTGGGAATTTAGCGGGGGGCTACCTGATTAAAATGTGGGGATTACCAGCAGCGGCACTGGCCATTTGGCGCTGCGCTGATGCCTCGGAGCGAAATCGTGTGGCGGGTATTATGCTTTCCGCTGCGGCAGCCAGTTGGTTAACAGGTGTGACTGAGCCAATTGAGTTTGCCTTTATGTTTGTGGCGCCGATCTTGTTTCTTATCCATGTCATGCTGGCGGGCTTGGCTTACTCTGTCTGCATTATGCTTGATATTCACCATAGTATTGTATTTTCCCACGGACTGGTTGACTTCACTTTGCTATTTTCCCTGTCCCGCAATACGGGATGGTTTGCAGTCTTAGGGCCGCTTACGGCGGTGATTTATTACATTTTGTTTAGGGGAAGTATTCTGGCATTTAATTTAAAAACGCCAGGGCGGCTTGAATCCTATGACGCCAATCGCTCCAAAGAGAGCTTAAGAGCAATTATTGCGGCATTAGGTGGTCGCGATAACATCGTTGAACTCAATGCCTGTTTAACGCGATTACGTTTGAGTGTGCATAGCCCTGAGTTAGTTAATAAAGTTCGACTCAGTCAGTTAGGCGCGAAGGGAGTGATTGTGATGGGGAAAGGTGTGCAAGTGGTGTATGGCACTAAGGCTGAAACCCTGCGTAAAGTGTTACAGCGTTATTTAGATACACGGCGTTAGCATTGAAGCTTATTAAAATTAATCACTGATTTATTGTGTTTAATAAAGTCAAATCACAATAAATTCATTTTTTAACACAAAAAGTTAGCTTTTCATGCTGTATCAGCGGATTGGCTATGGCACACTCGAGTGAGGGACCATAGAGGAGATCAGATTTTGCAGTCACAGCATGTAGTATCCAACGCACAACCCGCCTTAGCACGTAAAATCCTGATGACAGATTGCGCCGATGCCCAAGGGCTTATCGCCAAAATCACCAGTGTTTGCTTTAACCATCAGCTTAACATCATCAAAAACAGTGAATTTGTGGATAATGCGCAGGGACGATTTTTTATGCGCACTGAGCTTGAGGGGCACTTTAACAGCGAGCAATTATTGCAGGATCTGCGTCAAGTATTACCCGTTCCAAATCATATGACCTTAGTGAGTGCGGGTAAGAAACGCATTGTTATATTAGTCACTAAAGAAGCACATTGTCTCGGCGACCTCTTGATGAAAGCGTATTATGGCGGTTTAAATGTTGAGATTGCCGCCGTAGTGGGCAACCACGATGTACTTAAAGAACTTGTTGAAAAGTTTGATATTCCTTTTCATCTCGTCAGTCATGAAGGACTCGACAGAATTCAACATGAGCAGGCGTTGTTGGCCGCGGTGTCGCAATACGCGCCAGACTATCTGGTGCTTGCCAAATATATGCGGGTGCTGACGCCGGATTTTGTTGCTGAATATCCAAACCGTATCATCAATATCCATCACTCTTTCTTACCAGCCTTTATTGGTGCAGCTCCTTACCGCCAAGCCTGGGAACGTGGGGTGAAAATTATCGGTGCGACGGCGCATTTTGTGAACAACTGCCTCGATGAAGGGCCGATTATCAAACAGGATGTGATCCCCGTTGATCATAGTTACAGCGCACTCGAAATGGCCAAAGCGGGGCGCGATGTTGAAAAAAGTGTTCTCAGCAAGGCGCTGCAATTAGTGTTAAATGAGCAAGTGGTGGTTTACGGCAATAAAACCATAGTGTTTTAGGGTGTAAAATTTGATTTGAGTATCCCCAACATACTCCTGCGCATACCGTGATGGGGATCTTATGTTTCAGTTTTAGTCTGCGGCTAATATTCGCTTTGCTATCCTTATGTTTAATAGGATTTTTACTTTGTTTATGTCCTAATGAGCTTTTGAGTCTACATTCCTATTTTTAATCAAGGATGGAGGTTGGATGTCAACAAATCGCGGTCTAATTGTCGGAACGATGGATCTCCCCGATGGTTTGCATTTGTCTTGGGCACAACTTGATAAAGAGTTTCGTGTTCAAAAAATGAGTCAAGCCTTTTATGAGCGCTGTAACCGCTCAGCAGCGCAAATCATTAATAAACCTATTTGCCAGTTATTCAGTGCTTTTGATACTGATTTATGTGCAGATATTGAGCATAGTAGCGGTGGTTATATAGGCTTCCAGTTACAGGACAATAATGGCGCAAATGTGCATTTCGCTTTGCATGCAGTCCCTGAAAATGGATGGTACTTGATCTTATCTGAGATAAATTTTAAAGATCCCAAAATTAAAGAATTGCACGTAGATTATCGCCGTGTAATCCAAGCGAGCGATGTTTGGTTGCAGCATATTGAAGAAGTGATTAGGTCTTCTCCTGAGGATGTTTTCCGGGTTGCGGTAGCCAAATCTGTCGCACTCAGCAGTAGTCGGTATGGGTTTATTATTTTACATAACGAAAAATCGAAATTGCTTAGCTTGGCGGCCAGAACCCAATATCCTCAATCTAAGATTGACCTTCCAGAAATTGTCGAAGAAGAGACTCAAGCTCCTGAAACTGAAAGTCTTGTCTGGCTTGAATGCGCTCAAAACTTTAAGCCTATCATTAAAAATAGCCTAGGCAGGCCCGTGAATGCTCAGGGAGTATTCGATAAATTACTGCTTGACGAACGCTATTTAGCGGTGCCCATTTTATTTCGAAATCGGTTGATGGGAATTATTTGCGTCGTTGGGCGAAGTGACCCTTATAGTCGTCAAGATGCCCGCTCATTGCTCACTTTTGCGAGTATTTTATGGCATTCGATTGAGCTTCCCCGCAGTTTACGGGCAGTATCGCGGCAGTCGAAAATTATTAAGGCGCAAAAGGAGCAATTATCCCAATCGTTAACTCAGCTTATCAGCGCCATTTCCGAGGCATTAGAACTTAAGGATGCTTATACCGCGGGGCATCAAAAGTCGGTGGCCCAATTAAGCTACCTGATAGGTGAAAAGCTCGGGCTTGAGCCGCAGCGTTTAGAGGGGCTAAAAATTGGTGCACTGGTGCATGACATAGGAAAGCTTGCAATACCATCACAGATTTTGACTAAACCTTCAAAATTATCCAAAGAAGAATACGCCTTAATTCAAACTCATCCACAACATGGAGCGGAAATTGTAGAGGATGTCGAATTTCCCTGGCCGATTAAACAAATGATATTACAGCATCATGAGCGGCTTGATGGATCGGGTTATCCCTTGGGATTAAAGGATAAAGCGATTCTCTATGAGGCTAAAATTATTGCCGTTGCCGATGTTGCTGATTCAATCCTATCACACCGACCCTATCGTCCTTCATTGGGATTGGCGAAGATGACAGAAGTGCTTCGGGCGGGTAAAGGGACCTTATTTGATCCTGATATAGTTGAAACCTGTTTAGAGGTACTTATTAACCGTGAAATTAGTATTAGCGATCATATCGGTTCTGCCGCGCTAGACCCGGTAGTGACAGTCACTTTGGACCATGAGTTAGCCGACATTAAACGACTACTTGCTCACGCCCATGCTAAGGTGGCTGTTGTACAGGATGAAGAACATCACCTCATTGGCGTTATCACCCAAAGATTATTGGACTACTGGCTCAGCCCCCTCATAGGCAGTGCAGCCGAGCGAGAACAGGATAGGGCTTTTTTGCGTAAAAAAGCTCATCAAATCATGGAGCATTCTGTTCCTTTAATTAGTGATGTGGCGACTTCAGAAGATGCGCTGCAGCAACTTAATGAGTCTGACTCTGAGTTTTTGGTGGTTGTGAATAAGGCGCAACATGCAATAGGCGTAATCGGCTGGCGTGCAATAGCAATGGCGAATAAGTTACGCCAGGATGTCGAGCGTTTAATTTAACGGAACTCAGTAGATAAAAAATGCCAAGCAGGCTGCTTGGCATTTTGTTATCCCGCAATGTAGCGAAACGATTAATCGACGATACGTAACAGTTCGTTGATCCCCACTTTGCCGCGGGTTTTTGCATCCACTTTCTTGACGATAATCGCAGCGTATAGGCTGTATTTGCCACATGCTGAGGGCAGGTTACCGGATACGACTACAGAGCCAGCTGGTACGCGGCCATAGTGGATTTCGCCCGTTTCACGGTCATAAATACGGGTACTTTGGCCGATATAAACGCCCATGGATATCACCGAGCCTTCTTCTACCACAACGCCTTCGACAATTTCAGAGCGTGCGCCGATAAAGCAGTTATCTTCGATAATAGTCGGGCCAGCTTGCAGCGGCTCCAATACCCCACCAATGCCTACACCACCAGATAAATGCACGTTTTTACCAATTTGCGCGCATGAGCCAACGGTTGCCCAAGTGTCAACCATGGTCCCTTCGTCAACGTAGGCGCCAAGGTTCACGTAAGAGGGCATTAACACAGTGTTTTTACCGATAAAAGAGCCTTTACGAACAGTGGCTGAAGGCACCACGCGGATGGCTTCGGCTTTAAAGCGGGCCTCGTCATACTCGGCAAACTTTAACGGCACTTTGTCAAAATATTTGGTTTCGGCGCCATCGATAACTGCGTTATCAAAAATACGGAATGACAGTAACACCGCCTTTTTCAACCATTGATGAACATGCCATTGGCCGTCGATTTTTTCAGCGACGCGCAGTTCACCCTTGTCGAGCATATTGATGACATGTTGCACATCGTTACGCACGCTAGCGTCAACAGTGCTTGGTGTGATGTCGGCACGCGCTTCAAAAGCGGCCTCAATACGTTGGCGTAAAGCCTCCATTTACTTCTCCCGTTGTGGTTAATTGGTTGACTCTGTGTTGATGGCGCTCAGTGCGCTAATCAAGGCTTCCTTGAGCGTATGCTCTTGGTTTTCATTGAGTTGCAAGCCATCATTGGTTTGCAAAATAAAAAAGTCTTCCGCTCGCTCGCCGATGGTAGTGATCTTGGCGGAGAGCAAAGTGGTGTTGCAGCGATAAAAAATATCGCCCACTTTAGCTAATAATCCCGGCGTATCCAAGGCAATGAGTTCCATCATACTTGTACCATGACGGTTACTCTCAAGGAAACTCACCTGAGTGGGAACATTAAAAGGTTTCATCTTGCGCGACAGTTTTCTAAAGCGTGGCAGTTTGGGGTTATCACTGGCGAGCGCTTTTTCAAGGGCTTTACGGATACTTTGTATGCGCGAGAGTTGGCTGACGGGTTCGCCGTCTTGCTCGAGAATAACAAAGGTATCGAGAGCATAATTGTCCTTTGATGTCATGATGTTAGCATCGTGGACGTTAATATTTTTATTATCAAGCACCGCCATCACGGTAGCAAATAACTTAGGTCTGTCCTGACAATAAACAAACAGCTCTGTGCCGCCGCGGGTCGTGTGTTTTGAAACGAGCACTAAGGGCTCATCCAACTGCTTATGCTTGAGGATGGCTTCAGCATGCCAAGCGACTTGATTGGGCTGGTGGCGCAAAAAGTAGTCGGCCTTAAAGCGTTGCCAAAGAGTATCTAAATCTTTTTCTTTAATGCCGCGCCGCAGTAGTTCTTTTTTCGCCTTGGCTTGGTATTCGCGTACTCGGGCCCGAATATCGACGGGCTTTTCTTTGCCGCGAGCGAGCACCCTTTGGGTTGAAAAATATAAGTCGCGCAGCAGTGAGCCTTTCCAGTTATTCCAAGTCTTTTCGTTGGTGGCGCAGATATCGGCCACGGTTAAACAGTACAAATAACTTAAATGCACCGCATCGCGCACCTTGCTGGCAAAGTCGGCCACCACATCGGGGTCGGAAATATCGCGGCGCTGGGCCGTTACCGACATCACCAAGTGATTTTCAACTAACCAAGCGACTAGGCGACCATCGTGGTCGTTCAAGCCATGAAGTTTACAGAAGGCGAGGGCATCGCTTGAGCCAAGCTTGCTGTGATCGCCGCCGCGGCCCTTGGCGATATCGTGGAAAATCGCGCCGAGTACCAACAAACCTTTTTTCGGTAACTGATTGATAAGCACTGAGCCTAAAGGAAACTCTTCTTTCTGTTCTGGCTGCGAGAAGCGCTCGATATTGAGGAGCAATCTGTGGGTGTGTTCATCCACCGTATAGGCGTGGAACAGGTCAAACTGCATTTGGCCTTCGATATTGCGCCATGCGGGTAAATAAGCCGAGAGCACCCCGTGTTTATGCATCAGCGATAAGGCTGCAATACCGCGTGGATGTTTTAAGATCTCCATAAAGGCTTGACGGCACTGAGGATTTTCTTGCAAGGGTTGCTGCTGTGCTCGGCGAGCACGCCTCAGTGAGCGTAGGGTAGGTGCATAAATGCCTTTAATATTAGAGTTTTTGGCGACATGGACAAACAAACGTACAATTTCTTCACCGCTGTCGAATAAATCGTCACTTAGGGCCTCGATAAAGGCACCACGGCGCTGATAGTTATTGTCAATCGCTTGAATTTCTAAAGCTTTCGTTTGACCAAGAGTTGCCCGCTTAAACAGTTGCAGCAGCATTTCGTTGAGTTCCATCACGCGGCGCACCGTGCGATAGTAACGTTTCATCATCTGCTCAACAGCAAGTTGGGTCGCGTCTTCGTATCCCATCAACTCAGCCACTTGGCGCTGGACATCGAACAGCAGGCGGTTTTCATCACGCCCGACAGTCATGTGCAGGGCAAAACGCAACTTCCACAGAAAGTGCTGACACTCGAGCAGCTCTTCTAATTCGGCGGGTTCTAAAAATTCGTATTGCACCAGTTCTTCTAAGCGTGAGGCGCCAAAGTGGCGCATGGCAACCCAGGCGATGGTTTGAATGTCCCGAAGGCCACCAGGGCAACTTTTGATATTGGGCTCAAGATCGAAGGCACTCGCCTTGGCATGGCGGGCCGTTTGTTCATCGCGCTTAGCGATAAAGAACTGACTGGAGGTCCAAAAATCGCTTTGACGAATGGCATCGTAGAGCTGGTCAAACAGACTTTCAGGCCCTGAAAGCAAGCGCGCTTCAAGCAAATTAGTGGCGATGGTAATGTCGTCTCGCCCAAGGCGTAGCGTATCATCAAGGGTGCGGACGCTATGACCAATCTCAAGACTAGCATCCCACAAAAAGGCGATAAACTCGCTGAGCGCGGCTTCCGCTACCGCAGCTAACTCGCCCTCGAAGAGGAATAGCAAATCGACATCAGAGTGCGGATGTAACTCTCCGCGACCATAGCCACCAACGGCAATCAGGGCGATGGGGTATTGATCTAGGCCGTGTTGCAACCACGCCTGTTTTATAAGGGAGTCGACAAACTGACAGCGCTGAGTCACTAGCTCTTCAATCGGGGTTTTGGCTTTGAACCTTGCTAAAAGCGTTTGATTCTGTTCGATTAATGATTGTTTAGCTAGCAGCGCTGTATTCATCGAGTCCCTTGTTTGGATGCGTTAAAATATTTGCTACCCACCAAGTTCCAATATGACCTGGTGGATAGTTTAACAATTGTCATTAGTGATTTATGATCCGCGGAAAATCTTCCTCATCGCGCAGCGTCAGCACTTCAACACCGGTTTCGGTCACTAATAATGTGTGTTCCCACTGGGCTGAGTTTTTACCATCGGAAGTGGTCACCGTCCAATTATCATCGCGATCTAGCACAGTGGTGTGTCGACCCGCGTTGATCATCGGTTCAATGGTAAAGCACATACCTGGGCGTAAAATGGTGTTGTCACCATTACGGTAATGCATCACTTGGGGTTCTTCATGGAAACCCGCGCCAATACCGTGGCCACAATAATCTTGCACGATGGAATATTTCTCAAGGCCTGTTTTGCTGGCTTTGATGAATTTTTCGATAGTATTGCCGATTTCGCCTAATTTTAATCCCGGACGCACTTTACGGATCGCAAGATAGAGACTTTCTTGAGCGATGCGGCACAGACGTTTGTCCTTAGGGCTGACTTCACCGATTAAGAACATTTTAGAGGTATCGCCGTGGTAACCGTCTTTAATGACGGTGATATCGATATTGAGAATATCGCCATCCTTGAGAACGCGATCGCTCGGAATACCGTGGCAAATGACGTTGTTTAACGAAGTACAAATCGACTTAGGAAAACCATGGTAGTTGAGCGGGGCAGAAATCGCGCCTTGCTCTTCGGTATATTTGGCGCAGATATCGTTTAATTCATTAGTGGTGACCCCCGCCCTAACATAAGGGGCGATCATTTCTAATACTTGTGCAGCCAGTTTACCTGCCGAGCGCATTTTCTCGATTTCTTCTGCTGTCTTAATGACTATACTCATTGCGTTTTCTCTTGTGTCTTCAGTGTCTATTGGCGCGATGAACCTAATGCAAAAATTTGTGCTTTAGGGCTATTTATGGTATAAAGCGCGCCGTTATGTTTAAGTCTTGATGAATTACCCAAGCTCAGCTTTATCTGCTTTTGGGCGATAGCAAAACTAAAGATGGCGGCCATTATACATGGCAATTTATCTAAATACTAAATCACACACGTGTCGACACATTCTTCGGGGTGCCCTCAGCTGTTAACTGCGGGGTCGAAGACATGGGATACGTGGAGGTCTAACCCCCTAAATTTTAAGGTAATAGAAATGACTACAGTTTCAATGCGCGATATGCTCCAGGCCGGTGTCCACTTCGGTCACCAAACCCGTTACTGGAACCCAAAAATGAAGCCATTCATTTTCGGTGCTCGCAACGGCGTTCACATCATCAACCTTGAGCATACTGTGCCAATGTTCAATGAAGCACTGGCTTTCATCAGCAACGTTGCTTCAAAGAAAGGTAAAGTATTATTCGTTGGTACTAAACGTGCTGCTGGCGAAGCGATCAAAGAAGCTGCTATTTCTTGTGATCAGTACTATGTTGATCACCGTTGGTTAGGCGGTATGCTGACTAACTGGAAAACCGTTCGTCAGTCAATCAAACGTCTGAAAGAACTGGAAAGCCAATCAGTAGATGGTACTTTCGACAAGCTGACCAAAAAAGAAGCGCTGATGCGTACTCGTGAGCTTGAAAAGCTGGAAAAATCTTTAGGCGGTATTAAGAACATGGGCGGCCTGCCAGACGTATTATTCGTTATCGGCGCTGACCACGAGCATATCGCTATTAAAGAAGCTAACAACCTGGGTATCCCTGTTGTTGCAGTTGTTGATACTAACTCTGCGCCAGATGGTGTTAACTACATCGTTCCTGGTAACGACGACGCGATGCGTGCTATTCGCCTGTACACTACTTCTGTTGCTGCAGCAGCTAACGCTGGCCGTGGTCAAGATTTAGCTGTTCAAGCTGAGCAAGACGGTTTCGTAGAAGCCGAATAATAATAAGGCGGGATGAGTTTCATCACCCTTATTAACCAAGATTTTGATTGGTTAACAGGGGCCATTCGGCCCCTGTTTTATATCTGCAAATTAGTCGATTTTTTAGAGAGGATTTAACAATGGCAATTTCTGCTGCCCAAGTTAAAGAACTGCGCGAGCGTACTGGCGCAGGCATGATGGATTGTAAAAAAGCGTTAGAAGAAACCAACGGCGACATGGAGTTAGCAATTGACAACATGCGTAAGTCTGGTGCTGCTAAAGCTGCTAAGAAAGCAGGTAACATCGCTGCTGACGGTACTATCCTGATCAAAAACGGTGAAGGTTTCGCAGTACTGTTAGAAGTAAACTGCCAAACTGACTTCGTTGCTAAAGATGCAAACTTCTTAGGTTTTGCTAACGCTGTTTTAGACGTTGCTGCAGCGTCTAAAGTGACTTTAGAAGACTTAAAAGCTCAATTCGAAGAAGCCCGTGTTGCGCTAGTTGCTAAAATCGGTGAAAACATCAACGTTCGTCGCGTTGAGTACATCGACGGCACTAAATTAGCTTCTTACCGTCACGGTGAGCGTATCGGTGTAGTGGTAACCGGTGACGCTGATGACGAAACTCTGAAGCACCTCGCAATGCACGTTGCCGCTTCTAAGCCAGAATACGTTAACCCAGAAGACGTTCCAGCTGACGTAGTCGCTCGTGAACAAGCTCTGCAAATCGAAATCTCTATGAATGAAGGCAAACCTGCTGAAATCGCAGAGAAAATGGTTGTTGGTCGTATGAAGAAGTTTACTGGTGAGATTTCTCTGACTGGTCAAGCTTACATCATGGAACCAAAGAAAACTGTTGGCGAATTCTTGAAAGAGAAAGGCGCGAAAGTCACTAACTTCATTCGTTTAGAAGTGGGTGAAGGTATTGAGAAGAAAGAAGAAGATTTCGCAGCTGAAGTTGCTGCTCAAATCGCTGCTTCTAAAAAGGCTTAATCGCCAACGCTAAATACCCCCAAGACCGCAGCAATGGCTGCGGTCTTGTTATGACCAGGATATAAAAATTATGAGCACCAATCCAAAACCTGCATTTAGACGCATTCTTCTAAAATTAAGTGGCGAAGCACTGATGGGCGACGAAGGCTTCGGCATCGATCCTAAAGTGTTAGATCGCATGGCTCAAGAAGTCAAAGAGCTGGTAGAGTTAGGCATTCAGGTGGGTGTGGTCATTGGTGGTGGTAATCTATTTCGCGGTGAAGGCTTAGCAAAAGCGGGCATGAATCGTGTGGTGGGCGATCACATGGGTATGCTGGCAACGGTTATGAACGGCTTGGCCATGCGTGATGCCCTGCACCGTGCCTATGTTAATGCTCGTCTGATGTCGGCTATCCCATTAAAAGGGGTGTGTGACGACTACAATTGGGCTGAGGCGATCAGCTTATTAAAATCAGGCCGTGTGGTGATTTTTGCTGCGGGTACTGGTAATCCATTCTGCACTACCGATTCTGCTGCTTGCTTACGCGGCATTGAAATCGAAGCAGAAGTCGTGCTAAAAGGCACTAAAGTTGACGGCGTTTATTCTGACGACCCGATGAAAAATCCAGAAGCAGTGAAGTACGATGACTTAACGTACACTGAAGTACTGGATAAAGAATTAAAAGTAATGGACTTAGCAGCCTTTACTATGGCGCGTGATCATGACATGCCAATCCTAGTATTCAACATGAATAAACCTGGCGCCCTGCGCCGAGTGGTCATGGGTGAAGAAGAAGGCACAATGATCAAAGCGAAATAAGTTATTCAATGACCAAGAAGGACATTTAACGTGATTGCAGATATTAAAAAAGATGCTCAAGAGCGCATGGGTAAATGCGTTGACGCGACCAAAAACCAAATGGCTAAAGTACGTACTGGTCGTGCACACCCAAGCTTACTGGACTCAATCCAAGTATCTTACTATGGCACTATGACACCACTGAACCAAGTGGCGAACGTAGGTGTTGAAGATGCACGTACTTTGTCAGTAACCGTATTTGACCGCAGTGCAATCCAAGCGGTTGAGAAAGCGATCATGAGCTCTGATTTAGGGTTAAACCCTATGTCAGCGGGGGCAACCTTACGTATTCCATTACCGGCACTGACGGAAGAGCGTCGTAAAGACTTTATCAAAGTAGTACGTGCTGAGGCCGAAGGTGGTCGTGTAGCGATTCGTAACGTACGTCGCGATGCGATTTCTGATGTGAAGAAACTCGAAAAAGCTAAAGAATGCACTGAAGATGATGTTCGCCGCTTCGAAGAGGAAGTACAAAAGTTCACCGATGCTCACATTAAGAAGGTCGATGAGATTTTAGCGGCCAAAGAAATTGAGTTGATGGAAGTCTAATCTCAAGCGCTATAAGCTAGAGTTGCTACGCCGTGTAGGGGTATACTACACGGCGTTTGTCTATTTTAAAGGGTTGTATTAGATGTCATCCACAGTGGAATTTGATCCGCAATCTAGGCCGACTGAGGCGGATGCTTGTGCTCAGACAAGCTTACCGGAGATATTACCCGAACTCGTTAAACAGTCATTACCTAAGCATGTTGCGATTATTATGGATGGTAATGGACGTTGGGCCCAAATCCAGGGCAAGCCACGAGTGATGGGGCATAAGGCTGGGGTTAAAGCGGTGAGACGTGCGGTGAGCGCGGCCAGCCAGTTAGGGATACAATCGCTGACGCTATTTGCGTTTTCTAGCGAAAATTGGCGTAGACCCGATAAAGAAGTCAGCTTATTGATGGAACTGTTTTTTACCGTATTGCAGCGGGAAATTAAGTTACTCGATAAAAACCAGGTCAAATTGAATATCATCGGCGATATCAGTCGCTTTTCTGCGCGTTTACAAAAGCAAATTCGTGCCGCAGAAGCGAAAACTGCGAGCAATACGGGATTGATATTGAATGTGGCGGCCAATTACGGTGGTCGTTGGGACATACTACAAGCTGCGCAAAAGTTAGCTGAAAAGGTTGAAACTGGCGAAATGACCAGCAGTCAGTTCACTGAAGAAGCCTTGAGTGAACATTTGTGCATGCAAAATCAGAGTGAAGTTGATTTAATGATCCGTACGGGTGGGGATTACCGGATCAGCAATTTTGTACTCTGGCAGGCTGCCTATGCTGAGTTGGTGTTTTTGGACACCCTTTGGCCTGATTTTGATGAACAGGCTTTTCATGAAGCGATTGCCACGTTTGCCAGTCGCCAGCGCCGTTTTGGTTTGACCGGAAGTCAAATTGATGAGATGCGCGCATTGTAAAACGTCATGAGGGATTTTTTTTGCTAAAACAACGTATAATAACAGCAATTTGGTTGATTCCATTAGTTTTGGGAGCAATCTATTTACTCCCCGTTGAGTACTTTGCTTGGGCCTTGATCGCCGTGTTTCTGATCGCCGCTAAGGAGTGGGGCAGGATCATCGATAGTCAATGTGATGTCACCCAATGGAGTTTTACTTGCACGGTCGGTATTTTACTGATCGCTCTTAATTTAATTGTTCCCGCCGACACCATTTGGCTTCGGGGGCAAATTCATCCCATTTATCTTGCCGTGGTTACCATAGGTACTTTGTGGTGGATGGTGTCACTGCTGCTGGTGGTCACTTATCCTAAAAGCGCCAAATTGTGGCAAAAGAGTCCGATGCTAAAGTCCATGTTTGGACAATTGACTTTAGTACCTTGTTTTGTGGCACTGATTGCCCTTAAATCAATTAGTTCGCAAATATCGCCTTACTATGGGGCATCGCTAGTATTATTGGTGATGTTGATCGTTTGGGCTGCGGATTCTGGGGCGTATTTTGTGGGCAAAGCTGTCGGTAAAACTAAGCTTATGCCCGCAGTTAGCCCTGCTAAAACCTTAGAGGGTTTGCTCGGTGGCCTAGTGACTACGCTCGTGGTTGTCGCGGGTGTTATGTATATATCCCCTGAGCAGGAGTTAGGCTTAGTGGTTGCGGTGACCATTTTTGTGGCACTGATTTCAGCCCTTGGCGATTTATCAGAGAGTATGTTTAAACGCGCTGCGTGCATTAAAGATTCGGGCACGATTTTGCCTGGACATGGCGGCGTGCTCGACCGCATCGACAGCCTGACAGCAGCCTTGCCGGTGTTTACCCTAATCTACATTGCATTTTGGATGTAACGCTATGCAAAATATGGTGATTTTGGGTGCGACAGGCTCGATTGGTGCCAGTACCTTAAGTGTGATTTCGGCCAACCCTTCAGCCTATCGAGTGTATGCTTTAGTGGCAAATGCGAGTGTCGACAAGATGCTCGCCCTGTGTTTAGCCCATCGCCCGCAGGTCGCCCATATGGTCGATCCTAATGCTGCATTAGCACTCAAGACGCAATTACCTGCGGCGCTTAATATCCAAGTCACAAGTGGCGAGGATGAGCTTATTGCCTTAGTCACCTCCTCAGTGGTTGATACTGTGATGGCTGCGATTGTCGGCGCGGCGGGTTTAGTCCCGACGCTGGCGGCGGTGAAGGCGGGTAAGCGGGTATTACTCGCCAATAAAGAGGCGCTGGTAATGTCCGGCGAGCTGTTTATTGAGGCAACGAAACGCTCTAGCGCCACGTTGTTGCCGGTTGACAGTGAACACAATGCGATTTTCCAATGCTTACCCGAAGAAGTGCAGGCTAATTTAGGGCGCTGTGATTTAGCGGCGTCAGGTATTTCCCATATTTTGCTCACCGGTTCTGGTGGTCCATTTTTAACCGCCGAGCTGTCAAGTCTCGCGGCAATGACGCCAGCACAGGCTTGCAAACATCCAAATTGGTCAATGGGGCCGAAAATTTCGGTCGACTCCGCCACTATGATGAATAAGGGCTTGGAGTTTATCGAAGCACGCTGGTTGTTCAATACCCAGAAAGATCAACTAAAGGTGGTTATTCATCCGCAAAGTGTTATTCATTCTATGGTGCAATACCGCGATGGCAGTGTGATTGCACAGATGGGCAACCCGGATATGCGTACACCGATTGCGCATTGTATGTCCTATCCGCAAAGAATTCGCTCCGGTGTTGAACCTTTGGATTTTTTCAAAGTCGGACAGTTAAGCTTTTGTGAGCCAGACTTTAATCGCTTCCCCTGTTTGGCTTTAGCGATTGCCGCTTGTGCCCAAGGGCAAGAAGCGACTACGGTACTCAATGCGGTCAATGAAATCGCCGTGGAGGCGTTTTTACAAGGCAAGATTGGGTTTACCCATATCGCCAAGGTGAACGAAGCCTGTTTATCGTCGGTGCCTAAACGGGCGATGACCAGCATCGAAGATATCATTGCCCTCGATGCACAAACACGGATATATGCCCGTGAATTACTAGCGAAATTTGCTTAGGCCTCTTGTTGACGAGGCTTGAGTGGATTTACTGATGACGTAAGGAGTGGAATGTTAGATTTTTTGTGGAACTTAGGTTCTTTTATCGTAGCACTTGGGCTGTTAATTACTGCCCACGAATACGGCCATTTCTATATTGCGCGCCGCTGTGGTGTGAAAGTTGAGCGTTTTTCGATTGGTTTTGGTAAGGCGATTTGGCGCAAAGTCGGTCAAGATGGTACTGAATATGTTATTGCCATGATCCCGCTGGGTGGCTATGTCAAAATGCTCGATGAGCGTGTTGAAGATGTCCCCGATAACTTAAAAGATCAGGCCTTTAACCGTAAAAGCGTGTGGCAACGTATAGCAATTGTGGCGGCTGGCCCCATTGCGAACTTTATTTTTGCGATTATCGCACTGTATTTTATGTATTTAATTGGTGTGCCATCGCTAAAGCCAGTCATTACCTCAACGACACCTGGCACTGCGGCGGCACAAATCCAAGTCACTGAGCCGATGCAAGTGACGGCGATTTCAGGTCAGCCGGTACGGAATTGGGAAGAAGTCAATTTGGCGCTTGTTGGCCATATTGGTGATGATAGTTTAACACTATCCCTTGCGCCCCTTAACGGTTTACAGGGACTTGATACCGATACTCGTACTTACACTTTAGACACCCGTCAATGGCGTTTCGACCCTGAGAAAGAGTCACCGATCACGGCACTGGGCTTGGGCGTGTATCGCCCTGCGATTGAGCCACAAATTGCGCTCATCAGTGAAGGCAGTGCAGCGGCTAAGAGTGATCTGAAGGTCGGTGATACCTTAGTGGCTATCAATGGCCAGCAATATACCGATTGGCAAGCTTTTGTTGACATTATTCAGCATTCTGCCAATGTGCCTGTGGAGTTAACCGTGCGCCGTAATGGCGAGCAATTTGCCATATCTGTGACACCAGCAAGTGTTAAAAATAGTGATGGTAAAGATGTCGGCGTGCTTGGGGTGAGCCCGGCTCAGGCACAATGGCCTGAGAATATGCGATTACAGCTGGAATATGGGCCAATCGAATCTTTTGCTATCGCAGCCGATAAAACATGGCAACTTGTTGTCGTGAGCTTTAAGATGATTGGCAAATTATTTACTGGCGATGTGTCAGTGAAAAACTTAAGTGGACCTATCTCAATCGCACAGGGTGCGGGCAATAGTGCAAACTATGGCTTGGTTTACTTTCTCGGTTTCCTCGCGCTTATCAGTGTCAATTTAGGCATCATTAACTTGCTGCCATTGCCTGTGCTCGATGGGGGACACCTGCTGTATTACTTCGTTGAAGTAATAACTGGTAAGCCTGTATCTGAAAAGGTACAGGAAATAGGATTCAGATTTGGGGCAGCATTACTGCTGATGTTGATGAGCATTGCGCTCTTCAATGATTTTGCCCGACTCTGAGCAAGGACAGACTAATAATTAGAAGTGCTCTATGAGATTGAATAAACTTTTTGCCTCGATGTTATTCGTCGGTGCGTCGTTTTCAGGGACTGTGTTGGCGGATACTTTCCAACCCTTTGAAGTGACCGACATCCAAGTTGAAGGTTTGCAGCGAGTCGCACTGGGTGCTGCCTTGTTAAGCTTACCAGTGAAAGTGGGCGACACTGTAGATCAGTTAAAAATTCAGCAAGCCATTAAAAGCCTGTATGCCTCAACTAACTTTGAGAATATCTCAGTCAGTCATGATGGCGGCGTGTTGATTGTCAAAGTCACCGAAAGACCAACCATCAGTGCTGTGACGTTTGAAGGCAACAAAGACATTAAAGATGAGCAGTTACAGGAAAGTCTGGACGGCTCAGGCGTTAAAGTCGGCGAATCTTTAGACCGCACAATGCTGACTGGCATCGAGAAGGGATTACAAGACTTCTACTACGGCGTGGGTAAATACGGCGCCAAAGTCGAGGCGCAGGTGATTAACTTGCCCCGGAACCGTGTCGAACTTAAGTTCAAATTTACTGAAGGTTTAGCGGCCGAAATCCGCCAAATTAACGTGGTCGGTAATCATGAGTTCACTGATGCTGAGCTTATCGGCATGTTAGAACTGAAAGATTATGTGGCTTGGTGGGATCTGTTTGGTGAGCGTCGCTATCAGAAGCAAAAGCTTCAAGCCGACCTAGAGACGATTAAAACCTATTACCACAACAAGGGTTATATTCGTTTTGAAGTTACCTCGACTCAAGTGGCAATGACCCCAGACCGTAAAGGCTTGTACATCACTATCAACGTCAATGAAGGTGAGAAGTACAAGGTAAAAGGCGTTAACCTCACGGGCGATCTGATGGGTCGTGAAGAGTTGATGAAATCGATTCTGCCTATCAAGGCGGGCGATATGTACAACGGCGGTGATGTAACCTTCACCGAAGAGATGTACAGCAAATACTTAGGCCGTTTCGGTTACGCTTACCCTGAAGTGAAAACCTACCCTGAAATTGATGATAAGACCAAGGAAGTGACCTTAAACATCAATATCAAACCTGGTAAGCGTGTGTATGTTCGCTCCATCAACTTTACCGGTAATACTGTCACTAAAGATGAAGTGATGCGTCGCGAACTGCGTCAGATGGAAGGTGCTTGGTTAAACTCAGCGCAGGTTGAGCAATCTAAAGCCCGTTTAAACCGTTTAGGCTTCTTCGAAACCGTCGATACCGAAACCATTCAAGTGCCCGGTACTGACGATTTAGTCGATGTAGCTGTTAAGGTGAAAGAGCAGCCTTCTGGCTCATTTAACGCCGGTGTTGGTTATGGTACTGAATCAGGTCTAAGCCTACAGTTTGGTGTGCAACAAAATAACTTCCTCGGCACGGGTAACCAAGCGGGTGTGAGTTTAAGTACCAACAAGTACTCTAAAAACGTCAACTTATCTTACACCGATCCGTATTGGACTAAAGATGGTGTGAGCTTAGGCGGTAGTGTTTACTGGAACGAGTTCGATGCAAACGAAGCCAACCTTGAACGCTATAAAAACAGCTCCTATGGGGTAGCGCTAAACTCTGGTTTCCCGATTAACGAATACAACCGTATCAACGGCGGTATTGGTTATCGTCATAACACGATTTCAGAAATCTCTGCCTATGAACAGGCGTTGCGTTTCTACAACATTTACCGTGAAGATGATCCAAATGCAGACTTAAGTTTTGATAACTTTGAGCTGAGTTTAGGTTGGTATCGCAGTACCTTAAACCGAGGAACCTTCCCAACAGACGGTTCATCACAGCGTTTAAGCGGTAAGATGACTGTACCTGGATCAGATCTGCAGTACTTCAAGACTGACTTCGATACCAACTACTATTTCCCTCTCAACCGCAGTCAAAGTTTTGTGGTCTTGGCACGTGGTCGTTTAGGCTATGGTAATGGTTATGGTCAATTTAACGATAATGACCAGATCCTACCATTCTGGGAAAACTATTACTCAGGCGGTAGCACCTCACTGCGTGGCTTTAAGTCTAACTCCGTAGGTCCGCGTTCCTTCTATCTTTTCCGTGGAAGTGAACCCTGTGCGCCGGATCCATCGGGCGATGGTTGTAGTTTACCGGGCGATCCAAACAGTATTCAGGTAAGCTCTGGCCGTTCAATCGGTGGTAACGCTATCGCAACTGCGAGTTTAGAGTTTATTGTACCGACGCCATTCTTGGATGAGGCTTATACCAACTCTGTACGTACCAGCTTCTTCCTCGATGCCGGTAACGTGTGGGATACCGAGTTTGATTTTGCCAAATATCAAACCTTACCCGCTGAAGAGTTTGATAAGTTACAAGACTACAGTGACCCTGCGCGTATAAGAGCATCTTGGGGGGTAAGCTTACAGTGGTTATCACCAATGGGCCCTATGGTATTCAGCTTGGCATGGCCGATTAAAGAGTACGAAGGCGATCAAACAGAGATCTTCTCGTTCAATATTGGCAAAACTTTTTAAAAGGCATACACTCGGCAAGTTTTGCTGAATATAACAAAGGTAACAAGGAGTCTATTTTGAACAAGATGGTAAACCGTGCCCTGGTGACGTTAGCTTTATTAGGTGCACCTTTAGCTGCGCAGGCGGAAAATATTGCTGTAGTTGATATGGGCGCTGTGTTTGAGCAGTTACCTCAACGTGAGCAAATCATGCAGTCTCTGAAGTCAGAGTTTGGTGATCGCATGTCTGAAGTTCAGAAAATGCAAGAAGAAATGCGCTCTCTGATGGAGAAGCAGCAACGTGATGGCGCGTTAATGAATGACACGCAAAAAACTGAGCTGGTTCGTAAAATGGAAGCGCTAAAATCTGAATATCAGTTGAAAGGTAAGGCGTTGGATGAGGACTTACGTCGTCGCCAAGGCGAAGAGCAAAACAAACTGTTAGTTAAGGTTCAAAAAGCCATTAACACTATCGCTGAAAAAGAAAAATACGATTTAGTTTTACAGCGTGGTGCAGTCATTTATGTTAAGCCAAATGCTGACATCAGTGGCAAAGTGGTTGAAGCCTTAAGCAAAGGCAAGTAATTGATGAAAAGTGTGACTTTAAAAGAGCTAAGCCTGATATTAGATGGCGTTGTCCAAGGCGATGAAACCTTAGTGATCAACAGTGTTGCAACGCTTGAACATGCCACAGCGGGACAAATCTCTTTTTTAGCCAACAGCAAATACCGTGCTCAGCTTGAGTCAACTCAAGCGAGCGCGGTGTTATTGTCGGCTAAAGATGCGCCGGACTATCCTGGCACTGCGTTAGTCGTAAAAGATCCCTATGTGGGGTTTGCTCGTGTGGCGCAGTTGTTAGATACCACGCCCAAGGCAGCGATGGGTATTCATCCCTCGGCGCAAATTGACCCTTCTGCCCAGTTAGGTGAAGGTGTGGCAATTGGTGCTAATGTGGTGATTGGTGCCAATGTTATCCTTGGTGAAAATGTACAAATTGGTGCGGGTACTGTGATTGGACAAGACTCCATCATAGGCTCAAATAGCCGGTTATGGGCCAATGTCACCCTGTATCACAATGTCCATTTAGGCCAAGACTGTATTATTCATTCCGGTGCCGTTATTGGCTCCGATGGATTTGGTTACGCTAATGAGCGCGGACAGTGGGTTAAGATCCCCCAAACTGGCGGTGTGCGCATTGGTGATCGCGTCGAAATCGGTGCTAATTCAACGATTGACCGCGGTGCATTAGGCCATACAGAAATCCACAATGGTGTGATTATCGACAACCAAGTGCAGGTCGCCCATAACGATATTATTGGTGAAAATACAGCTATCGCAGGCAGTACCACGATTGCGGGCAGTGTCACTATTGGTAAGTACTGTATTATTGGTGGAAATTGTGCCATTGCTGGCCATTTATCCATTGCCGATGGTGTGCATATTTCTGGCGCGACCAACATTACTGGCAATATGCGTGAGCCTGGTTTGTATTCATCAGCCACGGTTGCTATGGATAACAAAACGTGGCGTAAAAACACAGTTCGCTTCCGTCAATTGGATGAACTGTTCCAGCGCGTGAAGACGTTGGAAAAAAATTTAAATACACCAGAGTAATTGCCCTAAGGCAATTTTGAGGAACTAGGTTCGTGTCTAATCAAATGAACACTATGGATATTTCGGAGATCCTTAAGTATCTGCCCCATAGATATCCATTCCTATTAATCGATCGCGTACTGGATTTCACCCCCGGTGAGAGTCTCCATGCGATTAAAAACGTGACGATTAATGAGCCCTTCTTTCAGGGGCATTTCCCGATCCAGCCTGTGATGCCCGGCGTGCTGATTTTAGAAGCCATGGCGCAGGCCACTGGTCTGCTTGCTTTTAAGACCATGAGTGACGATGTGCCACCACCTGGTGTGTTGTATTATTTTGCGGGTATCGATAATGCACGTTTTAGACGTGTAGTCGAACCCGGTGACCAAATCCATTTTGAAGTCAAAATGATTAAAGAGCGCCGCGGGATTGGCGTTTTCTATGGTGAGGCCAAAGTGGATGGTGAAGTGGTTTGTTCCGCTGAAATCATGTGTGCCCGCAGAGAGATTAATCAGTGATAGATACATTAGCGTTTGTGCATCCCGATGCAAAAATTGGTAAAAATGTCACCATAGGCCCATGGAGTTATGTGGGCGCGGGTGTCGAGATTGGCGACGATTGTTGGTTAAGCTCCCACGTGGTGGTGAAGGGGCCAACGGTGATAGGTAAAGGCAACCGTATTTTTCAATTCGCCTCTGTGGGTGAAGAATGCCAAGATAAAAAATACGCAGGTGAGCCTACACGCCTTATCATTGGCGATAACAATGTTATCCGTGAGCATGTCACTATTCACCGTGGAACCGTTCAAGACAATAGCGAAACCCGTATTGGTTCAAACAACCTGTTTATGAACTACGTGCACATTGCCCACGACTGTGTGGTCGGCAATAACGTAATTATGGCCAATAATGCGTCTATCGCAGGCCATGTGCATGTCGGTGACTGGGCGATTCTCGGTGGCATGACTGGCGTTCACCAGTTTGTGCATATTGGTGCCCACGCCTTTACTGCGGGATGTTCGTTATTATTACAAGATGTGCCACCCTTTGTGATGGCGGCGGGACAACCAGCTATCCCTCGCGGCTTAAATAGCGAAGGTATGAAGCGCCGAGGTTTCTCTAAGGAAACTCAATTAGCGGTGCGCCGCGCTTATAAAACCTTATATCGTAGCAGCCTGACGGTTGAAGAAGCGGTTGAGGCAATTGCCGAAGATGCACAAAATGACGCGCAAGTTAAGTTGCTCGTTGAGTTTGTCAAATCTTCGGGTCGCGGCATTATTCGTTAGCGGCATGATGCGTTAAGAGTTTCGACTCTAGACTATGCCATTCATAGGCACTGCTTGTGACATTCTGCGTTAGAAAATGCCATGGCAGAGGTTATCGCTGCGGTGCCATTCACTTGTCAGATATGATTGGTTTATGAGCAAAAAATCTCAATTAGTGTTTGCAATGGTCGCCGGAGAACTCTCCGGCGATATTTTAGGTGCGGGTTTGATGGCCGCGCTGCAAAAAGCACATCCCAATGCCCGTTTTGTTGGTATTGGTGGACCTCGTATGGAAGCCTTAGGCTTCGAATCCCTGTTCGCGATGGAAGAATTAGCCGTGATGGGGATAGTTGAAGTGCTATCGCGTCTGCCACGCCTGCTCCATGTCCGAGCTTCGTTAATTAAGTCCATCACCGAGCTTAAGCCTGATTGCTTTATCGGTATTGATGCGCCGGATTTCAATATTGGTCTCGAGCTTAAATTAAAGGCTCAGGGGATTAAAACCGTTCACTATGTGAGTCCTTCGGTGTGGGCATGGCGGCCTAAGCGGATCTTTAAAATCGCCAAGGCCACTAATATGGTGCTGTCATTATTGCCCTTCGAGAAAGCCTTCTACGATAAGCATCAAGTGCCTTGTACCTTTGTCGGTCATACCTTAGCCGACGACATTCCGCTTGAGAGTGATAAAGCAAGTGCACGTCAATTGCTGGAGTTAGATCCTGAGGCTGAATATCTCGCGATTTTACCTGGTTCGCGCGGCGGTGAGCTAAAGCAATTGGCTGAGCCCTTTGTGAAGGCGGCGCTACTTATCAAGCAGCAATTTCCCGATATTCGCTTTGTGACGCCTTTAGTGAATCAACAGCGCCGTGAGCAGTTTGAACAAGCGTTAAAAGATTATGCGCCGGATTTAGAAATTCACATGGTGGAAGGCAAGTCACGCGAAGTGATGGCTGCTGCCGATGGTATTTTACTCGCCTCGGGTACAGCGACGTTAGAGGCCATGCTGATTAAACGCCCAATGGTGGTGGCGTACCGCGTGAGTCCACTGACCTATCGTATTGCCAAGAGCATGATGCAGGTGAATCGTTTCTCGCTGCCAAATTTATTAGCGGGGCGAGATGTGGTACCAGAGCTTATTCAGCATGATTGCACGCCAGAGAAAATAGCTGCCGCGGTTGGCGTTGAACTTAACCGCGACTTTGCACCAATCAAAGCCGAGTTTGAACGTTTGCATCAACTGCTGCGTTGCGATGCCAGCCAAAAGGCGGCCGAGGCGGTTTTGGCTCTGGTTGATGTTAAGGATATGAACTAATGGCGGTATTTAAGACGCTGAACGACACCGATATCGCTGCTTTTGCATCGGTGTTAGTGGCTGGTGTCGATGAGGTTGGTCGCGGTCCCCTCGTTGGCGATGTCGTCACCGCTGCGGTGATCCTCGATCCTAATCGACCTATTTTGGGCTTAAATGACTCTAAAAAGCTCAGCGAGAAGCGCCGCGAGGCATTATTCGATGAGATTTGTGAAAAAGCCTTAAGCTTTCATGTGGGGCGGGCAAGTCCTGCGGAAATTGATGAGCTGAATATCCTGCATGCCACTATGCTTGCCATGCAGCGCGCGGTGGCAGGGCTTGCACGTGCGCCCGAGTTAGTTTTAGTCGATGGTAATCGCAGCCCGGCGTTTACTCACCAAGGGCTGTCTTTGGCGAGCCATAGCATAGTCAAGGGGGATGGCCTGATTGCCAGCATCAGTGCAGCCTCGATTATTGCCAAAGTGACCCGCGATCGGGAGATGGATGCCCTCGATGCCGCTTATCCACAGTATGGATTTGCTAAGCATAAGGGCTATCCAACGAAGGCGCATTTTGACGCCATCGCCGAGCATGGTGTGTTCGATCAATATCGTAAAAGTTTCAAACCCGTCAAGGCATTACTGGAGCGTTAACACCGATTGGGTGTTTTCACTTCAGCTTGAGAGCAAAGTCACTAGCCCAAGAGCGGTGACTTTGCTAGTCTGCTTTTTTAGTGATTGTTAACCTGCTATTCAAAGATAATTCTAATTATGTCCGATCCTCGTTTTGTGCATCTGCGTGTCCACAGTGACTTTTCTATGTCCGATGGTGTGGCTAAGGTCAAGCCAATCCTTGCTCAAGTTGAAGCGCATGGGATGGCGGCGGTGGCTTTAACAGATCAAAATAACTTCTGTGGTCTAGTGAAGTTTTACGGCGGTTGCCATGGCGCAGGGATCAAGCCGATTATCGGCGCGGACTTTTGGATGCAAGTGCCTGGTTTTGAG
The DNA here is from genome assembly GCF_012843185.1 of Shewanella sp. DNRA4. Lineage (NCBI taxonomy): Bacteria > Pseudomonadati > Pseudomonadota > Gammaproteobacteria > Alteromonadales > Shewanellaceae > Shewanella > Shewanella sp. DNRA4. Next base: position 112,143 of record NZ_JABAIP010000001.1, read on the forward strand.
GGTGAGTTTTGCGCCTTAACCATTATTGCGATGAATAATGAGGGCTATCAAAACCTCACCCAAATCATCAGCCAAGCCTATTTACGCGGGCATGTTCAAGGTCGCGTAGTGATTGACCAAGAGTGGTTGGTCACATATAACCAAGGCATTTTGCTGCTGTCTGGGGGCAAAGAAGGGGATGTGGGTAAGGCGCTGCTGAAGGGCAACAATACTCAGGTTGAGTCGTTATGCGAGTTCTATCAGCAGCATTTTGAGGGACGTTATTTCCTTGAGTTGTTACGCACCGGACGCCCAGATGAAGAGCGTTATCTGCACATGGCGGTGGGATTAGCGCAGGAAAAGGGCATTCCGGTGGTAGCCACTAACCAGGTGGTGTTTTTAAAGCCAGAGGACTTCGAAGCCCATGAAATACGGGTCGCGATTCACGATGGTTTTACGCTCGCCGATCCACGCCGTCCTAAAAAGTACAGTGAGCAGCAGTACCTTCGCAGTGAAGAGGAAATGTGTGAGCTGTTTGCTGACATCCCCGCAGCCCTTGCCAATACCGTTGAAATTGCTAAGCGTTGTAACGTCACTATTCGTTTAAACGAATACTTCTTACCTAACTTCCCCACCGGCGATATGTCGATTGAGGATTATTTGGTTGATCGCTCTAAGAAGGGGCTCGAAGAGCGCTTAGCATTCTTATTCCCCGACGCAGAAGTGCGCGCCGAGCGTCGCGGTGAGTACGATGAGCGCCTCGACATCGAGCTTCAAGTGATTAACCAAATGGGCTTTCCTGGTTACTTCTTGATCGTGATGGAGTTTATTCAGTGGGGTAAGGACAACGGGATTCCCGTTGGTCCTGGTCGTGGTTCGGGCGCGGGGTCGCTTGTCGCCTATGCCCTTAAGATTACCGACTTAGACCCCCTCGAATTTGACCTGCTGTTCGAACGTTTCTTGAACCCAGAACGGGTGTCGATGCCCGACTTCGACGTTGACTTCTGTATGGATCGACGCGACGAGGTCATTGACCACGTGGCTGAGTTGTACGGCCGTGAAGCGGTATCGCAGATTATTACTTTCGGTACCATGGCGGCTAAGGCGGTTATCCGAGACGTCGGCCGTGTGCTGGGCCATCCCTATGGCTTTGTCGACCGCATTTCAAAGCTTATCCCACCCGAGCCTGGGATGACACTGGCCAAAGCTTTTGAAGTGGAACCGGCATTGCAGGAATCCTACGATGCCGATGAAGATGTCAAAGATCTTATCGACATGTGCCGCAAACTCGAGGGCGTCACTCGAAACGCGGGTAAGCACGCGGGGGGCGTGGTGATTGCGCCTACCAAGATCACCGACTTTTCGCCGCTATATTGCGACGCTGAAGGTAAAAACCCGGTAACCCAGTTCGATAAGAACGACGTGGAAACCGCAGGGTTAGTTAAATTCGACTTCTTGGGGTTAAGAACGCTCACCATCGTCGATTGGGCGCTAGAGATGATCAACAAGGTGGAGGTTAAAAATGGTCGTCCACCAATACGCATTGAAGCGATTCCGCTAGACGACCCAGCCTCGTTTAGATTGCTGCAACGTTATGAAACCACTGCGGTATTCCAGCTCGAATCCCGTGGTATGAAGGACTTGATTAAACGTCTACAACCCGACTGCTTCGAAGATATGATCGCTCTGGTGGCATTGTTTCGCCCAGGGCCGTTGCAATCGGGCATGGTGGATAACTTTATCGAGCGTAAGCATGGCCGTGAAGAGGTGTCTTACCCCGATTCTCAATACCAGCATGAATCCTTAAAAGAACTGCTTTCGCCCACCTACGGCATTATTTTGTACCAAGAGCAGGTGATGCAGATTGCGCAGGTATTGTCAGGTTATACCTTAGGCGGCGCTGACATGTTACGCCGTGCCATGGGTAAGAAAAAGCCTGAGGAGATGGCCAAACAGCGGAGTATTTTTAAAGAGGGCGCGATTAAAAACGGTGTCGACGGCGAGCTGTCGATGAAAATCTTCGACCTTGTGGAAAAGTTCGCTGGTTACGGTTTTAACAAGTCTCACTCTGCGGCCTATGCGTTAGTTTCCTATCAAACGCTGTGGTTGAAGACCCATTTTCCATCGCAATTTATGGCGGCGGTAATGTCTGCCGATATGGATAACACCGATAAAATTGTGACCTTAGTGGATGAATGCGAGCGGATGGGGCTCACCATCATTCCGCCGGATGTGAATAAGGGATTATTTAAGTTTACCGTTGATGATGATCTGCGGATTGTCTACGGCATTGGTGCGATCAAAGGCGTGGGTGAGGGGCCAGTTGAGTCAATTTTAGAAGCGCGTAAAGATGGTCCCTTTGTTGATTTATTCGATTTCTGTGCCCGTATAGACCTAAAAAAGCTCAATAAACGGGTTATTGAAAAGCTTATCTGTGCAGGTGCGTTAGATTCCCTTGGACCGCACCGCGCGTCGATGATGGCAACCTTACCCGAGGCCATTAGCGCAGCAGACCAACATGCGAAGGCTGAGGCTATTGGTCAGCATGATATGTTTGGTTTGCTCAATAGTGATCCCGAGGATAGCAAGCAACAGTTTGTGGAATGTACCCCATGGCCGGACAAAATTTGGCTTGAGGGCGAGCGCGAAACATTAGGGTTGTATTTAACTGGACATCCAATAAATCAATACCTTAAAGAGCTTAAGCATTACACCTCTGGGCGCTTGAAGGATGTGCACCCAACCGATCGCGGTAAAACCGTTAAGGCTGCGGGCCTCGTCGTGGCGACCCGGGTGATGCTCACTAAACGCGGCTCGAAAATGGGCTTACTGACCTTAGATGATAAGAGCGCTCGGCTTGAGGTGATGCTATTTACTGAAGCCTTTGAGAAGTTTAATCACCTGCTGGAAAAGGATCGGATCCTGATCTGTGAAGGTGAGGTGAGTTTTGATGATTTTGCCGGTGGAAACCGGATGACGGCGCGCAATATCATCGATATCAGTGAGGCGCGTAGCCATTTTGCCAGTGCATTGGAAATCGATTTAGAGGCATCGCAGCTGACTCCGAATATGCTCGAGGGCATTGAGCAGGCAATCAGTCCATGGCGTAATGGCGCTGTGCCAGTGCTGATTAACTACAGCCAAGCTCAAGCCAAGGGGCAGTTTAGATTGGCCGAAACCTGGCGAGTTAACCCAAGTGACGAGCTGGTCTTAGCCCTTGAAAGTTTACTCGGCCCGCAGAAAGTACGGATTGTATTTCCATAGTGAGTTTCAGTCTTAAGCCAAGTTAAACTTAGGGTTTTCGGTGGGGAAGAAGATGGCGGCGCAGGATTTAAGTGTTCATATAGCGCGATGTTTAGATAGCTTACCCCTCCAAGCGGGGAGCAAGTTAGTCCTCGCTTACAGTGGCGGAGTCGATTCCGAAGTGCTCGCCTACGGCTTAAGTGAATATGCTAAACAGCGTCCTGATTTACGCTATCAATTGATTTATGTACACCATGGCTTGAGCCCTAATGCCGATGCTTGGGCCAAGCATTGTCAAGAACGCGCGGCCCTGTATGGTTTACCTGTGACGGTAGAACGGGTGCAACTCGAGCTTGGTCCTCGGGTAAGCGTTGAGGCTGCAGCGCGAAAAGCGCGTTATCAGGCGATTTTAGCGCATCTTAATCCGCAGGATATCTTACTAACCGCTCACCATGAAGATGATCAACTCGAGACAATTCTGTTAGCCCTAAAACGCGGTCAAGGCCCTAAGGGGTTAGCGGCCATGGGGCACATTCAGCCACTCTCATTAGCAGGCAAAGGATCGTGCTTACAAGTGCGTCCTTTGCTTGATATTAGCCGCGAGATGATTGAAGCCTTTGCCAAAGCGCAACATTTAGTCCATATCGATGATGAGAGTAATCAAGATGATAAGTACGATCGTAACTTTCTTCGCCTCGAGATTATCCCACGCCTAAAAGCGCGCTGGCCAAGTATCGCCACAACTGCCAGTCGCAGTGCCCAGCTTTGTGCCGAGCAGCAAGCCATAGTAGAAACTGAGGTCAGTGAGCGTTTACCTAAGCTGTTAACCAAGGCGCCTGTAATTGGGCAAACCGTCCTTAAGCTGACGGAGTTAGCATCGCAACCGATTGAATGGCAAGGGATACTGCTGCGGGGCTTTATTGAGTCCCAAGGATTTTCACTGCCATCCTACGTGCAGTTGCAGCAAATGTTGCAGCAATTAATCCACGCTAAAGAGGATGCTAAGGTCCATATCCGCATTAATGACTGTGTACTGCGCCGCTTTGCCGGGATGCTTTATCTGGATAGTGGAGAAACCCTATCTACTGCGCCCCACATTACAGCGCGCGACCTACATCAAGAGATTCTGACCTTATTGACTCAAGCATCAGCAATGGTTGAAGACAAGATTGTGCCATTTGCGTTGGTTACCACAGGCCCTCGGCTGCGTTTACCTAACGCCGATGAAGTGGTGAGTCTACGTTATGGCTTGCCTGGGCAATTTCGCTGTCAGCCGCATTTTCGCGATAAGGGACGCGAGCTGAAAAAGTTATGGCAAGAATGCGCTGTGCCGCCATGGTTACGTACTGATGTAGGATTCGTGTTCTACAACGATAAGCTGGTGATGGCCTTTGGTCTCTGGGTCGAAAAGGCATTTTGTGCCCAAGGGGATGATATCGGGCTTAAGTTTGATGGGAATGCGATCGGATAGCAAAGTCTATTTGCCATGCTTTATCGCCAGTGAGCAGCATCCATGCTCGATTAAGACAGTTGGGCCGGGCTTAACTTGTAGCAATTACGCCCCGAGGCTTTGGCTTGATACAAAGTTTTATCAGCCTGCTCATAGAGTTGTTCGGCTTCCATCGTGTCGCTCGCCTCAGCCGCCCCAAGGCTACTGCTCACGCCAAATTGATGGAAGCTGGTATTGGCATTGGTTGCAGTGACGATACGCTCACACAGTAAACCCGCGGCATGAATATTACCTTGTACTATGACCACAAACTCATCGCCGCCGATGCGGAAAGCCTGATCTGTACTACGGATACTGCTACGGATAATGTCACCAAACTCCTTCAAAATATAGTCACCGCATTTGTGACCATACTTATCGTTAAGCTGCTTAAAATTATCCAAATCCAACACAATAAGTGACACCGTTCCCTGTTTTCTGTGAGCCCTAGCCACCGCGTTTTTCAGGCTTTGGCTGTAATAGTGACGATTTCCAAGACCCGTTAGGGAGTCAAACATAGCCTGCATCGACATTTCTTGGTACTGCATGGCATTCAGCAATGGTTGTAACAAGAGCGGCTCTATTTCTTGCAAGCTGATGCTCTGTGAGGGCGTTAGCGGCGTTAATAGTTGATACTGCAGTGTAACTGGTGTCCCACCGCAAATGATCTGCCGTTTAAGGCTAATCCCATAACGTTTACCCCAGCTTAATTTATATTGCTCAGATTGTAGTCGAACCCCTTGTATAGGCAGATGTTGTCCCAGCACTTTGCCGTAGCAGGCAAAGACTGTCCGCGGATCTAAACTAGCATGCAGTTGCTGGATAACTTGCACCAGATCCAACGGCGCGGATGTCGGGCTATATGCCTCTGTTTGATAGTTATATTCATCGGGATATAACGTGGTCGCTAAGCCAAAGTCCATTATGATTACCCCAGCAAATGAAATGGCGATAAAAACTGTTACCTTGGTTAAGCAATATGTGTGCCGTTATATTTGCCAATTAAATTTGTCTTTACTTGTCACTCAGTTAAGCTTAAAGCTCATCGTTATAATTTTTAACATGCCAGTAATTTGACAGGAGCTAGTGCGTTTATGGAACATGGTTTCTTGATTCAAATTCTGCTGATGTTAGTCATTGCGATCGTTGCGATTGCGCTACTTAGGCGTATCGGTTTGCCAGCTATTTTGGCGTATTTGTTAACAGGAGTACTTAGTGGGCCGAGTGGCTTTCATTGGTTTACTCAGCAGCAAATGCAGTCTGTCGCCGAGCTTGGGGTAGTGCTGTTGATGTTTACCCTAGGGCTTGAGTTTTCGGTACCCCGCTTATGGGCGATGCGCAGAACCGTGTTTGGTTTAGGCAGTGCCCAGGTGCTCGTCACCACTGTCTTGACTATGCTAGTGGCGTTAGCCTGTGGGTTGAATTGGATTGAATCACTAGTTATCGGCGCTGCAATTGCGCTTTCATCTACCGCCATAGTGCTTAAACTGCTCAATGAGCAGGGCTGGCTGAGGCGTCGTCATGGCGAACTATCTGTCAGTGTATTGTTATTTCAGGATTTAGCGGTAGTGCCGCTGCTGATTCTACTGCCATTACTCGGACAGAGTGATGAACCCTTAATGTTAGCCTCTATCGCTTGGGCGTTACTCAAGGGGATTCTCGCCTTCTTTTTCTTAATGGCTTTGGGGAAGTGGGCTTTACCCAGGCTGTTTGATGAGGTGGCAAGGTCGCGCTCAAATGAACTCTTTGTTCTTTCAACATTAGTGGTCGCCTTGGTCACGGGCGCATTTACCCAGTGGTTAGGATTATCGATGGCCTTAGGGGCATTTATGGCGGGGATGCTGCTTGGTGAGAGTCAATATCGTCGTCAGCTCGAGGCGGATATTCGCCCCTTTCGCGATCTATTAATGGGGCTATTTTTTATTTCTATCGGCATGATGCTAGATTTTGGATTGGTTATTCAGTTTTGGTGGCAAATTCTATTGGTTCTGCTCGCGGTTGTGTTTGGTAAGGCACTTATTATCCATGGATTATTACGCTTAGTGGGTGAGCCCTTTAGGATTGCGATTAGCACAGCCTTAAGCTTGGCGCAGGTAGGGGAATTTAGTTTTGTGGTACTCGCGCTCGCCGTTAGCTATGGGTTACTGAGTAATGAGATCAGTACTATGCTGGTAATGGTGGCGGTATTATCGATGAGTATCGCCCCTTGGTTGGTGCGTCACAGTGTGGATATTGCAAAGTGGTTATTGGGGATCCGCCAGTCAACGCATGTAGATGATGTCGTCCCCGTGGTATCCGACGACCATGATTTAGTGGTGATTTTGGGGTATGGGCGCGTGGGGCAAACCATTGCGCGTTTTTTAAAGACCGAAGCCGTGCCTTATGTGGTGCTCGATCTTGATCCCACAAGGGTTTCTGAGGCGCGTAGAGCTGGGGAGCCAATTTACTTTGGTGATGTGTGTAAGCGGGCCATTCTCAAACAGATTGGTATTAAGCATGCCAAAATGATAGTGATCACCTTTAGCGAATCCCGCAGTTTAGAAGACGCCTTACCCTTATGCCGGCAACTGGCTCCTGAAGCTAACATTTTGGTCAGAACCCGCGATGACAGCGAGTTAGACTTATTACAAAAGGCGGGGGCCAATCAAGTCATCCCAGAAACCTTAGAAGGAAGTTTGATGTTAGTTTCGCAGGTTTTGCATCAATGCGGAGTGCCATTAGCACGGATCCTCAAGCGGTTAGAGTCGGAGCGGCGTAATCATTATCAATTTTTACATGGCTTTTTCTCGGGTACAGAGACGGATTTCACTTTAGAATCTTTGCATGCAGTGCTGCTGCACCGCGGTGCAAATGCCGTTGGTAAGCAAGTGGCGGATATTGATTGGGAATCACTGCGGGTAGAGTTGAGGGCTATACGTCGTAATGGTCAAGAAATTGAGCATCCTGCATCGCATTGGGTATTTCGAGCGGGGGATATTCTCCTCATCGTCGGCAAACCGAGAAGAGTAGAAAATGCAGAAGCGAAATTACTGCAGGGCTAGTAGGTTTAATGAGAACATCAATCAATAGGATAAAACGCACCAATAAAAAATGCCGACACTGAGTCGGCATTTTGTCTGTAAACTTGTTGTTAATTAATCCCTTGCGGGAAGTTAATTACAGAACAACAACGTTCGCAGCTTGAGGACCTTTTTGGCCTTGTTCGACTTCGTAAGAAACCTTTTGACCTTCAGCAAGGGTTTTAAAGCCATCAGATACGATTGCGCGGAAGTGAACGAATGCGTCAGCGCCACCGTTATCAGGGGAAATAAAACCAAAACCTTTGTCTTCGTTAAACCATTTTACTACACCAGTAGTTTTAGACATGAATGTCTCCAAAATTTTCAAAAAAATAATTCGCAACAATGCGTGAAATTAGCCAGAAATAGAATTATTTACATTGATGATAAGTTATGAGTGGAAAGCTTCATGACAGCAAACAAATACCGGGTGCAGCGAAGGTTTTCAAATACATAATATTGCTTATAAATAGGTCTGACTCACAGGCCAGGACGCAGAATAGCATACTCCCACTTTTTGTATAGCTTTATTTTTAACTAGGGCATATCTATTAGGGGTTTTTAGTTCGAATATTTGATGGGGATAATTTTTTATTGTTTTTATTCATATGGATAGTGTTTGATTGTGTCACTGAAGCCAGATTGAAATAATTATTCCTGTAAGTTTAATCGCACTATAAAAAGTGGTGCTAAACATTTAGAAGGTGGCTTATTTATTTGTCACTTTTCGTTACGTTATTAAATTGTTGCCTATTTGTGATGGTGGTATTGTTTTTCGTATTGGGAAGTTTTCCCATCGAACTTTGACAATAATGACCTGTGGAGCATCAATATTGAAAACAGTATTAAAACGCATTGGGCTTGGCATTTTAGCCATATTGCTATTGTTGATGGCAGTTGCCGCCCATGAATGGTTTGCCAAAAAGCCATTTTTCTTTCGCGCATTTTTAGATAGAAGCGTCGTAAAAATGGCCTTTGAAAGTCCTGAGACGTTAACATCCTTAGGATTTTTAGAATCTGTTGGGATTACGGGGCATAACGCCCTGCTCGACGATGATAGCCCTGAAGCCATGGACAAAACCTTTACTCAAGTCCGTGCGTTAAGAGACACATTACTGAGTTACCAAGACGCTGATCTCGATGATAATCAGCGTATTTCGAAGGATATTGCATTGTATCTGGCGGATTTTGCCCTCGCGGCCGAACCCTATCGCTATCATAACTATACGGTGAATCAGTTGTTTGGTGTGCAAAATGGTTACCCAAGCTTTATGCAGGCGCAGCATCAAATCCATTCGGTTGATGATGCTGAAAATTACCTCTCGCGCTTAATTGCGGTGAAGACTAAGTTTGGACAAACCTTAGAAGGGCTCAAACTTCGAGAAGCTAAGGGCATTATTCCGCCTAAGTTTGTGATTGAGCGGGTGCTTACTGAAATGAATGACTTTATCAGTGCGCCAGTTGAAGACAATATTCTCTACAGCTCCTTTAAAACCAAATTAGCAGAAACTCAGATTAGCAGCGATGAACAGGCGCGTTTGCTTGCCACCGCAAAAACCAATATTGAAGCTTACGTGCAGCCAGCGTATCGACTCTTCATTGATTATTTTACTGAGTTACAGACTAAAGCAGGCACGGATGATGGTTATTGGGCTTTGCCTAATGGGAATGTCGCCTATGAACAGCTGTTGAAGTTCTTTACTACGACAAATTACACCGCCGATGAGATCCATGCTAAAGGCTTGGCCGAGGTGAGCCGTATCCAAGGTGAAATCATGACCATCTTGTCTGCACAAGGATACGATACAAGCCAAGGATTTTCGGTGGCGATTGAGGCCTTGGCCGCCGATCCTAAATTTTACTATGAAGACACCGATGCTGGCAGAGCGCAGATCCTAGTGGATTATCAAAAAATCCTCGACGAGATCAATGCCGGACTCGACAACGCATTTCGTATCCGTCCAAAGGCGGGAATGGAAGTGGTGCGTATTCCTGAATTTAAAGAGAAAACGGCTCCTGGCGCTTATTATCAGCAACCGGCGATTGACGGCAGCCGTCCAGGACGTTTTTATGCCAACCTCTTTGATATCAAAGCAACACCTAAATACGGCATGCGTACCTTAGCCTACCATGAGGGGATCCCCGGACATCATTTTCAGGTTGCAGTTGCAATGGAACTTGAAGGGCAACCACTTATTCGTAAGATGGCACCTTTTACCGCTTATATTGAAGGCTGGGCACTCTATAGTGAGCGTTTAGCTTGGGAGCTCGGTTTCCAACAAGATCCCTTCGATAATATTGGTCGTTTGCAGGCGGAGTTGTTTAGAGCTGTGCGCCTTGTTGTTGATACAGGTATTCACCATAGTCGTTGGACGAGGGAACAAGCCATTGACTATATGAAGAAAAATACTGGAATGTCAGATCGCGATGTGACCGCTGAAATTGAGCGTTATATTGTGATGCCCGGCCAAGCGACAGCCTATAAGGTGGGGATGATGAAGATCCTCGAACTGCGGGAAAAGTCGAAACAAGCTCTTGGGGACAAATTTGATTTGCGCGATTTTCACGATGTGCTGCTTAAAAATGGCGCTGTTCCCTTAGATATTTTAGAAAAATTGGTTGATCGCTATATTGCTGATAAGCGTCGTCAAGCCTAAGTTGAGGTGACTTTAGTTGGCACATCCCCGCAGGAATGGTCTGCGGGGATATATCCCGCTCACGTAAGTGATTCGTCTTCTGGCTTTCCCCACCCGGTTTCAATACAATTCCCCCTTACACGTTGATAAATGCCTTTGACAATCGTGGTTTATTGTCCGTAAAGGGATTTTTGAGTTTCAAGGTTTTGCTGATGAATCGCTTTCCCCCCCAAGAGCCCATTCAATTGACTCAAACGGCAATTGAGTCCTTATTCACGCCGCCGACCTTGATGCGTGCCCGTGATTATGTGATGCAGGGGAAGGTGTTAAGTGCAAAAGCCAATGCCGATTTTCGCCATATTGAAGGCTCGGTAGCGGGCAGTGAAACTTCGCCCTATCGTCAAGATATACGTTTAGTCAGCGTCAATCATAAGCTCATCATGAACGGTTTTTGCTCTTGTCCCGCCACGGGACATTGCAAGCATATGGCTGCGGTACTGTATAGCTTGCTCACTGATAAAACGGTTGAGGATCAACGAATCGCCCAATGGTTACATCTACTCGATGATGCCGATGATCCTCGTTTGAATGATGTTGAGTCCCTCTACGATGATCGGGTGCTGTATATCCTCTCAAAGGACGATAATGGAGTGTTTATCGAGCTTAGGCGCGGCAAGCTTGGGAAGAAGGGCGGTTATAACAAGGGTTCCAAAATTGCACTCTCGGATGTGCAATATTATATGCCTGCATGGATTGGTGCCGAGGATGTGCTGATCATCAATCTGATGATGTCTACGAGGCGCCATGGTGCATCGCGGCTCTATCTTAAGGCGCAGTTAGGTGCGGTTGCGCTTGAGAAAATGCTCGCGACCGAACGTTGTTTTTGGGAGGAAAGTCGCCTCGCATTGACCGCGGGCGATGCCATTACGCCACAGTTTATTTGGCAGGATATTGATAGTGAACACAAGCAAATGCGCCTTGTTTTGCCCAAGCGAGATAATTGGGAGCTTGTGCCAACCGAGCCTGCGTATTATATCGAACTCGATTACTTTCAAATTGGTCTTATCGACACCGATATCAGTATTGAAAAATTGCGCCTACTCAGCCAAATGCCACCCGTGCCTCGCACGCAGGTTGAGGTGGTGAGTCATAAACTGATTAAACATTTTTCAGCGCGCACAGTGCCGCTACCAAGTGCCATCAATTTTGTCGAACTACGGGATAAACTTCGGGTTCGGTTGAGCCTGAATATGCTTTCGGCGGCATCGACTCAGGCAAATGCTACTGTACCTAATACGACCCAACTCAAGACAACAGCGCCACATATTCAAGCTGTTGATATTAATCAGCCCTATGTGACCTTGGCATTTATCTATGGTGATGTCGTTTTGAGTGGTAATGCAGCTAAAGAAGCCTTAACCCTTGTGACCCAAGGCGGAACGACCTATCAAATTAACCGTGCGTTGGACGAAGAGCAAGCGGCGGTTGAGGTTCTGCAAACGCTTGGATTTACTCGTTTTGTATTTGATCTTAGCAGTTTAGCCTGCCACTGGCGCTTAGGTGCGTTGCCCGAGGCGATTCGGGAGTGGTTGCACTTTATCGAGGAAGACGTGCCAAGATTACAAGCCCAAGGTGTTGAGGTGTTATTGGCGTCCGAGTTTAGCCTTAAGGTAGTCGACACGCCGTTAACCGTTGAGCTGGATGACAGTAAAGAGGGCTGGTTTTCCTTGTCTTTGCATGCGGATATCAATGGGCAGCGGTTACCCATGTTGCCGCTGGTGGCCACTTGGTTAAAACAACACGGTGAGTCAGCCGATGATGCTGAGCTATTGCTACCCAGCCCAAATGGTGAGTGGCTTAAAATTAAAGCCAGTGTTATCAAACCCTTGATGAGCATTATTTTAGAGCTGTTTGAACAGCACCGCGGCAACAGTATCGCCTTACCTAAATATCGGGCACATTTACTCAATGAGTTAGCCCAGAGTGATATCAGCTTGCTCAATGGTGAGCGGGTGCGCCAACTTGCTGCCAAATTAGAACAATTTACTGGTGTTGTTGCGGTTACTGCGCCAACCCAATTACAGGCAAAACTTCGTTCCTATCAGCAACAGGGCTTAAATTGGCTATGTTTTTTAAAGGAATATCAACTAGGTGGCATTTTAGCGGACGATATGGGATTGGGTAAAACCATTCAAACTTTGGCATTCCTGTTGAAGCAAAAACAGCTTAAGTCCGCGGCTGGCCCTCATCTACCCAGTTTAATTATTTGCCCCACCAGTTTGGTCGGGAACTGGGCAAAGGAGGCGGCAAAATTTGCACCTTCGTTAACACTGGCGGTGATCCATGGCGCACAGCGCGGGCCGCTTTTGGCACGGTTAAGTGAGTTTGATGTGGTTGTTACTACCTATCCGTTAATGGTGAGGGATAACGATTTTTACCAGGCACAACCTTTTGAGCACATAGTGCTTGATGAAGCACAGCAGATTAAAAATGCTCAAGCTAAAGTCAGTCAGATCATTAAAGCGCTGCAGGCGCCTTTTAAACTCTGCCTTACGGGGACGCCTCTTGAAAACCATTTAGGAGAACTCAAATCCTTAATGGATTTTTGTTTGCCAGGACTCCTTGGGACAACGGCTTATTTTAATAAGGCATTTCGTTATCGGATTGAGCGTTACGGCGATAGCGAGCAGGCAAAAGTGTTGAGTCAACGCATTGCGCCCTTTGTGCTCAGACGAACTAAGACGGAGGTAGTGACTGAACTTCCGCCTAAAACCGAAATTTATCAAACTCTTGAGCTTGAGAAAGATCAACGCAATCTGTACGAGAGTATTCGCTTAAGTATGGAGAAAAAAATTCGAGAATTGTTTGCAAGCCAAGGCGTGGCGGGCAGCCATATCGAGTTTTTAGATGCCTTGCTCAAATTGCGCCAAGCCTGCTGCGATCCGCGATTAGTAAAACTCGAACAGGCACAAAAAGTTAAAAATAACGCCAAGCTTAACTGGCTTAGCCAAAACTTGCCGGAAATGGTGCAGGAAGGACGCAAAATTTTAATCTTCAGCCAATTTACTAGCATGCTGATTTTGATTGAAGAATTGCTGCAATCCTTAGAGATCGACTACAGCAAACTGACTGGGCAAACTCGGCTGCGTCAGGGGCAGATTGATCAATTCCAAGAAGGCGATACGCCAGTGTTTTTAATTAGTTTAAAGGCGGGCGGAACCGGGCTTAATTTGACCGCTGCCGATACGGTTATCCATTACGATCCTTGGTGGAATCCTGCGGCCGAAAGGCAAGCCACTGACAGAGCACACCGTATTGGCCAAGAAAATCCGGTGTTTGTCTACAAGCTTATCGCCGAGGGGACGGTCGAAGAAAAAATCCAAGAGATGCAGCAGCATAAACAAGGTTTAGCCGATAGTATTCTTGAAGGTAAGGGCAGTGGCGCATGGCAAGGTAGCGCCGATGAACTGCTCTCTTTATTCCACTAAGGTATTGTTGCATATCACCGCCTGTGGTCGTTGACTTGGCGACTCTTGTACAAGCAGAGCGGTAACAGATTGATGTTTAAAAATTCTTTTTACAATGCGAGTTAAAAGACAGAGGTGACCCATGCAGTACCCAGTCGATACCCATACCCATACCGTGGCATCCTCCCATGCCTATAGCACTATCCATGATTATCTTGCGGTGGCAAAACAAAAGGGGCTCCGCCTGTTTGCGACGACAGATCATGGCCCGGCCATGGCGGATGCGCCGCATTTTTGGCATTTTGTGAATTTACGGGTATTGCCGCGCATGATCGATGGTGTCGGCATTTTACGCGGCATTGAAGCCAATATTAAAAATCGCGACGGTGAAATCGATTACTTTGGCGATTATCTGTCTCAGCTCGATATCGTCTTGGCTGGATTCCATGAACCCGTGTTTGCGCCCTCGAATAAGGCCACCCATACCGAGGCGATGATTAATACGATTAAAAGTGGCAAGGTCGATATTATTACTCACCCAGGAAACCCCGCATATCCCATTGATATTGAAGCTGTCGTTACCGCTGCCGCCCAATATGGGGTTGCACTTGAAATTAATAATTCCTCCTTTGAAGTGTCTCGCAAGGGCAGTGAAGCAAACTGCACCGCGATCGCTAAGGCGGCTAAAGCGTTAGGTGCAACCTTAGTCATGGGGTCTGATTCCCATGTGGCATTTAGCCTTGGTGGATTTGATCGCGCCTTAAGTATTATCGATGCGGTTGATTATCCAAAGGATAAGCTGCTTAATCGCTCGCCCATGGCGCTGTTAGACTTTTTGACTCTGCGTGGGCATCAAACTGTTGTTGACTTTATACCGCACTTTCGCGATGAAGCAATTTGAGGCGCTTGAGCCAATCAATGCAGGATGTCACTCCTGCGCGACCAACAGTGCTCTTAACTGGCGCGCACAGCCAACTGGCGAAAGCATTAATCCGAATGCATCTCAATGGTGGATTAGCATTTAATCTCCATCCGCTTACGCATGCTGCCTTAGATATCAGCGATAAATACAGTGTGGCTGAGGTGTTTGCGCAGGTTAAGCCCGACTGGGTGATTAACTGCGCGGCCTATAATGCGGTCGATAAGGCTGAGACGGCGGTGGATGAGGCTTATCGCGTCAATAGCCTCGGCCCAGAATTATTGGCAACCGAATGTGCGCTCACGGGCGCGCGGTTAGTACATATTTCCAGTGATTATGTTTTTAGCGGCCTGCTTGCGGGTGTTGAGGCCAATGCCTTAAGTGAAACGGTGACACCTTCGCCATTATCCGTTTATGGCAAGACTAAGCTTGCCGGAGAGCAAGCGGTGCAGCGTATCTTGGGTGAGCGCGCGATTGTTATCCGTACCGCATGGCTTTACGGTGTCGATGGGCATAATTTTGTGAAAACCATGCTGAGGTTGATGGCCGCCACGCCTAATGCTCAGCCGCTCTCAGTGATAAACGATCAAATTGGCTCACCTACGTGGGTCGATACCCTCGCGTTGCTTATCTGGCAACTGATGCTAACGGGTGAGGCGGGGCTATTTCATTATTCAGGGCAGGGGCAATGCAGTTGGTATGAATTTGCAGTTGAAATTCAGCAGCAAGCGTTGGCTCTGAAGTTATTAAAGAAAGCCGTGCCCATCATTGCCATTGATAGCCTCAGCTATGCCGCTAAAGCGCTCGAGAAAGGCAATGTGCTGGCACATAGGCCGACTTACAGCGCGCTTAATAGCGATAAACTGCGACAGACGCTGGATAAGCACCATCTTGCCGCTATGCAATGTCCTGAAGTTTGGCAGGATTGGCGAGTGCAACTTAACTGCATGCTTAACGCCCTTATAACACAAGGTGCAAAACCCTAAACAGACGCCGTTTTTGTTACTCACAGGCAAGCGGATTGCCTTTGCCAGTATTCCAATCCTATGTGGTTTGTTTTCAAGGCGGTGAATACGAATGCAGCCTAGGGAATGACTCTTTTCAGCGTATCTTGCTTGGCTTAGACTCGACTTATTTAAAATTAAAGCCTGTTGCTTAGGACTTAAGCTTTGGTGTTTAAGCCCGCTTAGTCAATTTTGCTTGATGTATGACGAATTTGTTCTTAATTCTCAATGGCTGCCGATGGCATAATGCCGCAAAGCTGATTGAATAAAGGACGACTAAGTGACCGATAACACCACGATTGCGCTGCATTTTTCTAAAGCGGACTTGTTGCGGCTAGTGAATATAGCCCATGCAGCAGGTGATGCCATTATGGCGATTTACGCCCAAGAGCATATTGCTGTTACACAAAAGAGTGATGAGAGTCCTGTAACTGCTGCCGATCTTGCAGCCCATAGGGTGATTGTCACTCAATTAGCTGAGCAATTTGCGGGCATTGCTGTGATGTCAGAAGAAGCCGTCGATATTCCTTGGGATGAACGTGAGCAATGGCAGACCTACTGGCTTATCGATCCTTTAGATGGCACGAAGGAATTTATTAAGCGAAATGGTGAGTTTACCGTCAATATTGCGCTTATCCATCAAGGCGAAGCTATTGCAGGTGTGGTTTATGCTCCAGTGTTGAACACGACTTATTATGGGGCGAAACACTTAGGTGCATGGCGACAGGATGGACAGCAAGAACAGCCGCTTCAGGGCTGTAAGATGCCAAGACAGGTGCCTATAGTGGTGGGCAGTCGTTCGCACTTAAGCCCAGATGTTGCTGATTATTTGAACAATATTGGTCAACATGAAATGCTAAGCGTGGGAAGCTCGCTGAAGTTTTGTATGTTGGCAGAAGGTAAGGCCGATCTCTATCCAAGATTGGGGCCTACCAGCGAATGGGACACCGCGGCAGCGCAGGCGGTACTTGAAAGCGCAGGCGGAAAAGTCGTGTGTTATGACTCAGGTTTACCCTTAATCTACAATCAAAAACCTGACATATTAAATCCTTATTTTATTGCCACAGCGCCTGGCTGGGCAAAATAACGAGCAATCACAAGCGAGTCTGCGCGGACTCCTTGGCAGAACAATAGCGGAGAAGCTTATTCATGATACGCATGGGCATCGATTTAGGCGGCACAAAAATAGAACTCGTCGCCTTAAATGACGAAGGAAATGAGGTTTTTCGTAAGCGTATCAATACCCCTCGGGATTATCAGGGCACGCTTAACGCGATCGTCGATTTAGTGAATGAGGCGGAAGCGACCTTAGGTGAAAAAGGCTCAGTAGGGCTAGGGATCCCTGGTGTGATTTCCCCCTATTCTGGACTGGTTAAAAATGCCAACTCGACTTGGATCAACGGTCATCCCTTGGATGTGCATTTAGGGGAGCTGCTCGGCCGTGAAGTGCGGGTTGCTAACGATGCCAACTGTTTTGCGGTATCTGAAGCCGTCGATGGTGCTGCTGCGGGTAAATCTGTGGTGTTTGGAGTGATCATTGGCACGGGCTGCGGCGCGGGTGTGGCCATTAACGGTAAAGTGCATGCGGGTGGTAATGGCATTGGTGGCGAATGGGGCCATAATCCGCTGCCGTGGATGACCAAGGAGGAGTTTAATACTACCCGTTGTTTTTGCGGTAATCCTGATTGTATCGAAACCTTTATTTCAGGCACTGGCTTTGTTCGTGATTACAATGAGGCGCTCAGTCGTGCAGCAAGCGTCCAACGTGTGCCCGCTAAATCTGGTTCAGAGATCATGAGCTTAGTCGACGAGGGGGATGAGATAGCGATATCGGCCTTTGACCGCTATATGGATAGACTCGCACGCTCACTGGCTCATGTGATTAATCTACTTGATCCTGATGCGATTGTATTAGGTGGCGGCATGTCAAATGTCGAAGCTATTTACCCAAGATTACCTGCATTATTAAGCCATTATGTTGTAGGGCGCGAATGCCGAACACCGGTTGTACAGAATCTTTATGGTTGTTCTTCGGGCGTGCGTGGCGCCGCTTGGTTATGGGAAAAATAACCCAGTAACCTTAATTTTCACTCGTGACAACGCATCGCCTCGGCGATGCGTTTTGCTTTCTTTTGATGTTATGATTGCGCTCCTTTGGATTATTGGGCGCTAGCGCATGTTTTGGATTAAAAAAGTTGTCTCTCAGGCAATTATGCCTGTTCCATTTATCCTGTTGTTATTGCTGCTATCTTTGTTTATTTGGCGCAAACCGCGGTTAGCAAAATGGGCGATTGCCAGTGCTTTTACCCTTCTACTGTTATTAAGCAGTCAATTTAGTATCGATTATCTCGTGAAACCGCTTGAGACCCAATATCCCATTAATTCCACTCCCATTGCGGATACCTGTGTGGTGATGGTGCTGGGTTCTGCTCACTCGGATATTGAAGGTGCTACGGCGGTACAGTCCTTATCGGCTGTGGCATTGGCAAGATTAACGGAAGGGCTTCGGCAGCTTAAGTTAGGTCAAGATTGTAGTTTAGTCGTTAGTGGTTGGGGCGGCGAGCTAACCCAACATCCCCACGCTGAAGTGATGGCCAAGGCTGCGGTTGAACTTGGCATCGATGCGTCACGTATTATTGAATTTCCGCTCGCGCGCGACACCCTTGAAGAAGCGCACTATTTTAAAGAGCGCTTTGGCAATCAGCCTGTGCGATTAGTCACCTCGGCCTCCCATATGCCACGGGCGATGGCCATTTTTAGTGGTAAAGGATTAACCGCAAGTGCGGCGCCAACGGATTTTAGGGCCAGAGACGATTTTTATTGGCGTTTTACTGCTGATAACTTACTCGCCTCGCAACGTGCGCTACATGAATACATTGGCCGTTTATGGCTTTGGGTAAAACAGGAATAAAAATATGGCCTTAGAGTCTGATATTGTCTCGGTTCGTCCACTCTCTAAACGTAATGGTTTGACTTTAACTATTGTAGGTGCCTGTGCCTTTGTGTTGGGCTTTGGCTTGTTTGTGATACTACCTGAGCTATTTGCAGTGGGCTTAGTGTTTTTCAGTTTGGGTGCGATCGCATTGATATTGGGCCTTGCAAAGGTTTTCGAGCCTGACACCACATTGACTATGGATGAGCAGAGGCTGACTTATTTTCATCGTCGCGGCAAAGTGTCGATAAACTGGGATAATATTCAGCGGGTTGACATTCCAAGGGTGACTCAGGGAGTTGATACTATTGAGCTTTCCTATATTGGTATTAAGCTAAAGCAGTTAAATCCGATACTCGATAATATTTCATTACGGCTTGCAGCGGGATTATTGACTGAGCAGCGGCCGTTACTTGTTACCGCCGCATCACAGCAAGAAGATTTAGCGACCTTAGAAACTTATCTTGGTGCTGAATTTAGCCCTTTGGTGGTTGATGGTGACAGATACCGCGGCGTATTGGCGATGTTTGGACATCGCTGCGTGATGCTCAACACTCACCTTGGCTATCATCTTTATATTCCCCATGACAGTTTAGATCGTGAGCCGCGGGAATTTATTAAACTGTTAAGGCAGCGCATCGCGCAGAGTTCGACGCAAATCGATGCTACAACAAATTAACACTACTGATAAAAAAGGGGCCCCGATGGGGCCCCAATAAGTTGCAGAGAGGAAGTTTGGGTTGTGCAGGGGGCAACCCAAAGGTACTAGTACTAGTGTGCTACCTCTGCGTGTACCTTATCTATGCCATAAGTTTTACCTTCAGCATGGCAGGTCGCGCATGATTCTACTGGTAGGTTAGGATCAGTCACTGCATCCGCTTCTACAATCGCACCGTTACTTCTAAAGTGAGCTACTGCTGCTGCATCTGAGTGAGCGTGACAGCTGCGGCATGATTCAGCTACTGGGCTAATGTAGTAGCTACCCACTTTGATAGAGCGTTTTTCAGAAGTCAAACCACCGTCAGTTGCAAACAGTTTAGCGCCGTCTTTATGACATGCAGAACATGCTGTTTCTGGTGATGGGTAACCGAGCAATTCACCTTTATCGTCACGGAAGATGCCTGTGATAGAGTCAAAGTTACCACTGTGGAAACGGTGGGCAACGGTGAATAGGTCTTTGTTGTTGAAGGTGACGTCTGGATTCACTACTTTGCTTCCATCAGCGCCTTTGTAAACAACCGTTTTGTGACCTGAAGCACCCGTTGTATCGTTATGACAGTTCATACATTGAGTGAAGGTGTAAGTACCGTGTCTTGTTCCTTTAACATAGTCTAAGGTACCGTGAC
The DNA here is from genome assembly GCF_012843185.1 of Shewanella sp. DNRA4. Lineage (NCBI taxonomy): Bacteria > Pseudomonadati > Pseudomonadota > Gammaproteobacteria > Alteromonadales > Shewanellaceae > Shewanella > Shewanella sp. DNRA4. Next base: position 132,217 of record NZ_JABAIP010000001.1, read on the forward strand.
AGGCATTACATTTGGCTTCTTCAACAGTGATACGAGTTGGGTCAGACATACGAGCAGTGCTGACTGCGCTACCATCTAAGCTGAAGAATTTAACAGGAGAGCTGTTGCCAATTGGGTTAGTTGGCCCAAATTCAAGTCCTGTTGCATTACAGCTTGCTACTGCACCAGCCTTGATACAAACGTTAGCTTCTGAACTGACATACATAGTTCCAACTGCTTGTGCATCTGGAATATCTTTAACAAAAGTCAATACACCACCAGAAAGCGTACCACTTGCAAGGTTTAAGCTGATAGCTGTTGGTTTAACATCTCGCCACGCATAAACAGTACCATCGGTAGCAACATTACCCAGCAATAAACCGTTAGCAACTAACTTTCCTGTTGGATTAGTGGTCGCATTATAGGTTGCAAGGCTTGTTCCATCGGCAATGGGTGTACCATTGATGGTCACATTAGCCTTGATGGTTAATGTTTTCATACCTAAGGTGGCAGACGGTGCAACTGCTGCACTTGTAAAGTCCACTTTAAATAAGTTGGCGTATTCAGCGCGTTTACCAACACTATGAACAGCTTCTGGTGTTAGGCTACCACTACCGTGACAAGATTTACATTGAGTGTCGTCGGCTTGAGCTAAACCAAATTCTGAGTGGTTTTCACCAGTTGCGAAGTTGACATTGATATGGCAACCCACGCAAGCCTTAGCGTAGATATTGGTGTTATAACTTGGTGCACCATCGTGACAGGATTTACATTCTTTCAAGTCAGATGGGAAACCAATTTCACCAAAGTATTCTTTGGCTTCACCAGACAGATACGCTGCATTATGTTCACCGGCATGGATACGGTGGATCATTGGAGCAAAATCAAAGACCCAACCTTCAGCAAGTTGTGCATCGCTGGGTACTAGATCTGGGTTATGGCAAGTTACGCAGTTTTTAACGTCTTGATAATTATGGTGAGCTTCGATCTTAGCGATATGGCCATCAGTTTCACCGTGACAGTTTTTACATGCTGCACTCGATACTGTGTCTTTGCCTGATGCGGCTAACTCATCGGTCGCTGGGATAAAATCAACAGGTACTGAAAGTACTTTATCTGCTAAGGCAACGCCTTGGCTATTGGCGATATTGTATGCGCGTAAAAATACTCTGTGTACTGCATTAGGGTTATCATTTGGATTAATGATCGGTGCAGCACCATCGTAAGTCCAAGTGGCAGTGTATGTACCAGGGTTTGCTGTATCTTCAGTTAATTTACAAGCATTCTTAGTACCGTTAAGGCCGTTTAGAGTACAAGTTAATGAGCTACCCGCTTTGTTTGCCGTAGCATTGTTTTGCCATTGAATTGGCGCACCAGTGCCTGACGTATTGTCATTTGCCGTTAAAGAGTAGATCGCAATTTTATCGAGTCCCATAAAAGGAACATCTTTGCCTGCGCTCTTTCCGGTTAAGCTGAACTTAACACTGAAACCTTCGCTGCTGGTGACTTTGATATCAGCTGGGCTAAGAGTAAATTTCAGATCGGTTATAGATTCTGCGGTTTTAGCAAAAGAACCAGCGGGTAACCCTGGTGTACCAGGCGTACCCGGTGTTCCAGGGGTACCAGGTGTTCCGGGCGTGCCGGGTGCACCATCTTGCCCGTCTTCTCCGTCCCCGCAGGCGGTTAAACACAAGGCACTAGTGAGAGCTAGTGCCAGTAGAGATTTATTGTAGTTTTTCATCATCGCGTCCCTTTTTCTTTCTATAAGACTGCGTGTGCAGTGACTCTACTATAGGTCGAACAATCTACTTATAAAGTGGTATTTATAAGTTTGTATCTGATATGTGAACAGTGATTTAACACATCAAAATGGAAATTCTAAAATGTGAAATTAAGTATTTCGCAAATTAGAATCTGGCGGTAAAAGTGAGATGTGGATTGCAGAATGTTATTTTTGTTTTTAACAATTTGTTGAAATTAATTTTCAATTAATTTTACTTAAAGATACTGATGAAACATTTATCAAATGCTTTTTTACAGTGAAAAATAAAACAAAAACAACTATTGAGAATCATAGTGTACAGAGGGAGAATGCGCTGTATTTACTTAAATTTAACATTTGAAGCTTTTGTAAATAGTGGCACAAGCATCCATGCTTTTGGGGATTATTGACTGACTCGCGTATTGAAAGGCGTGAGGGCGGTTAATAATGAACTGACGACAAGTTCGCATTGTGTTTGACTGTAGCGTCGATGGCTTCGTGGCTTTTCTACGAGAAAATACTGTGGTGGCATAATCGTTTCATGTAGACGGTGTAACTCTGCGATGGGAAGCGGCGCTAGTTTTAATCCCGGCATATGTTTTACGGTATGCATATCAATACTCGAACAAAATGCCACACTTTGCATGGTGAGAAGGTGGGCATACCATTCTTCCCGATCCGTGACTCTTTCAATCGAGGGTAACAACAGCCCTTGGCGCTGACAGAACAGTTCTAGTGGGTCAATTCTGCTGTTAAAGCCCTTCAGTTCAATGCATAGAAATGAATAACGGCATATGTGCTCAAGGCTGATTTCAAGTTGGCTGTCCCAAAGGGAATGATGTTTCGAAGCAACGACATAGACATTTGAAATACAGCCTAAGCGTGTAACACTAAGCTCTTTGGATTCGGTCGGCTCTATTGTGATCCCAAAATCTAATTCACCTGCATGTATCAGTTCCGCACTATTGTCTTGCCACTTGTGTAGTCTTATTTGGCCTAATTCACTTATCACATCGGGTGAACTGAGCTGTGGTGCTAAGAAACTTAATAATCCATTACTTGCGGCTATATGGAGCGGTAATTCAACGTGACTCGCTGCATTTTGCAGCTGCATTGCAGATTGTTCTAGGTGATAAACCGAATCGGTGAATTGGCAAATAGCGACATACAGACTTTCAGCAAGAGGTGTGGGTTTGAGCCCCTGTTGGCGCCGATAAAATAGTTCATCATTAAAGGTTAACCGTAGCGCATTGAGACAGCGGCTAATTTTTGGAGCCGACACATTTAACGCTTTGGCGGCACTATTTGCATGTCCGTTATCAAAAATACTTTTAAATACAAGTAAGGTGAATACATCAAGTTCGCAGATTTGTTTTAGTAATTGATTGCTCATTTGGTCTCGCCTTGCGATGAGTCTGAGTCTGCAGTCACACAGTTTTGCCTAAGCATATCGATACCATTGATTAAGCAGCAAACCGTATGCACAAAATGCATTGTTGGTGGATTAGGTTAGCAGTTGTCGTACGGCTTAACTGTGATCTCAATCTTTAATTTAACAATTGGTTAACCAACAATGCTAGTCATTGGATTGTATGGTGTTTATTTAGGCGATTTTGGGCTGGAGGAGTAATTTAGCGAGCTCATCATCTTCATCAGAGTCGCTCGTAGTTGGTTAGAACAACGACACATCACTCGCGTGACGTAGGCTAGAATTTAGCGGCGCAAATAAAGTTTAATCTCTAAATGTCGACACACCCTCGCTCTTTTATGGGCTGAAATGTGGATTAGTCATTTTGACTCTGCGATAACAATACGTTTGTCGATGTTGCAGAGGACAGGCTATGTGCGTGGATTGTCTGGTGATCTTCCTTAATCCTTAAACCAATAAACTGGCCGCCTTCATTGACTTGCATTGAAGTACAAGCAACATCACCGTCGACAATCCCATGTGCTTGGATGACTAAGCGCTCGCAAATTAATCGGCCTTTGAAATAACCATCAATAATTAATTCTCGACACTTTACCTCGCAGTGAAGACTTCCCGTTTGCTCAACAATCACATTCGCCTGCGACAGTATTTGACCTTGAACTTCACCACCAATCAACACATCGCCAGCAAATTCAATATTGCCAGTCAGCCTAGTGCCTTTAGCAATAAAACTGAGCGCGGGGGACGATTTGCGGGTAAACAGGAGATTTTTGCCAAACATGGTGATGAGAAACCTAATACATTGGGAATGAAATAGTAACGTAAATACAGGGACAAGCCCAGGGGGCTCAATGGCTATTCTGCTTGCTTAATACTAATCGCTTGATTTGGGCATGGAGCGACACAGGCGCCACAACCCGTACATAGGCTTGTATCAATTTTCGGCATAGGCGCTTTGCCTACACTTAGGGTGAAACTGATGGCGCGGGGCTCACAAGCATCCTTACAACTTTGGCACCAAATACCTTGAAAGGTTAAGCAGTTATCTTGAATCTCCGCGATGTGTTGCCATGGCGTTTGGGTCAAATCAAACAACTTTTGCTCAGGACAGACAGTGGCGCATTGAGTACAAAAAGTGCATTCATTGTCCTTAAACGAGACTTCAGGAAAGCCGCCATCACCTTTGAAAATTATCTTAGTTTCACAGGCGGTGATACAGGCTGAGCAGCGAGTACAGATATCGGTAAATTCTACCCCCTCGCGCACCCAAGGCGGCCTAATCGCCAAGGACTTTCGGCGACTAAAAAGACTACGGCGACTGTGATTAATGCTTTCTGTCATAGGTGTTTAATGAATAACAATCTTTATTAATCGAGAAGAAAAATGGCTTGGGAATTACCACAAGCCATTTAGATGATTAGCTTTTATAACCATTGGGATTGGTTGATTGCCAATGCCAACTGCTATTTGCCATATCCTCAAGACTATGGGTCGCCTGCCAGCCCAAATCGGTTCTAGCATGCTCAGGGTTTGCATAACAGGCGGCAATATCTCCTGGGCGGCGTGGTGCAATCTGATAGGCAATCGATTTACCACAGGCCTTCTCGAAGGCTTTAACCATATCGAGCACGCTGTAACCTTGGCCTGTACCTAGATTGTAGGTGACAAGCCCTGGTTTTGTGGCGAGTTTCTCAAGGGCTTTAAGGTGACCAATGGCTAAATCCACCACATGGATATAATCACGAACGCCAGTACCATCATGGGTTGGGTAATCATTGCCGAACACACTGAGGGCCTCGCGTTTACCCACGGCCACTTGGGCGATAAATGGCATCAAGTTATTCGGAATATCGTTAGGATCTTCGCCAATCAAACCACTGGCATGGGCACCAACGGGATTGAAGTAACGTAAACGAGCGATATTCCAACTTGGGTCGCTATGGTGTAAATCCGCCAGAATATGCTCAACCATCAATTTAGATTGACCATAGGGGTTAGTGGCACCCGTTGGAAAATCTTCGGTAATGGGCAGGCTAGCAGGATCACCATACACAGTTGCCGAGGAACTAAAGACGAGATTTTTCACCTTAAACTCTGCCATCACTTGGCAAAGAATTAAGGTGCCAGTCACGTTATTCTCATAGTATTTCAGTGGCTTAGCTACTGACTCGCCGACGGCCTTTAATCCAGCAAAGTGGATAACGGCATCGATGTTATGGTCGCTAAAGACTTTCTGTAGTAAGGCCTTATTGAGAATATCGCCTTGGTAGAATGTGACCGATTTACCGGTAATGCGCTCGACACGGTTTAGTGCTTCGATACTTGAATTAGACAGGTTGTCTAATACAATCACTTCGCTTCCCGCATTAAGTAATTCCACTACGGTATGAGTGCCAATATAACCAGCACCGCCGGTCACTAAAATCGTCATTATTTAATTCCCTTTACAACTGTTTTTAAGTAGTGGGCAAAATCTTCACCGATTTCGCTGTGGCGCAGAGCGTATTCTACGTTAGCGCGCATATAGCCTTGTTTGTTACCGCAGTCGTGACTCTTACCTTGCATATAGTAAGCGTTTACGGTTTCTTGCTTCATTAACATCGCAATGGCGTCTGTTAATTGGATTTCATCACCTGCGCCTGCAGGCGTTTTGGCCAGCAATGGCCAAATTGCTGCGGGTAACACGTAACGGCCAACAACGGCTAAGTTAGATGGCGCTTCATCAACTGGAGGTTTTTCAACGAGTTCGACTAATGGCTCTGATTCACCAGGCTGTAAATCGTGGCCGTTCACATCGGCAATACCATATTGATTGACTAAATGATGTGGTACGCCTTCAACCATGATTTGACCCACTTGGGTTTCATCAAACAGGCTTACCATTGCGGCAAGGTTATCGGTTTTTAAGTCGCAACTGGCGTCATCGATAATCACATCCGGCAGCAATACGGCAAAAGGTGCATCACCTACTACGGATTTAGCGCATAAAATGGCGTGACCTAAGCCTTTAGCTTGGGATTGACGTACGCTGATCACCGTCACGTCTTTCGGGCAAATGGATTGCACCGCTTCGAGTAATTGACGTTTTACGCGGCGCTCTAATTGCGCTTCTAATTCAAAACTGGTGTCGAAATGGTTTTCGATAGAGTTTTTACTGGCGTGGGTTACGAGCACAATTTCTTTGATACCCGCAGCAATAGCTTCACTAACGACATATTGGATCAGTGGCTTATCTACAACAGGGAGCATTTCCTTAGGGATAGCTTTGGTCGCAGGAAGCATACGAGTGCCAAGTCCGGCGACAGGAATAACGGCTTTACGAATTTGATGTTGTTTCATTGCGAACCTTCAGATTAAGGAGAGGCGATTATTGGGCAATATTGTAAATGACCTACGCAGAAAAGCCATTTGCAAACGCCGAAATTTGTCGGTTTTTCTGCATATTATCTGTTTATCGTCGTCATTTTTACGTTTGAATGTCAAGGATTGATACCCATCTGGGTGAGTCTGTATGTATATTGTCCATGCCTTTTAAACGACTTGTAATATTTGCTTTACGTTTACGTCACATTGACGCGCAAACAATAAACTGTGAGGGAGTTAACAAAAATCGAGGCTTAGATCACTATGGAGGCATTAGTGTCAGCCATGAAGTGAATTTTATGACTAAAGAAATTGCGCACACTGCGCCCTATGTTGCGAGAAGTGCAGATGATTCAGGGTATATCCATTACCCACAGGAAGAACATGAGATTTGGAGCCAATTGTATGCTCGCCAAGCGGTGAATCTGCCTGGGCGTGCCTGTAAGGAGTATCTGCAGGGACTTGATGCCTTGGCGATGCCCAAGGATCGCATCCCACAATTGGCGGAGATAGACAAAGTGCTACAGGCCACCACGGGCTGGAAAACCGCGGCCGTGCCCGCCTTAATTTCCTTTGGTCGATTCTTTGAGCTATTGGCTAACAAGGAGTTTCCGGTCGCGACTTTTATCCGCCGTAAGGAAGAGTTTGATTACCTGCAAGAGCCAGATATTTTCCATGAGATTTTTGGTCATTGCCCCTTGTTGACCAATCCATCTTTTGCCCATTTCTCGCATATGTATGGTCAATTAGGCTTAAATGCCAGCAAGGAAGACCGAGTATTTTTGGCTCGTTTGTATTGGTTTACCGTCGAGTTTGGTTTGCTCAAGCCTCAAGAGGGTGAACTGTGTATCTATGGCGGTGGTATTTTAAGTTCTCCTGGCGAAACCTTATATGCGATGGAAAGCCAAGTGCCTGAACGTAAACCGTTCGATCTTTTAGATGTGCTACGCACGCCTTATCGTATCGATATTATGCAGCCAATTTACTATGTGATTGAACATATTGATGTATTAGATGAAATCGCCAAAATGGACATTATGGCCTATGTGGCTAAGGCGCGGCAGCTCGGCTTGTTTGCCCCTAAATATCCGCCCAAGGCCAAGGCAAGTTAATGACCGACTTTTAGGGCGTGTTGACGTTTCGAGATTAAATTTTGTTCGTTCTGGTAAGTTCGTGCTCGCGAAACGAGGAATGATGTGTAGTTATTCTACTCAAATGACGAGTGACAAAGAGCAAGGGCTTGCCAGACGAACCCTTCGGGCAGCATTTGGCTGGCTTTTCTGCCGCGTTATCGTCCGTTTATGTAGAATAACTACACTGCACGGACTTTGCCTTGCATAAAAGCCAGCCAAATTGCTGCAAAAATAACCCTGAAACGTCAACACGCCCTAGACATAAACGAATTAAATAAAGCGTAATAAGAGCAACGGATTGAACCTGTGATGTTGCCAATAGGAGTATGTATGACCGCGTTAACCCAAATGAAATGTGAAGCTTGCCAAGCCGATGCACCGAAAGTGACCGATGAAGAATTGGCCGAGCTTATCCGCATGATCCCCGATTGGGGCGTGCAAGTGCGTGACGGCATCATGCAATTGGAACGGGTGTACAAGTTTAAAAACTTTAAACTAGCAATGGCATTTACCAATAAGTTGGCGGAATTGGCCGAGGAAGAATTCCACCATCCTGGTATTTTAACCGAGTGGGGCAAGGTGACCGTGACTTGGTGGTCACACTCAATTAAGGGCCTCCATAAGAATGATTTCATTATGGCGGCCAAGACCGACCAGTTATTAGATTAAAAAGTTAATATTTTAAATCAGCATCTTAATGCAATTTTGATGCTGATTTTTTCTTCCTGTTACAAATGCACTGTAAACTAGGCTTGCCACTTTGAGCGTAACCTTCTAACGTATACACGCCCAGCTATTTATCTAGTCCCTTACGTTTGCGTAAACTGAACGTGTTTCGTCAAACGCATGTCTTATGAAGGGCACCTCAGGGACTATAGCTCGCACGTTTTATTCCAAAATTCGAATCAAAAAAGGGAATATCAGTCATTATGCGCTTGGAAGTTAGCTGTCAAGATCGCGTGGGTTTAGCGAAAGACATCTTAGTCGTGTTAGAACGTTATGGCATTAATCTCATTGCCATTGATGCCAGTAACCAAGGTTTTCTTTACCTGCAATTTGCTGAAGTCAGTTTTGAAACCTTAAGCGCCTTGATGCCGCAGATCCGCAAAGTGGAGAGCGTCCACGATGTACGAACGGTGTCATTTATGCCGTCAGAGCAAGAACACTACGCCTTAAAAACCCTACTTAAAACTCTCCCAGACTCTGTGTTTTCCATCGACGTGAAGGCGCGTATTCGCATTGTGAACGAATCGGCGCTGCTCAATATGGGCATGGGTGAACACGAAGTGCTTGATGAATCCTTAAACCATTGGGTACAAGGGTTTAACTTCAGCCGCTGGCTCAGTGAGGGCCAAGTGCTGCCGCAGGCGGCGCGGGTGAATATCGGCCAAAACGAATATCTGGCTGAAATGTTACCGATTTATTTACCCGATGAGGACGAGAAAACTATCCTCGTCGGTGCGGTGGTGTCGCTTAAATCGCCTGCGCGGGTGGGTAAACAATTTAATGCGCTGCAAAATCAAACCACAGGCTTTGAAAATGTATTGGCCAGCAGCGACAAGATGAAAGAAGTGCTTAAACAAGCCCGCCGCATGGCGCAACTCGATGCGCCATTACTGATCACGGGCGAAACTGGCACTGGTAAAGAGTTAATGGCCAGAGCCAGCCATGATGCCAGCATGCGCCGCGAAAAACCGTTTATTGCCATTAACTGTGCGGCATTGCCCGATAGCGCCGCCGAAGAAGAACTGTTTGGCTACGTTAGCCAAGGTAAAGTCATTAAACGTGGTTTTTTTGAAGAGGCGAAGGGCGGCACTGTATTTCTTGATGAAGTGGCCGAAATGTCCAAGGCGGCACAGGTTAAATTGCTGCGGTTATTACAGGATGGCACCTTTAGACGTATCGGTGGCGACGAAGAAGTCCGCGCCGATGTACGGATTATCTGCTCGACCCAGAAAAACTTAGCCGAGCTATGTCAAACCGGTGAATTTAGGGAAGATTTGTACTATCGCATCCATGTGCTTAGTTATCACATTCCGTCACTGCGTGAACGTAAGGTCGATATTATTCCGCTGACAGAGATGTTCCTCGAGCATTACAGCCAGCAACTCTCTAGCCCTGTCAGGCGGATTTCGGCCCAATGCCGTGATCATCTGTTAACTTACGCTTGGCCGGGGAACGTCCGTCAGCTTAAAAACGCCGTTTTCAGAGCCGTATCCATGTGGGATGGTTCGGGCGAATTGACCGTTGAGCAACTTAAGCTGCCATCCTACGCTGAAGGTTTTGGTTATTTCGATAATGCCTTCGAAGGCAATCTCGATGATGCGATGAAGCAATTTGAGGCCAGCTTACTGCGACGCTTATATCCGGCTTACCCTAGTACTCGGCAATTGGCGAAGAAATTGGGCGTGTCCCACACGGCTATCGCTAACAAACTTCGCGAATATAAGATTTCCAAGCCAAAGTAATCTTGGCTTAAGCTTGAGATGTAACAGTATCGTTCCACTTTGTTGCCGACTTTTTCACCATATCGTTCAGCGAAATAGTGACAAGCGGCAACATTATCTGAAATGTAATGATTAGTTTACAAAATGTGAAAAAATAAGCTGAAATGTGATTTTGCTCACGCTATAGGAATCCGCCGTCGCTTCGGGTATTTCTACGCGCAGCAAACCCTAATACCGAGTCAATCTAGGTTTTTATTCACCTATGTTCTCGTCAGCAAAAAATTCGCGTTAGCTGATATTGTCGGTTAACCATAACGAGATAAAAAGCGCAGTACGCCGAGCCGTAGAAGCACAGGAGCAGATATGAAACTTGCCAGTTATAACAATGGTCGCCGCGATGGTCAGTTGATGTTAGTGAGCCGCGATCTTACTCAAACGGTGGCCGTGCCAGCGATTGCCCATACGATGCAGCAATTACTTGATGGTTGGGAATTGCTCAAACCGCAATTACAAGAATTGTATGATGCGCTCAACGAAGGCAAATTACCGAATGCGCAAGCCTTCGATGAAGCCAAATGTTTATCACCCTTACCACGCGCGTATCAGTGGGCCGATGGTAGTGCCTACGTTAACCATGTTGAATTAGTACGTAAGGCGCGCGGCGCAGAAATGCCAGAAACCTTCTGGACTGATCCGCTGTTTTACCAAGGCGGCTCTGACAGCTTTATCGCACCTAAGGCGGATATCCCGCTGGCGAGCGAAGACTGGGGCATCGATTTCGAATCGGAAATCGCTGTGATCACTGATGATGTGCCTATGGGCGTGAGTGCTGAAAATGCAGCGAAACACATCAAACTGCTGATGTTAGTCAATGATGTGTCACTGCGTAATTTGATCCCGGCCGAACTCGCCAAAGGTTTTGGTTTCTTCCAATCTAAACCTTCGAGCAGCTTCTCGCCGGTAGCCATTACGCCAGATGAATTAGGCGCACGTTGGGAAGATTCAAAGGTGCACCTACCGCTTATCACATACTTAAACGGTGAGTTATTTGGCCGCCCGAATGCGGGTGTCGATATGACCTTTAACTTCAGCCAGTTAATTAGCCATGTTGCCAAAACCCGTCCATTGGGTGCGGGCGCCATTATCGGGTCTGGTACGATTTCTAACTATGACCGCAGTGCCGGCTCAAGCTGTTTAGCCGAGAAACGTATGCTTGAAGTGATTAGCGACGGCAAAGCTAGCACACCGTTTATGCGTTTTGGCGACACAGTACGCATCGAAATGCTCGATGATAATGGCGCCTCTATTTTTGGCGCTATCGATCAAAAAGTGGTTGAGTACAAGGCGTAAGGCTTTTTTATTTGAAAAGTGATAGATAATATCGACGGGGCTTTTAGCCCCGTTTTTTCAGCATGACAAAAGGACAGCGTGAGATGAAACTATACGGTTATTGGCGCTCTAGCGCCGCCTATCGTGTGCGTATTGCCCTCAATCTTAAAGGAGTGAGCGCCGAGCAGTTATCGGTGCATTTAGTGCGTGATGGTGGTGAGCAGCACAAGGCGGACTATATCGCGCTAAACCCGCAGGAGCTAGTCCCCACTTTGGTGGTGGATGATGAGCAGGATGGGGATGCGTTATCCCAATCTTTAGCCATTATTGAGTATCTAGATGAACTCTATCCAAAGACACCGCTATTACCCGCATCAGCCCTTGAGCGTGCCCAGGTGCGCGCCATGGCATTAACCATCGCCTGTGAAATTCATCCACTCAATAACCTGCGGGTATTGCAGTATTTAACTCAGAAGCTGAACGTTGACGAAGAAGCTAAAACCGCTTGGTATCACCATTGGGTGGCAACGGGATTTGCGGCGCTTGAGACCCAACTGGCGCGCCATAGTGGCCGATATTGCTTTGGGGATAAGGTGACTATCGCAGATTTGTGTTTAGTGCCTCAGGTGTACAACGCGCAGCGTTTTAATGTGGATTTAACGCCGTACCCCAATATTATGCGAGTATGGGCTGAATGTAATTTATTGCCTGCCTTTGCGGATGCGGCGCCCGAGCGCCAGGCCGATGCGGTTTAACCTATCATTAACTGCTCATTATGCGATGAAATCGATGATTAAGTGGCGTGAGTCGATGTCACTTCTGTGTTTCTAACTTATTGAAGCGGATATTGGCCATGACTGAAGCCGAATTAAATGCATTGTTATGCGCATGGCTAAGCCAAGATAAACAGCGGTTAAGGGCACTTGAATTAGCGCAGCAATGTGCCCAAGTGTATGATATTCCGCAGTGGTGCTTGGCGGCGGGGTTTGTCCGTAATCTGGTGTGGGACAAATTACACGATATTAAGCCGCGTCCGTTAAACGATATCGATCTGATTTACTATTGTCCCTTGGATACTCTTCCTGAGCGAGATAGGGCGATAGAAGCTTACCTACAAACACTGGCGCCAGACTTACCTTGGTCAGTAAAAAATCAGGCGCGAATGCACCTTAAGCATCTCGACAATCCCTATCAATCGACACAGGATGCAATGTGTTATTGGCCCGAAATCGAAACTGCTGTCGGTGTGTCGCTTGAACAGACGCTTAAGTTTTCTGCTCCAGCCATTAAAGGCTTACATATTATCGCCCCTTTTGGCTTAGCCTCATTATTTGCCTTACAACTAACGCCCAATCCACGGCGTCCTTTAGCGTTATTTCATCAACGGCTAGCCGCAAAGTCTTGGCTTAAACAATATCCGCGACTAGCTATAGCCTATTGAGCCATTTGGTTAACATGATCTTTTATTCGCAGATGAGTGAGTGTAAACCGAAATAAGCACCTTCTAGGTCGATTCTTAATTCCTGTCTTTGCCTGCTTTTGGATTCTTTCGCGTTTTTTCTACTGAATATCGTCGAATTTCATCGGATTTTAATTTCAATCTATGTTGATTAAATGTAAATGGCGAAATTGGCAATTTTCCTCCTATTACCTCTTCGGGAGGTGATTAGTGATGACTAATTAATGCGGTTGGTCACAAAAAATGAACCGGTATTGTCAATAAATGTTTAGATAACGTGACTTGTATCTCATGGTTTATACCTCGAAATAAGTATCACCGCTTAATCTTGATTTGGATCAATAAGGTGAATAATTTTATCTGGCAGTGTAAGCGTCAATTGTTAAGGATGTAATGTAAAACAAAAACCTATGTTGTACATATGGAGTATGATGATGAATAAAACTACTGTTTCTACACTGATCGCTGCCACCCTGTTAGCCGCTGGTTTCTCTGCTTCTGTTTCTGCCCATCAAGCGGGCGATATTATTGTTCGTGCTGGTGCAGTGGTTGTTGCGCCAAATGAATCGAGTGATGATGTTGCGGGCAATGGTGAATTCCAAATCAGCAATAACACTCAACTAGGCTTGAACTTTGGTTATATGCTGACCGATAACTTCGGGGTAGAGTTATTAGCTGCGACTCCATTTAGCCATGATGTCTCTTTAGGTGGTAATAAGATTGCTGAAACCAAACATTTGCCACCAACTCTAGTGGCACAGTACTATTTTGGTAATGCTCAATCTGCATTACGTCCATATGTAGGCGTGGGTGTGAACTACACTAACTTCTTCGACAATGAATTCACCAACGATTTAAATGGTGCCTTAACTGACTTAAGCATGAGCACCTCCTGGGGCCTAGCGGCGCAAGCGGGTATCGATTATCAAGTCAATAAAAACTGGTTAGTTAACGCCTCTGTGTGGTATGCGCAAATTAGCACCGATGTGAAGTTTAAGTTAGCGGGTGATACTAAAGTAATTGATACTGACATTAACCCATGGGTTTATATGGTCAGCGTGGGTTACACTTTCTAATTATCTGATTTTAAAGTAACAAAAAAAGGAGCCGACGGCTCCTTTTTTGTTTTCGCAGTGTAATAAAGCTAAACACGGAACAACACTACTTTTTAGCCTTTTTCGGCTTCCAGTGGCGTGTATTATAGATAAACTCAGGCAGTAATTTAGTCAGCCAAGCGACTAAGCGCCAACGCTTGGTCACATAGACACGACGTTTACCTTGCTGCATGGCCTTAATGATCTGCGCCGCCACTTGCGGGAGTGGGACAAGCCATAGCGTACTTTGTTGCATGGCGGCCTTATCCAGTAAACCAAGTTGAATATCGGTAATAGTAATAGGCAACTTAAGCCGCTGGGCATGCATGCTTAAGCCTTCCAAATAGTTTTGCGCAAAGGCTTTAGAGGCATGATAAGCCACACTTGGGCCGCCGCGTAGCCCTGCTATCGAGTTAATGGTGGCAAGCTGGCCATAACCCTGCTCGCGAAATAATCTAAATGCGGTATTGCAGATAGCGGCAAAGCCCCGCACATTGACATCGATAATGTCCTGCTCAGGTAGCCATGGCAGCTCAGGATCGTAGCTATTGAGTCCGGTATTCACTAAGACTAAGTGGGCGCCGCCGAGACTTTGCCAGACGTTTTCAAGCTGTTCAATGATGATGCTTGGCTGTTCAATTTGCAGTGAAAATACTTGTACCTTGGTAGGTAAGGTCGAGGCGAACTCGCGCAGCGATTCAACATCCTGTGCAAAAAGTGCTAATTCAACTTGCTGTTCGGCCAATTGTTTGGCAAGTTCGCGGCTTAAATGTGAGCTAGCGCCCACAATTATCGCAGTTGCTTGGGTCATAAATTTTTCGGCAACGAAATGGTAGCTTATCATAGGAAGATATGCCCAGCATGACAAGATTTATAGCTTGGGCGTATAGACATCCAGAAGTCTTTATGTATGATTAGGAGAAATGAAATGACACATGGGTTAAGGATTAGCGGACTGACATCTGCATGGCAAAAATGGGCGGCAATGGTATTACTCACTGTGACGACGATGATGACAGGTTGTGCAACACCAAATGCGGTTGTTGAGATTCAAGGTGAGGCCATGTATCGCGAACGTATCGCACTGCCTGCCGAAGCCAAGTTGATTGTGCAGTTGCTTGATGTCTCTAAGATGGATGTGCCTGCTGTGGTGATGGCAGAGCGTGAGAGTCAAGGCGCTAAAACCCCTACGCCATTTAGTTTTACTATAGG
Organism: Shewanella sp. DNRA4; assembly: GCF_012843185.1. Taxonomy (NCBI): domain Bacteria; kingdom Pseudomonadati; phylum Pseudomonadota; class Gammaproteobacteria; order Alteromonadales; family Shewanellaceae; genus Shewanella; species Shewanella sp. DNRA4. The sequence goes on from NZ_JABAIP010000001.1 coordinate 147,424, forward strand.
GCGCGATCAGTTTGAAGCAGGGCATACCTATGCCATTGGTGCAAGGATTATGCTCGGTGATAAGTTATTGTTTATTAATACTCAAGCCTATCATGTCGATCTCAATTCGACTGAGCCTATGACGATACTGCTTGAGAAAGTCGGCCGCTAATTTGTTTGCTCTTTGCTGAGTGGCATACGCGCGCCGGAACCCTTGATTGTTTGAACAGAAGAGGCGCGGTATGCCAGTTAAAATTCCAGATCATCTGCCAGCAGCAGGGATTTTAGAATCTGAAAATATTTTCGTAATGTCCGAAACCCGGGCTGCCAATCAGGATATCAGACCGATGAAGGTACTGATCCTGAACTTGATGCCCAATAAAATTGAGACCGAAACCCAGCTTCTACGCCTTTTAGGCAACACGCCCTTGCAGGTGGATGTGGATTTACTGCGTATTCACGATAAAGAGTCGAAGCACACTTCTATCGATCATATGAACACCTTCTACCGTGATTTTGAGGATGTGCGCCATAAAAACTACGACGGCCTAATCATCACTGGTGCGCCGTTAGGGCAAATTGATTTTGAAGATGTGACTTACTGGGACCATATCCGTGAAATTATCGATTGGTCACAGCAGCATGTTACCTCGGTGCTCTTCCTTTGTTGGGCTGCTCACGCTGGGCTTTACCATCTCTATGGATTAAATCGTAAAATTCTTGAGCAAAAGCGCTCAGGTGTGTTTGTCCATCGCCGCACCTGCCAGCATTTTCCGCTGCTACGCGGATTTGATGATGAGTTCTTTGCACCGCATTCCCGCTTTGCCGAGATGGATATTGAAGAGCTTAAGCGACATCCTGAACTACAAGTGCTGGCAGAGTCCGAGGAAGCAGGAGCCTATTTGGTCCTCAGTCGCAATAATCGCAACCTGTTTGTCATGGGTCACCCCGAATACCAAAAATCTACCTTAAACGATGAATATCATCGGGATTTGGCGCAGGGCTTAAACCCAAATGTGCCACAAAACTATTATCGTAATGACGATCCTAAGGCCGATGCCATCGCCCGTTGGCACAGCCATGGCAGTTTGTTGGTGAGTAATTGGCTTAACTATTACGTTTACCAATTAACGCCTTACGACCTGAGTGATATGACAGCGATGACACCATGGGAATCGCAGTAGGGACGTTGTTTTAGTTTGTCAGGCATTGACGGTTTCTTAAGCTCAATGCCTGTCGAATCACCTCGCTATGCTGTTTCTGTTTGTTTGAATTTTTTGAACTGACTAGGGCGTGTTGACGTTTCAGGGTTATTTTTGCAGCAATTAGGCTGGCTTTTATGCAAGGCAAAGTCCGTGCAGTGTAGTTATTCTACATAAACGGACGATAACGCAGCAGAAACGCCAGCCAAATGCTGCCCGAAGGGTTCGTCTGGCAAGCTCTTGCTCTTACTTTCTGTCATAAGAGCCGCTCGTCATTTGAGTAGAATAACTACACATCATTCCTCGTTTCGCGAGCACGTGCTTGCCAGAACGAACAAAATCTAATCTCGAAACGTCAACACGCCCTAATAAATTTACCATTTGCTTAGCCACTGTTTGCTCGCCTATTTATCTCATTTGTCTTTAGCGCTGTTCATCATCTGCTGGTAAGGTTTTGTTACTGCTGCAAGGCAAGCGCTTTTATTGAGTCACTTCCACCTCGTTACCATTTCAAATGCCGTTAAGGCCTCTCGACTGTAAATTCTGACTGACAATCTGGCGTGGATAAAATCGATACATTAGACCAAGGAATACTTGCTTTACGTTCGCGTAAACGTCAGAGTGGTTTCATTGTTACTATTTATCCGCCGCTGGCGAGTGTTACCGCCAAGGCACATTTAGCTTGGAGTCCCCATGAGTACTGAACAATTTAACCAAGAGATCGTTATTGTTGCCGCTAAACGCACACCAATGGGTGGCTTTCAAGGCAGTTTGTCTGGCGTAACGTCTCCGAGCTTAGCGGCCACAGCCATCAAAGCCCTGTTAGCTGATACCCAAGTTGCGGGTGATAAGGTTGATGAAGTGTTAATGGGCTGCGTATTGCCAGCGGGTCTGGGTCAAGCACCTGCGCGTCAGGCAACTTTAGGTGCAGGTTTACCCCTGTCTGTTGGCGCTACGACCGTAAACAAAGTCTGTGGCTCTGGGATGAAAACCGTGATGCTTGCCCACGATTTACTCAAAGCGGGCAGTGCTAAGTTGGTGGTTGCGGGTGGTATGGAAAGCATGAGCCAAGCCCCGTACTTGCTCGACAAAGCGCGCGCTGGCATGCGTATGGGTCATGGCAAGGTATTAGATCATATGTTCCTCGACGGTTTAGAAGATGCCTACACCGGCGGCGCCATGGGCACATTCGCCCAGAAAACTGCCGATGAATTTGGTATCACTCGCGAGCAAATGGATGCGTTTGCTTTAAGCTCACTGGAAAAAGCCAATGCGGCTATTACTTCTGGCGCCTTCAAGGCGGAAATTGTACCTGTGACTGTGAGCGATCGCCGTGGTGATGTGACTATCGATACCGATGAGCAGCCAGGCAATGCCCGCCCTGAAAAAATCCCTGCACTGCGCCCAGCCTTTGCTAAAGACGGCACTATTACTGCGGCAAACTCAAGCTCGATTTCCGATGGCGCGGCGGCGCTGATGCTAACCACCCGCGCCAATGCCGAGCAGTTAGGCTTAACTGTGCTGGCCACCATCAAGGGCCATACAACCCATGCGCAGGAGCCATCACTCTTTACCACTGCGCCCGTTGGCGCGATGGCAAAACTGTTGAGCAATGTCGGCTGGTCTAAGGATGAGGTTGACCTGTTCGAAATCAACGAAGCCTTTGCCATGGTGACTATGCTGGCCGTTTCTGAATTAGGTTTAGATATGGCAAAAGTAAACGTGAATGGCGGTGCCTGCGCCTTAGGTCATCCTATCGGTTGCTCGGGTGCACGTTTACTGGTGACCTTAATCCATGCACTTAAAGCCCGTGGGCTTAAGCGCGGCGTAGCCTCACTCTGTATCGGTGGCGGTGAAGCAACCGCTATGGCTATCGAAGTCTAAGCAAAGGCTTAATCGCGAATAACTGCTAAATCAACAAGACCAAGACTGAGCTGGCAAGGGCAAACATCCCACTTAGGATAAACATAATATCGCACCGCCAGCTCCACCCTAAACAAGGAAAAGGATTGCAACATGACCACACAAGTTAAGCATTACATCGATGGCGAATTCACCATAGGCACAGGAACATCACAAATCGTGGTGACCAATCCCGCCAATAACGAGCCAATCGCCCTTATCAACAGTGCAACGGCCGATGAAGTGCACGTGGCCATTGCTAGTGCCAAGGCGGCTTTTAAGACGTGGAAAGAAGTACCCGTGTCTGAGCGTGCCCGTGTCATGTTGCGCTACCAACACTTGCTAAAAGAACACCACGACGAACTGGCGACAATCCTTGCCAAAGAAACGGGCAAAACCTTTGAAGATGCTAAGGGCGATGTGTGGCGCGGAATTGAAGTGGCAGAACATGCCTGCAACATTGCTTCATTATTGATGGGCGAAACCGTTGAGAACGTCGCACGTTCTATCGATACCTACAGTTACACTCAGCCTCTGGGTGTGTGTGCGGGCATCACGCCGTTTAACTTCCCAGCGATGATCCCGCTGTGGATGTTCCCACTGGCGATTGCCTGCGGTAACACTTTTATCCTTAAGCCATCAGAGCAAGACCCAATGACGCCACAGCGCTTAGTTGAGCTGTTTGTCGAAGCGGGCGCGCCAAAGGGCGTGTTACAGCTGGTGCATGGCGATAAGACGGCGGTCGATATCCTGCTGGCAGACCCTGCGGTGAAAGCCATTTCCTTCGTCGGCTCTGTGGCTGTAGGTCAATACATCTACAAAACTGGTACCGATAACTTAAAACGCGTGCAAGCCTTTGCTGGGGCGAAAAACCACTGTGTGATTATGCCTGATGCGAATAAGCAGCAAGTGATCAACAACCTAGTGGGCGCATCGGTCGGCGCGGCGGGGCAGCGTTGTATGGCGATTTCTGTCGCGGTATTTGTCGGCGCGGCTAAAGAGTGGATCCCTGAACTCAAAGAAGCACTGGCGAAGGTTCGCCCAGGTTTATGGGACGATAAAGAAGCAGGTTACGGCCCGCTGATCAGCCCAGCCGCCAAAGCGCGCGTGCTCAAACTTATCGCCCAAGGTAAGCAAGAGGGCGCAGAGTGTTTACTCGATGGCAGTGACTTTAGCGTGGCGGGCTATGAGTCAGGCAACTGGGTTGGACCGACCATGTTCACTAAGGTCACGACCGATATGAGCATCTATAAAGAAGAAATCTTTGGCCCTGTGCTTTGCTGTATGGAGTCGGATTCATTAGAAGATGCCATAGAACTGGTTAACGCCAGTCCCTACGGCAATGGTACCTCTATCTTTACCGCCAGCGGCGCCGCAGCGCGTAAATATCAACACGAAATCGAAGTTGGCCAAGTCGGTATTAACGTGCCTATCCCAGTGCCATTACCTTTCTTCTCGTTCACGGGTTGGAAGGGCAGTTTCTACGGCGACCAACACGCCTACGGTAAGCAAGCGGTACGTTTCTACACTGAAACTAAAACCATTACCTCTCGCTGGTTCGAGTCGGACATTGCCGTGGCCGCAGGCCCAAATATGAGCATTAACTTGCGCTAAGCGGTTTAAATAACAGTTTAAACGCATTGTGAAACAGCAGGTGATTCAGTCTAAATGTGGCGCAGTTGGCCCCATTGATGATAAGCCTGCTGCTAAATTCACTGTGTATTACGCAAAGAAATTTACGAAAGAAATGGCCAAAGAGTCATAGGAGAGCCAAATGGATTTTAATTTCAACGAAGACCAACGCCAATTTGCCGATCTGGCCCGCCAGTTCGCGGCGGATGAACTCGCCCCCTTTGCCGCCAAATGGGACGAAGAACATCATTTCCCTAAGGATGTGATCCAAAAAGCCGGTGAGCTGGGTTTCTGCTCCCTGTATTCCCCCGAATCGGAAGGCGGCATGGGCCTGTCGCGCTTAGATGCCTCGATTATCTTCGAAGAGCTCTCTAAGGGCTGTACAGCCACAACGGCCATGCTGACAATCCACAATATGGCCACTTGGATGGTGACCACTTGGGGCACAGAGACTTTGCGTCAAGCTTGGTCTGAGCCCTTGACCACAGGGCAAATGCTGGCGTCTTACTGCTTAACGGAGCCCGGCGCAGGCTCGGATGCGGCTTCACTGCAAACCAAAGCGGTGCGTGAGGGTGATGAATACGTGGTATCTGGCTCGAAGATGTTTATCTCGGGCGCAGGTTCTACTGAATTATTAGTTGTGATGTGCCGCACTGGGCAAGCTGGGCCGAAAGGAATCTCTGCCATTGCAATTCCTGCCGACAGTGAAGGCATTATCTATGGCAAGGTTGAAGATAAAATGGGTTGGAACGCACAGCCGACTCGCCTAGTTACCTTCGATAACGTGCGAGTGCCAGTTGCGAACCTGCTCGGTGAAGAAGGCCAAGGTTTTACCTTTGCGATGAAAGGCTTAGACGGTGGCCGTATCAATATCGCGACCTGCTCCGTGGGTACGGCGCAAGCCGCCCTTGAGCGTGCGACTCAGTATATGAACGAACGTCAGCAATTTGGTAAGCCGCTGGCAGCCTTCCAAGCGCTGCAATTTAAGCTGGCCGATATGGCGACCGAATTAGTGGCCGCTCGGCAAATGGTGCGTCTGGCCGCGTTTAAACTCGATAGTGGTGACCCAGAAGCCACCGCCTATTGTGCGATGGCGAAGCGTTTTGCTACGGATGTGGGTTTTCAAGTTTGCGATGCAGCGCTGCAAATTCATGGCGGATATGGTTATATCAGGGAGTATCCGTTAGAGCGTCACTTCCGTGATGTTCGCGTACACCAGATTTTAGAGGGCACTAACGAGATTATGCGCCTCATTATCGCCCGTCGTTTACTCGACGAAAATGCCGGACAAATCCTTTAAGCTGCCCTAATTGGACTGTAGGATTTGGCGATAACAGATTGGAAATATAAGGGAGCCGAAACAGATGGACTATTTAGTTGAGCGTATTGAAGGCCACACGGCCATTCTGACCATGAACAATCCGCCGGCCAATACTTGGACCGCCCAGAGTTTGCAGGCGCTCAAGGCCAAAGTGCTGGAGCTTAATGCCAACAAGGACATTTACGCGCTGGTGTTAACTGGCGAGGGCAGTAAGTTTTTCTCCGCGGGTGCCGATTTAAAACTGTTTAGCGACGGTGATAAGGGCAATGCGGCGAGCATGGCAAAACACTTTGGCGAAGCATTTGAAACCTTAAGCCAGTTCCGCGGCGTGTCGATTGCCGCCATTAACGGTTATGCCATGGGCGGCGGCTTAGAAGTCGCGCTGGCCTGTGATATTCGTATCGCCGAAACCCAAGCCGTGATGGCATTGCCTGAAGCGACCGTTGGTCTGCTGCCCTGTGCGGGCGGCACCCAAAATCTCACTGCTTTAGTGGGCGAAGGTTGGGCGAAGCGGATGATCCTCTGCGGTGAGCGGGTGAATGCCGCCCAAGCGCTGAATTTGCGTTTAGTCGAGGAAGTGGTTGAAACGGGTGAGGCCTTAAATGCGGCGATTGCACTGGCCGCCAAAGTGGCGAATCAGAGCCCAAGCAGCGTCACTGCCTGTAAGACATTAATCCAAGCGGGGCGTCAAATGCCGCGTAGCCAAGCCTTACCGATAGAGCGTGAACTGTTTGTCGGTTTGTTCGATACTGAAGATCAGGCCGAAGGCGTGAACGCGTTTTTGGAAAAACGTAAAGCTGATTGGAAGAACCGCTAATGACAAATTTAGTAGATAAGGCTGCACACACGTCCACCACACAAAATGTGGTTTTTCAAACCTTAGCCACCGCCTCAGGTAAATTAGTTGGGGTGGTGACGCTCAATGTTGAAAAAGCCCTCAACGCCTTGGATCTCGATATGGTTCGAGCCATGACGGTGCAGCTCAATTTGTGGAAAAAAGATCCGTTAATCGCCTGTGTGGTACTCGATGGCAGCGGAGAAAAGGCGTTTTGTGCGGGTGGCGATGTGCGGGCGTTATATCACGCCTCAGTTGCTGCTAAGGGACAAGTGACTGAGGTCGCTAAAGTATTCTTTGAAGAAGAATATCGTCTCGATTATCTACTACATACCTTTGGCAAACCTGTGTTGGTATGGGGTGATGGCATAGTGATGGGTGGTGGTCTCGGCTTGATGGCGGGCGCGAGTCATAGAGTGGTGACCGAAACCTCTCGTATCGCTATGCCCGAAGTCACCATCGGGCTTTATCCCGATGTGGGCGGCAGTTATTTCCTCAACCGCATGCCGGGCAAAATGGGGCTGTTTTTAGGCTTAACGGCCTATCAAATGAACGCCGCCGATGCCTGTTACGTTGGCCTTGCCGATCATTATCTGAATCGTGACGACAAAGAACTGATGTTCGATGCCATGGCGACCCTCGACTGGAGCGATACGCCAGCGCTGAACCATCAACGACTCGACTCGATGATCAACGAACTGTCGAACCAAGTTGATATTCCTAAAGGCGATAGTTTACTGGCCGAGAGCCAAGAGATAGTCGACCGACTGATGGCGGGCAGTTTAACCGATATCGTCAGCCGTATGTCGACCTTAAGCACCGATGAAGCATGGTTAAATAAAGCCTGCGCGACTATGTTGGCGGGCAGCCCAATCAGTTGGCATTTGGCGTATATTCAAACCCAACTCGGCACTAAACTCAGCCTAGCACAATGTTTTAAATGGGAATTAACCGTCAGTGTTAACACCTGCGCTAAGGGCGATTTCTGTGAAGGCGTACGGGCACTGCTGATTGATAAAGACAGACAGCCTAAATGGCAATTTGTCGATGTGCAATCAGTGCCAAACAGCGTTATCGAGGACATGTTGACCTCACCTTGGGGAGAAGAACATCCCTTAAGCCAATTAAGCTAAGCCAATCGATGGCAGGTAAAGCGAGTGCTTTGCCTGCCATTTTGTCTGGAATAACAACTATCTGGAATAATAAAGACACCAGAACACAGGAGTGATGGCATGAGTACAGTAGCATTTATCGGTTTAGGTAATATGGGCGGCCCAATGGCGGCCAATTTATTAAAAGCGGGCATGACGGTACGTGTCTTCGACTTAGTGCCTGCCGCCATGCAAGCCTTGGCCGACCAAGGCGCCTTAGTGTCGAGCACGGCATGCGGCGCAGCGGCGGGGGCCAATGTGGTGATCACTATGCTGCCTGCGGGTAAGCATGTAAAAAGTTTATATCTTGGTAATGGTACAGATAAAGGCCTGCTCGAGGTGGTCGCTGGCGATACTTTGTTGATCGATTGCTCGACTATCGATGCCCAAAGCGCCCAGTTAGTGGCGGCCGAAGCGGCTAAGAGTGGTATCGAGTTTATCGATGCGCCAGTATCGGGTGGTACCGCGGGCGCGGCGGCAGGCACCTTGACCTTTATCTGTGGTGGCTCAGATATCGCCTTCGAACGCGCGCAACCTGTACTTAACGCTATGGGCAAGAATATCTTCCACGCGGGCGGCGCTGGTGCGGGTCAAGTCGCTAAAATCTGCAACAACATGCTGTTATCTGTGCTGATGGTAGGTACTTCTGAGGCGCTTCAAATGGGGATTGACCATGGCCTCGACCCTAAAGTGCTGTCAGACATTATGAAGGTCAGCAGCGGTGGTAACTGGACGCTTGAAAAGTACAATCCTTGTCCGGGCGTGATGGAGAATGTGCCTTCTTCTAAGGGCTATCAGGGCGGCTTTATGGTAGATTTGATGGTTAAAGATCTCGGCCTCTCCCAAGAAGCCGCATTATTGAGCAATTCGAGTACACCCATGGGCTCACTCGCGCGCAGCTTGTATGTGAATCATGCAAGACAAGGCAATGGTCGCCGAGACTTCTCCAGTATTTTTGAACAATTTTCACCACTTAAAAAATAGATAAACAAGGGATAACCAGATGGATTTAAAAGATAAGGTTGTCGTCATCACTGGCGGCGCGGGTGGTTTAGGCTTAGCGATGGCGCACAATTTTGCGCAGGCGGGTGCTAAGTTGGCGCTGATCGATGTTGATCAAGAAAAACTCGAGCGCGCCTGTGCTGATTTAGGCTCAGCCACCGAAGTCCAAGGTTATGCGTTAGATATTACCGACGAAGAAGATGTGGTCGCAGGCTTTGCTTACATATTGGAAGATTTTGGCAAAATCAACGTATTAGTGAATAACGCCGGCATCCTGCGTGATGGTATGTTAGTCAAAGCCAAAGACGGCAAAGTGACTGACCGTATGTCATTCGACCAATTCCAATCGGTGATCAATGTTAACCTCACTGGCACCTTCCTCTGTGGCCGTGAGGCGGCTGCGGCGATGATCGAGTCGGGTCAAGCAGGGGTGATTGTCAACATTTCTAGCCTAGCTAAAGCGGGTAACGTAGGCCAATCTAACTACGCGGCCTCTAAAGCGGGTGTCGCGGCGATGTCTGTGGGCTGGGCAAAAGAGCTGGCGCGTTACAATATCCGTAGCGCGGCGGTAGCACCCGGGGTGATTGCCACCGAAATGACAGCGGCAATGAAACCTGAAGCCTTAGAGCGTTTAGAGAAGCTTGTGCCCGTTGGCCGTTTAGGCCAAGCGGAGGAGATAGCCTCTACCGTACGCTTTATCATCGAAAACGATTATGTAAATGGTCGTGTCTTTGAAGTGGATGGCGGTATCCGTCTGTAACATGGTATCTTATTGATATTAAATAAAACCGAGCGTTTGCTCGGTTTTTTGTTGGCAAAAGTTAGCTCTCTTTTTTTAGTCTGTTCGCTTGGGTAAGAGTTGTTCGGAGGTTGACATTTACTGGCTATCCTTCAACAATCGCACGCTACTTTTTTACATAACTTTACAAATAGAGTTGACATTATCGTATTGGAGTTGATTATCTGAATGTCATGGCAGGATAAAGCCCTTTGGCTGGAAAAAATTACCAAGCGGATGATGCTGATTGTCGGTGCCTTAGGAGTCATAGTGATTTACGGAGGCTTCTTTTTTCTTCTCTTCAGTGGTCGTTCGGTCGCCGTGATCCCGTGGTTTTTTCTGTTATCACCCTGGATTTGTATTTACTTTGGTCTGACGCAAGTACAACAAGCTAGCGTACTGAAATGGTTTGTTAAAAAAGTCAAAAAATAAGCCCTTAAGGGGATTTGCATATTTACGGTTTGTTTTAGTTTGCAAACTTGGGGAACACAATGGGGTTAGGACGCTATTTTCCATTCTTGCTAAGTGCAGTGTTACTGCTACTCGGCGGGTGTGAGCGTACGGATACAAAAGATCAATCCGCCAAGGAAAGCGGCGACATTAAAGTTGCACCCTATGGCAGCTGGCAATCACCTTTGTCTGCTGCTGAGGTTTTTGAACGAACCGATGATATTGCTGAACTACAAAGTGTAGGTAATGCGATTTATTTTGCAGAATCGAGCGGACGTGCCCAAGGCAAAGTTGGTATCAAGCGTCTCGATGATCTTGGCAAGGTCACTGAAGTGGTTCCTCCTGATTTTAATGTTAAATCTACTGTGCATGAGTATGGCGGTGCGGCGTTTTTGGGCATAGGTCAGAGCCTATTTGCCACTAAATTGCAGGATCAGCTGTTTTACCGTTTTGCGCCTAATCAGCCACCATTGCCGTTAACTCCTAATGGTACCCGTCATGCCGATTGTGTGGCGTATCCTAAGGGCTCACGGATTATTTGCGTGCGTGAAGATCACCGTCAGGGCGGCGAACCGAAAGCGAGCCTAGTGACTATCAATCTTAACTTTGCCGGTGAAGGCGATACCTTTGTTACGGGTCATGATTTTATTTCTTCCCCGACTATTTCACCCGATAACAACCAATTGGCGTGGATCACTTGGGAACATCCTTATATGCCTTGGGATAAGAGTGTGCTCTGGCTTGGGGATCTTGACCGCAAAGGTCAATTAAAAAATATTCGTAAGGTGAGTACGCCAGAGGACTCTTCGGTGACTCAGCCGTTATTTGGCCCAGACGGTAAATTATATGTGGTGTCCGATCTCAGTAACTGGTGGAACATTTACCGCGTCACCCCTAGGGAAACCCTAGAGCCTGTTTTGAGTAAAAATGCCGAGTTTGCGGTGCCGGATTGGCGTTTAGGTAACCATAATTATGCCTTTGAAAATGCTTCGACTCTCATCGCGAGCTACGTTGAAGGTAATCGAGCCGCATTGCTGCGTATGCACTTAGATTCCGGCTTGACCGAATCTCTTGCCGTTGATTTTGCTGAGATCACTCAGGTGGTAAAGGGTGAAGATGGTGTTTATTTTGTTGGCGCTAAGGCAACACCAGAGAAAGGTATTTATCGCGTTGTTGGGCGTGGCACTGAGCTTGTGTACGCCCCAGCGCTTGCGAATCTTGATCCCAACTATGTCTCGCGGGCGAAAAATATTGCCTTCGCTACCGGTAAAAATCAGCAGGCCTATGGTTATTTTTACAGCCCTGTGAACCCTAATTACGTGGCGCCCCACGATACACGGCCGCCGCTTATCGTGATGCTACATGGCGGGCCGACGGCGCGGGCTTCCCTGGCCTATCGCAGTGAAATTCAGTTTTGGACCAGCCGCGGGTTTGCGGTGCTGGATTTAAACTTTCGCGGCAGCAGTGGTTTTGGCCGCGCCTATCGCCAAAGCCTTTATGGCAAATGGGGTGAAAGCGATGTAGAGGATGCGGTTAATGCTGCAAAGTATTTAGTGGCTAAGGGCTGGGTAGACGCCAATAAGTTAGCGATTCGCGGCATCAGCGCCGGTGGCTTAACTGTGATGTCTTCGCTAGCGTTTTATGATGTGTTTCAAGCGGGTGTGAGCTATGAGGGGATCAGCGATTTTGAGCAGCTCGCTAAGGGAACCCATAAGTTTGAGTCGGGTTATTTAGACCAACTTATCGGCCCCTATCCAGAGAAGAAGGAACGCTACCGCGAGTTATCGCCACTCAATCACTTAGATGGCTTAAATGAGCCTTTGCTGATTTTCCAAGGCTTGAGAAACAAGATTGTACCGACGGCGCAGTCGCGGCAAATCTATGATGCCCTTAAAGCCAAAGGTGTGCCGACGGCCTATATCGATTATGGCGATGACGCAAGTGATGGACGCACGCCAGAACATAAAGCGGCGGGATTAGAAACCGAGTTAGCCTTTTATGGGCAAGTGTTTTCATTTACGCCAGCGGGTAAATTGCCAGCGTTGCAGCTAGATAATGTGGCCGCGCTAAAGCGCTAACACCTTGGTATGAGTGACAACCCCATAAACAAGCCTGCATCCAAGCAGGCTTTTTTATGGCTGGGTTAATGCGGGTGATGGCGGATTTAATGCTGGTGGTTAAGACTATCAATAATGGCGCAGTGGGGCTGTTCGCCGCCTTGGCACTCGCTCACCATTTGTTGTAACTGGCTACGAAGATTCTGCAATTTACCAATTTGCTCCTCAACATAGGCCAAATGGTTGCGGGTGAGTTGCTTCACATCTTCGGCATTGCGGCTGTCGTTATTGCGAAGGCCAAGCAGGAGTTTGCAATCCTCGAGGCTAAAACCTAAGTCGCGGCACTGGTGGACAAATTTCAGCGATTCGATATCCCGATGGCGATACACCCTGTATCCCGCCTCGTTACGCTCGCCACAGACAAGGCCGATATCGTGGTAATAGCGTATGCTTTTGACGCTTAACCCTGTGTGCTTCGCGACTTCACCAATTTTCATACTGACCTCAGTTCTTATCTGTTCTAAAGACTCGTGCAGACAAGTGTGATACTTGCCACAAAAACACCCTTGACTCTCCTGTGATGGGAGACTTTATCTTAACCCTATAGCGGTTAAGTTCAAGTGAGGGATCTTCCATGTCGCAGATAAAACTCTATGTCGCCACCATGAATTGTGCGGGGTGTGTGGCCAAAATTGAAAAGGCCTTTGCGGCCGAACCGAATGTGAGTGCCCGTATCAATCTCGCCGATAAGCAAGTGACTGTCGATGGCAAGATGAGCGGTGATGCGGCGCTGGCTGTTATGGACAAGGCGGGTTATCCCGCTCAATTGATCGTGGACGCAAAGGCGGCCGCAGAGGAAAAGCGGGTCGAAGATGCGGTGGAGTATCGCCTGCGGATGCGTCAGGCTATCGCCGCGCTCGCTGTCGGTATCCCTATGATGTTATGGGGATTGCTGGGCGGTGAAATGATGATTAATCGCCCTAGCATGCAGCTTGGCTGGGGTATTATGGGCTTAGTCACCTTAGCACTTTTAATCGGCACCGGGCGCCATTTCTATCAGGGAATGTGGCGCGCGCTTAAAGCCAAAACCACCAATATGGATACCTTAATCGTGTTAGGTACCAGCACGGCATGGCTCTATTCCATGCTGGTGGTGCTCATCCCGAGTGCGTTTCCAATGGATACTCGCCACGTTTACTTTGAGGCGAGCGTGATGATCTTAGGCTTGATTAACTTAGGCCATGCCCTCGAACTCAAAGCTCGGGGCAAAACTAGCGAAGCGGTGCAGCGCTTACTCGGCCTGCAATCTTCTACCGCGATTCGTATTGGCGACAATGGCGATGAAGAGGTGGAAATCGACCAGCTCAAACTGGGGGATAAACTCAGACTTCGCCCCGGCGACAGGGTCGCACTCGATGGTGTTGTGGAGTCCGGCCAGTCATTACTCGATGAGGCCATGCTAACGGGCGAACCCATTCCTGTGCCAAAGCATGTTGGGGATAATCTCAGTGCGGGTACAGTCAATGGTAACGGCAGTTTAGTCTACCGAGTCACCGCTGGGCAGCAGGATACGCGCCTTGCCAAAATCATCGCACTGGTACAGGAGGCGCAAACCTCTAAGATGCCCATTGGTCGTCTGGCCGATAACATTTCGGCGGTATTTGTGCCAACGGTCGTGGTTATCGCGCTGCTCGCGGCGGCGATTTGGTATCTTGTTGGGCCAGAACCCGCACTCAGTCATGCGCTTGTGGTGCTCACCAGCGTGCTGATCATCGCCTGTCCCTGCGCCTTAGGCTTAGCCACACCTATGTCTATCATGGTATCCGTTGGCCGCGCTGCTCAAATGGGCGTCTTGGTTAAAAATGGTGAAGCACTGCAAAGCGCCAGCAAGGTCGATTGCGTGGTGCTGGATAAAACTGGCACAGTGACTCAGGGTAAACCCCAAGTGACTGATATCCATTGGATTGAGACTAATGATCAAGCGCTCAGTGATGAAGACAAGCGCGCACTCCTTGGCGCTATCGCCAGTCTTGAGCAGCATTCAGAGCATCCGCTAGCTAGCGCAATAGTCAGCTATGTTAAGCAAGCCTCGATTCCATTACCCGCAACCGAGATTTTTACCAATCATCAAGGTAAGGGCATCGAAGGGCGAGTCGATGGCGCCGACTTTTTAGTGGGGAATCAAGCCTTAATGGCTGCATTTGATGTACCGTCAGCGGAGGGCGTGACAGGCAGCAGCTCAGGCTTTACGGTAGAAGTCGCCGCGCAATTTGCCAAACAGGGCAAGACGGCGATTTATGTCGCTAAGGCGGGCAAGTTAGTGGCCACTATCGCCATTGCCGATCCGATCAAGGCCGACGCCAAAGAAGCGATAAGCGCGATACGTTCACAGGGGATTCGCGTAGTACTGCTGACCGGAGATAATCTGCAAACGGCGCAGGCGGTGGCAGCTCAAGTGGGGATAGATGAAGTGATAGCGGGCGTGTTACCCGAGCAAAAGCAACAGCATATTAAAGCCTTACAACAGCAAGGCCATGTGGTTGCCATGGTGGGGGATGGTATCAACGATGCGCCTGCCTTAATGAGCGCCGATGTGGGGATCGCCATGGGATCGGGCACTGAGGTGGCGATCGAAAGCGCGGATATGACTCTACTGTCCCATCAGCTGATAGTGATTGCTAACTTATTGGCACTTTCCCGCGCGACCATTCGCAATATTAAACAGAACCTGTTTGGGGCTTTTATCTACAATAGTTTAGGTATCCCAGTGGCGGCGGGCGTCTTGTATCCGCTTACGGGTATGCTGTTAAGTCCTGTGATTGCCGGGGCTGCGATGGCGCTGTCTTCTTTAACTGTGGTCACCAATGCGAACCGTTTAAGGCAGCAAAAACTATAACGTATTGGTATTGTTTATTGGCCCGCGAGCGAGCGGGGGCTTACAAATACCGCCCAGTTCAGTGGGCGGTATTTGGATTGTCTGGCTAAAAATGCAATGTTAATTCAGTTGTCATCCAATAGGATTATCTTGGGTTGTGTTTGTAAAAATTCAGGTTAAATAAACAGTTATCTTTGGGTTACATGGCTCAGAATCGCTTAAGCATTCGCGGCTAACGGGGCCTTTTTAGTTGATAATTTAACCCAAACTGCTATAGTGCCACGTTTATTTTTACCCCCTCAGGCTGGTGGAAATTGGTTTATGCTTATATGCACTGCCAATAATCTGGCCAATATTACTCGATTTGGAAGTTCATTTTGATCACAACAGCGAATATCACCATGCAGTTTGGCGCTAAGCCACTGTTTGAAAACATCTCAGTTAAATTCGGCGGCGGTAACCGTTACGGTCTTATCGGTGCGAACGGCTGCGGTAAATCAACCTTCATGAAGATCCTTTGCGGTGATCTAGAGCCGAGCAGCGGTAACGTATCTTTAGACGTCAATGAGCGTCTGGGTAAACTCAGCCAGAACCAATTCGGTTACGAGGAATACACGCTGATTGACACCGTTATCATGGGCCACCGTGAACTGTGGAAGGTCAAGCAAGAGCGTGACCGTATCTATTCTTTACCTGAAATGAGCGAAGAAGACGGCATTGCCGTGGCAAACCTTGAGATGGAATTTGCCGAAATGGATGGTTACACCGCCGAATCTCGCGCTGGTGAACTGCTACTTGGTGTGGGTATCGGTATCGAAAGTCATTTCGGTCTAATGTCTGAAATCGCCCCTGGTTTAAAGCTGCGGGTATTATTGGCGCAGGCTCTGTTCTCCGATCCTGATGTATTGCTGCTCGACGAACCCACCAACAACTTGGACATCGACACTATCCGCTGGTTACAGGACGTGTTGAACCAACGCGACAGCACCATGATCATCATTTCGCACGACCGTTACTTCTTAAACTCAGTCTGTACCCATATGGCTGACTTAGACTACGGTGAACTGCGTGTTTACCCAGGTAACTACGACGAATATATGCAAGCAGCGACTCAGGCCCGTGAGCGTCTGCTGGCTGACAACGCCAAGAAGAAAGCGCAAATTTCTGAGCTACAAACCTTCGTGGCGCGCTTCTCTGCTAACGCTTCTAAGGCAAAACAAGCGACTTCTCGTGCCCGTCAAATCGATAAGATCAAGCTGGATGAAGTTAAAGCCTCTAGCCGTGTTAACCCATTCATTCGTTTCGAGCAGGAAAAGAAACTGTTCCGTAATGCGTTAGTGGTTGAGAATTTGGCGAAAGGTTATGACACGCCACTGTTTAAAGACTTAAACCTGATTGTCGAAGTGGGTGAGCGTATCGCTATCCTCGGTGAGAACGGTGTGGGTAAAACTACCCTGCTGCGTACTTTAATCCATGATATTCCACAGGATGAAGGCCATATCCAATGGTCTGAAAACAGCAATATCGGTTATTACGCGCAGGATCATGAGTCTGATTTTGCTAACGACATGACGCTTTTTGAGTGGATGAGCCAGTGGCGTAAACCTGAAGATGACGACCAAGCGGTACGCGGTATTTTAGGCCGTATGCTGTTTAGCGCCGACGACATTAAAAAGTCTGTCAAAGTGCTCTCGGGTGGTGAAAAGGGCCGTATGTTATTTGGCAAGCTGATTATGCAAAAGCCAAATATCCTGATGCTCGACGAACCGACCAACCACATGGACATGGAATCGATTGAATCCTTAAACAATGCGCTTGAAAAATACGAAGGCACCTTGTTGTTTGTGAGTCACGACCGTGCATTCGTATCGTCATTGGCAAACCGTATCCTTGAAATCACCGCAAACGGTGTGAATGACTTCAAGGGTACCTACGATGAGTTCCTCGCGAGCAAGGGCATCGAAGGCTAATTACTTGTTTTAAATAGCCTTAAATGCACAGAAAAAACGCCGCTTATTGAGCGGCGTTTTTGTTTATGGTGTTTACCTTGAGTGTTAGCCTCGGCTTAGCGGTTATTGTTTTGCCTCGGCTTGTTGTTCGACATAAATCAAGCTGTCAGTGTCAAAGCCGCGGGCGCTCGCCATGTCGACAAATTGCTTAATCACCTCAGGGGATACGGTTGGAGTTCGGGCTAGTAGCCATAAATAATCCGTATCTGGCCCCGAGATAAAGGCGTATTGATAATTTTGTTGGTCGAGCCCAAAGACTACATACGAACCATAAAACGGCCCGAAAAAGGAGACTTTTAAGTAGGCTTCGTTCTCTCCATTCACAAAATAGGCTTTACCTTCGGCTTCTTTCCATTCCTGTTTGGCGGCAGAATAGCCCCGATTAATGACTTTAACGCCGCCATCGGGCTTAAGGCTGTATTCGGCAGAAACTTGGGTTAATCCGCGCTCGAAGGAGTGGTCAAGCCTCGCAATCTCGTACCATTTGCCTAAATAGCGGTCGAGTTTAAAATCTTTAACGGGTTCGACGTAGTTAGGCATTCCTAGACAGCCTGTCAGGACCAAAGCACTGATCATTAAGAGTAGTTTTTTCAAGTGATGCTCCTATCAAAAAGATTTAGTTTATATTTTACTCATTTATTCATGGTGGCAAACAGAGGGATTTTCAGGGCTTTTTAGGGCTTTGTGTTGGCTTAACCAACCTTGTGCTATACCAGCCAGCATTATCAGTACCACACCTATCAATTGCTGTGCGGTTAATGTTTCATTAAATAACCACCACGCCAGAGTGACCACCACCACAGGTTCCACATAGGAGAGTGTGCCGTAGGTGATTGATGGCAATTGATTTAGAGCTTTTACTGCAAACAGAATAGCTAAAAATCCCGGAAAGAACCCAATTGCCAGCAGCCAAGCAAATTGATTCAGGCTGGGTACTAAGGGTGTGGTTAACACTAAGGGAAGTAGGCATAAAGCGCCAACACCTAGCTGTACCAGCGTACTTTGATAGGGTGAGGCGGCACTCGGTTTGCGGTTGATTAAGATAAAGCCACTATAGGTCAGTAACGACAATAATGCATAAAAATATCCCAATATTTCAGAATCATATAGTGATTGGCTCGATGTCATGGGGAGCATTAATATAAAGCCCGCTAAGGCGAGTACCACACTTGCCATACTGAATCGGTTGAGTCTTTCATTAAACACAAAGTGCGCAAAGAGTGACGCTACCACAGGTGCGAGGTAGATGATCATAATCACGGTTGCCATTTGAGTGTATTGAATAGCCTCGATATAAAAAGCCATAAATCCGGCGAGCATAGCGCCATTTATCAAGGTGCGTTTGCTCGGTTTATGGCGAATTTGCTGTCCTTTACCCGTTAACAGCATATAGGCCATTAAAAACAGCGCGCCGAGTAGCAGGCGGTAAAAGGTAATATGTTCGGCTGGCAGAGCTGCAAAGCGTGCGAATACGCCAATCGTGCCCATTAAGGTGGCAGCCAATAGGGCAAAGAGCAAGGCCAAAGTAGGAGGTGGATTCATGTGTCACCTTTAGCGTACAGTCCAGAACTGTAGAAACAGTCCAACGGGTAAGGACGCTGAGTTTGCCCTAAAATATCTTGCTAGGCTAGCGAGGTATTCGACTGTACTTTGGGTATCGTGCAAACTAGCTGTTTCGAAGGGGCTCTTTATGACCCACGCTATAAAGGACGATAGCTTCAGTCTTTAAGTGATCATCCGCTTGTCGAAGCGAACAACGATCAATCCTAGGATTTTAATAATCCTTAATAAAGCGCAGAGCATGTTTGGCTAGCGTAAAATCGATATTTTCACTGATACGAATTTCGGCGATTAATCGACTCGAAGTAGATTGACTGATAAAGCAATCAAATGTCAGTTCGTTGGTAAGCTGCAAATGAACACGGGAACGATTAGGTGTGAGAGATTTTAATATATCAAAATTTAACGCAATATCGGGATCCTCTTCGGAAAAATAATTAGCATGATAAATAAAGTGTGGCCAATTTTGGTTATTTGATTCAATTATATAGGCACAGCGATCATTGGCTGGAATAATATTGGATAGCTGTTTTTTGAAATTATTGGTGGTTAGATTGTTTTTAATGAATTTATATTTAGTGTCATTAAAAATAACTAGCATCACATCTTGCCTTGTTGAGTTAAGTGGGTTTGAATGAATGTTTTTTAGGGAGTGTTTATCTTGTGCAGTATAAATATTATTTTCGGCGATAAATGACTGACTATCAGGTTGCAGATAATAATTTAGGATTTGATAGTCTGTTAAGTAGTGTTCAATTAAACTGATGTTAGTCATTTCTCCTTCAAAAGATAATGCGTTATTGGTCATAGCCTTTAATACATGGTTATCTGTTAAAGGGATAATTTGCTGTTGAACTTCGATTTCATCGCCATCGATATAACATTTTAGCTTATGATATTGGTAGCTGATGGATAATAAATGCCAATAATCATCATTTAAGCCACCTGACATCGAAGCCATTTCAATCGATAATAATCGACTACTAACAACCGATTCAATATTGCCAAGTGCATTTATCTTCACAATAAAGCCCGTATGATTAAATTCACAACAATATTGAAATACTAGTCCTCCATGTTGGTTTTTTATCCAAGCTTGCCAAGTGAAAATATCGAGTGTTTTCGAGCCTAATAAAACGACTTTAGCCGTATTTTCTGATGTTTCTTGAGCGAGGTCTTGAACTAAGTTATTCGAGCTTAAACAAATGTTTTTTGAGGTTTTCATGGGTGACATCCTTGTGGTTATGTCATGCATAAACCTTTGGTTTTATTTCAGACAAATATCATCACAGCGAGGTATTAATTCTATCGCGACCATCGGCCTTGGCGCGGTAAAGCGCGGTATCGGCGGCGCATACCATGGCGAGTGAGGTACGGAACTGGCCATTGACTTCACTGGCAATCCCTTGGCTAGCACTTATCGAGACATAATCCCTAAGCCCTTGGTCAGTAAAACGAATATTATTAATCCCTTGCTGAATTTTTTGCGCTATGGTCAGCGCCATTTTGGCATTGTGATTAGGTAGGATCAGCGCAAACTCTTCGCCGCCGTAACGGGCCGCAAGACCGATTTCGATAGGCACAATAGTGGCGATCACTTTGGCAATTTTTCTAAGGCATTCATCACCTTGGATATGACCAAACTGATCATTAAACACCTTAAAATAATCCACATCGATAATGACTACGCTGATAGGACGTAGTTTGGCGGTGCATTCTTCCCAGTGTTGTTGCAGCATTTCATCAAAATAGCGACGGTTCGCCAGTTGGGTGAGGGAGTCGGTGGCGGCCAACTTGCGCAGCTTTTGGTTTTCCGCCTTATGCTGAGTTAAATCGTGCATCACCATGACGAAAATAGGCTCATGGCTAGGAATATAAGAGATAGACAATTCAACATCTTTGGCCTTGCCAGAGGCGCAGATCAGTGTTGTTTCCTGCGCAGGGTGCTGCACGGGTTGACCGCAGTTGGTACCTAATTGCACATCGTGGCTCAGGAGATTGTCATAGCGCGCTTGATGATGTTCGGTCAAAAAATTGCGCCAGTCTTGGCCCTTTAAAGTCGCCTGCGGGCAATCGAGTAGCTCGGCACTGCGTTGATTGCACGAACGGATAAAGCCGTTGGCATTCACTAAGATCATGGCTTCAGTTAAATGTTGAATAAAGAGCTCAATGGTCTCGAGGGAAGAATGCTCGAAAAAGTTCAGCGGTAGCTCGGCAGCTTTTGCATGCAGAGTTGAGGGCAATGCAGCATCATCGACAATGGATAAAGCGGGTTGTTGGCGAGCCAGTTTCGGTGAGTTTGTCATTGTTCTCTTTCTCCGTGAACTTTAATCATCTGCGCTAGGCGCTTTTCTGAGGATGACTTTATTCTGGTGGAAGAAAAGATACCTTCTGCTTACCTTCTGGTGTAATTATTTGATTTTAAATGTTTTAAATTTTGCCTTCTGAGTCGTTTTATCTGCAATTAGGATCATGGTTAGCTAGGCGCTTGTTTACATCTCGCAAAATTGGGACTAGATAGCCCCCAATCTTAAGCATTAAGACTGAGTCGAATATTTGTTATTGGGGCAATTTAACGCAGTGTAAGTCCATTAATTTGCTCGGGATGTAGTGCTTGGCTATGGGATTTTCCTCGGCACCATTTGCCACCTTGCTTGTGTTTAAATGCACACATTGCATCCCATCGACCGCTTACACCACTGTACTGGCGACGAAACTCCTTGGCTGAAAGTAACCAGGCATCGGATGCAATCCCTAACTCATTAAGCAACTTAGGTCGTAGGTTATCGATAAAGCCTTTTTTATCATGGCGGATGGCGCGGCCAGTCCAATCGATAAGCTCAAGATAATCGGCAAAATGAAAGGGGATGCCCGTTTGCTGATGGAGATGCGTTGCACCCTCAAATTTTGCAAGGGATTTGCGTGGTAATGGTTGAGTGTTATCTACAGGGGGTTGGGTTATCAGTGGTGTGACGCTGTTAGGGGAAAGTGCATTTAGACGTTCTTGAATCGATGTAAAATCAGAGGATTGCAAAGAATCGGCAATCCCTGCTCGAATGGGGTTTAAATCTACGTACATCATACACGCCAGTAAAGCTTGCTCATCTAGTAACGCTTGGGATTTGAAACGGCCTTCCCAAAAGGCACCTTTACACGCATCTTCTCGATTGGCTTTACGGGCAATCTCTTCGTTCAGGCAGCGCATAAACCAAGATATGCTGGATAAACGCTCATGCCATTCAGCAATTAAGGCATCGAGTAACATGCGTTCGCCGTCGATTAATGCATCACCATTCATATACTTAGTGGCAATGGCATGGCCTTTAGTGATTTGGCACCAGCGGCTGATAATATCTTTTTGCGTTAACGATTTGGCCTTCTCTACATCAATTTTAAGCACTAAATGGTAATGGTTGTTCATCACTGCATAGGCGCAAATATCGATACAAAAGATGGTGGATAATGCTTTGATTTTATCGACAATCCAGCCACGTCTATGCTCATAACTGCGCCCAGTGAGTTTATCCTCACCACACAGAAAAGCCCTTCTGACACAGCGATTAATCACATGATAGAAGGGGGTTGTATTGGCATCGATAAGCATTCTTCTGGCCGAGGTCATGACTCGCTCCAAACAGACAAGGTGAAGATAATCTAAAGACTAGTAGAAGAGGGGACAAAGCACAAAAGACATGGCTGTCCTCGCTTTTTGCTCCAAACAGACGCAATCAAGATAATGTAAGGCTAGTATAAGAGGGGATAAAGCACAAAAAGACATGGCTGTCCCCGCTTTTCAGGTGAAGATAATTTAAAGACTAGTAGAAGAGGGGACAAAGCACAAAAAGACATGGCTGTCCCCAGTTATTTTATTTTCCGAAGAGGGGACAAAGCACAAAAAGACATGGCTGTCCCCACTTACCGCCTTCTTCTGGCCGAGGTCATTATCCGCTCCAAACAGACGCAATCAAGATAATGTAAGGCTAGTATAAGAGGGGATAAAGCACAAAAAGACATGGCTGTCCCCACTTATTTGTCCCCACTTATTTCAAAAAGACATGGCTGTCCCCACTTATTCTTATCAGAGTGTTTTTCATTATAATTCCATTTAATTCAATAGTTTTTTATGTATTTAAGTATGATTGTTGGGGCTAGTAAAAAAGGGACAGGGTTGGCTGTCCCCACTTGATTTTATCTTTAACAAAGATTAGTTTTGTGGACGGTTTTTAATCTCTGGATCTGGGCTTAAAAGCATCAGGGTATTGGATGAGTTGCTTAAGATGAACTGGAATTTCGTTGTTCCCGGCGTGTGGTCTAAGTCAACTAGTTGTACAAACTTACCATCACTACTAACAGTAACAGCGTCAACAATTTGATCAAAAGGAGTCAGGAAGCCAACCCCGATAAACTTAAGGCCTTTACCTGTATTATCGATAAGTTGGTATGTTACTGTGCTAGCTTCAGTAATCGTGACATCGCCTTGGCATTGTTCACCCGTGGCATCTGTATAAGAAAATACAGGTTCACCTGACTGCAAATCTACGATTACATTAATAAAATGTGCATAACCTTGTACGTTTGGCATATGGAACTCCCTTTTTTGATTAGAAAACTAGATTAGTGATTCCAGCCTCATTAAGCATTTGTATGAGTTCTGGCTCAGTATCTAATTCGTTTAAACACTTCAATGATAGAATGTATGGAATAGTAATTTGTGGCTCTTTGTTGTTATATATTGTAGGTTTTAATGTTGATTTAACCTTGGTGCAGTTTATAATTTTATTTTTGCTATTTCCATTTAATTCTGAATTCTTTGCATTTAATAGCTCTATTTCAGAAACCCACGCTTTGTATTGAAGATTTTCCTGATGGATTATTTTGGTTTTTTCTATTAAAGCTTCCGCTTTAGATGAGTAGGACGTGAAATCTTCAGCATTCTTGTTTTTTAATGAATAGTTCATCAGTGTTTTATATAGCAACACTTTTAGCAGTTGAAGTCTTGGACTGTTTTCTGATTTAAGACCTTCATTCTCAATGCTGTTCAGCAGTTCCTCTGGAGTGTAACTTTTTTTGATTTTTAGATTGCTCTCTAATTCTAAAATAAGAAGTTTTATTTGGTAAGACTGTATGTTCCAAGTTTCATTGTTGGGGTCTATAAGTCTTAACACACCCATTAGTTCATTTGCCTTATTTGCTTTATCTAGTGCATTTTCGAAGAGTTCTTGATATTCAAATAGTAATGTTGATTGTTGGTAACTCAATGCTAATGTTTCGAGTATATAAGGATTTTGTTTTTTGGAGTCAATACTTGATAAAGCTTGCTGAATATCATCGTGGATTGCGATTACATCAGGAACGGAGCCATTTGCAAGAGCCGCACTCGCTAACCAAGAACGTGCATTGGCCACATCGGCAATCAGTTGGCTATCTTCGGGGGCTTTGGCCAGTGCCAAGAGCTTTAATCGTAATGACTCCTCAAAATCTTGCTGTGCTTTAGCAAAGTCCTGTTGCTTCATCGACACTGAGCCCAAGGTGTTATGGGCATAGGACAGCTCCATCAGCGCATCTTTATCCTCAGGCGCTAAGGCATACATGGTTTGGCTATAGACTAAATACTGTTCGAAATAGGGGCGTGTGGCGGCCCAATCACTTACATCATATTTAAGCTGACCCAACCAAAAGGCATTGGCACCTAAGGTTTTTAAAAGGGCTAAGTTTTCTGGCTGCAACTTAAGCAGCGGCAGCATTTTTTCCTGTGCGGCGAGTAGGGCGCTGCGGGCTTCATCGATTTTATTGCGTGAATAGGCGACTTCGCCCATGGCCTCTAAGGTTTGTCCATGCTGGAAGCGAGCATCGAAGCTTAAGTACTTCTCATCGTCTTGGCTGGAGAAATCCGTGAAATATTCCAATGCCTTATTGCTGATGCCGTCGAGTAAGTCCATTCGGCCGATACCGCGCATCTTATCGGCGAAGTCACCCACCATAAACCCGAGCAGATCTTCGGCGGCGAGGCGTTTTTGCTGGGCAAGTTTTTCGGCTTCGATACTGCGAACACTCATAATGACTGAGGTTAAGGTGAGTACGCACAGCAGGGCGACGGTGATGCGCCTCGTCCAGCGCAGCATAGTGGCGCGTTTGCTGGAGGCGGCAATAAAGTCGGTTTCCCGCTCGTCTAAGTCAAATAAGGGATTTTGCCTAAGGCTTTGGGCCTCTTTTAAGGGTTTACCCTCGGCCAGCAAATAGGCGCTGTGTTTGGCTTCGCTGAGCCAGCGCTGGGATAAATGCTGTAGTCGGCTCTTAATGCTAAGGCTGTCGTTATGTTCGCTGATCCACGCCGTCGCCCTTGGCCAGCGGCGCAGCAGGGCTTCGTGGGCGATGCTAAAACAGGGCTCACCATTTTGTAGATGGGACACAAATAAGCGGCTATCGACCATGGCTTGCACTAGGGCGGTTTCGGCCGCGCTTTGCAACTGCGACCAGCGGGCGGTGCGGCTGGTGATGGATTTTTCATCCTCACGCAGGGTGACTAACAGGGACAAAATCCGCGGCAGACTGGCTTTTTCGGCCTCAGTTAAATGGGAGATGGCCTGCTCGGCATTTTTACCGATAGCGCCTTCGATGCCGCCCAAGGTGCGATACACAGAGACTAATAGTTTGTCATCGTCGCTGCGCTGTAAATACAGCGCCTGCAAGGTGTATTGCAGCATGGGCAGCGCATCTGGATTGCTGGCGGCATCGCTACAGAGCATTTCATCGAGCGGCATGGCGGTGTCGCTGTCAATGTCCCAAGTTAAATTGGCGGCAACGGCTGGTAGGCGGATCATTTGCAACAGCTCGGTGCGCGTGGGCGGCGCTAAGTCGAAATGGGCACCGCGGGCTTTTCCCGCCATCAGACTGGGATAATTGACCAGCAACGGATAAAAGTCGTTGCGACAGGCACTTAAAATCAACACCGCATGGGAAGTGGCAAGGCGCTCTAACAACTCGATAAAGGCACTGCGCTCGGCGTCGCTAAACAGCGGCGATGATAATAGCACCTCTAATCGATCGAGAAATAAGCCAAAGCGTGGCGTCGCATAAGCATGATTTTTAAGGCTTTGTTTGCATATCTCGACAATGCTCTGCGGATCTTGCTCAAGCTTGGCGGCAAGCTTGTCTGCGCTCATGCCCTCAAATACTGGGGTGTCGTTTAGCTCCCAGTCGAGCATGGCGCTGGCCAGATCGGTAAGCAGTTGTCCCTTGCTGACATCGGCAAAATCGAGGCTGCTATAGGCCACAACCCCAACGCCATTAAAGCCATTGGCGGTCATGAGGTTAGGCAATACACCGGCATTAATTAAGGAGGATTTACCGCTACCACTGGGGCCTAAAATTAAGCAGAAGGCGCGGCCAAATTGGATTTGTTGGCTAATGCGATTCAGCAGCGTGCTAATTTGTTCGCTGCGGCCGAAGAACACGTCGGCATAGTTGGCGCTGTAGGCTTGCAAGCCCGGAAACGGCGAGCCACCTTGCCAGGTCTGTGGCGTGGCGCTGGCCTCGTGGCCGACGGGAAAGCGCACCTCGGCTAAGGTGCGATAACCACGTTTGCGAATGGTCTCAATGTAACGGGATTCGGTGGCACTATCGCCTAAGGCGCGACGTAACTGGTTGATAATCTTATGCAGTGGATTGTCGCCCGTGTCGACCCCCGGCCAGCAATGGCTGACAATTTCGTCGCTGCTGACCACTTCACCGGCGTTTTGGCAGAGAAATAACAACACATCCATTGCCTTAGGCTCAAGCTGTTTAACTTGTTTACCAAGGAGTAGGCTGTTGGCGCTGGGATTAACTTGCCATTCACCAAAAAAAAATGTGCTGTCACTCATAGGATTTCCATTGCTTGAGCATCGACTAAGGCGGAGGAATCGCGGTGCCGTTAGCCATTGTTATTTTTATATTCCATTTGCATATGTTGCTATGGGGTTTTGCGTCAAAACATTGGCATTATGCCTAGACTCCTTGTTATTTAAAAGAAGTAAGCTTTTATAATCAATGTAAATTTTATCTTGAAATTGTGACAGCATGTTGTGCTGATACCCATGTGTTGTCACAGGGTTGTGGGATTGCGCGATAATTGCACTTTCGCTTGGGTAAACGCTTGGCTTGGCAGCATAAACTCGGATGACGGGAAAAAAAAGAGTGCCCAAGGTGGGCACTCAAAGCGGTTGGGAAGGGAGAAATGGGTTAAATTGAGTTAGCGCGTAAGCACCAGTGCGTTGGCCTGAAAACTTAACCGTGCCATTTGCCCTTGATCTTGCAGCTCAAGCTCGTTGAGTTCAAAGGGCGGTTGTAGACCGGATGCTTGGATAAGTTTGGGGTCAAACATCAGCTTGAGTTTGGGGGATTCGGGCGTTAACCACGTTGCCGCTTGGGTGCGCATGATCGCCACTTTTTTGCCCTCGGCATTGGTGCCCGTGAGCACGCCACTCAAACCAAAGCGTCCCGCCTCGGCGACATTTAGCTCAAAGTTGACTTGATTCGGCACGCCTTTGTCCCAGACGGTCAGCACTTCGGGCTTGATGCTGGCGGAATTGACATAGGACTTAAATGCGGTTTTCACCGTGCGCTGCACTGGGCGGCCATCGACCTGAGTCTGGACTGTGACTTCGATTTCACTCAGCCCCGCATTGCTGCTGGCAAGGGGCAAGTACGTGGGCACTAACGCCTGCCATTCATCCCCTTGTTTCACCATGGCCAGCGCTTGCTCTGTACCATCGGCTTGTTTGAGTTTGGCCTGAGGCGCAAATTGATTATCGCTTTGGCTTAAGGCGAGTTTTACCCCAACCGTTTGGGCATCGGCCGCAATTGCGCTGGGCGCCTTGATGCTTAGTTGATAGGGCGAGCCTTTTTCTTTCACGTTGACCAGATAGTTGGCCTTAGCGACCAAGGGCTGGCTGACTTGTAGGCGATATGCTCCGGCCGTGGCTTTTTCAGACATTTGCAGGGCGCTGGAGTCATCGGCTAAGCCTGCGCTGGCTAAGGCTTCGGCACTCACCAGCGATTTAACCAAGGATTCCGTGGCTTGCGGGCTGGCGTTTTTCCCCTGCGGCGTTTGGCCTATCCGCTGAATTTGCACCCGCTCGGGGGCGACCGCCTCGGCATGCATTAAGGCGCCTGTGCTGACATCGCCGCGGGGCGCAATTCGCACTAAGCTGCCCGCTTGGCTTAAGTTAAGCTGCACGCCAGCATTTAGCTCGGCGCCGGTGACATTAAGCCAATACTCATCACTTTGGCTTGCCTGCTCAAGCACGGGTTGACTGGCTTGGTATTCGCCGTAGAGCGGGGTAATAAAGCTGACGTAATCGGTACTGGTATTAATCGGCGCGAGGGTTGGCGAGGCGATATTGGTATCGACAAGATCGCTCTGCGTCGGCGCGGCTAAGGTTAAGCCCTTGGCATACATTGGGCTGGCTTCTTTTTGTGGCTCAGGCGTGGGTGAATCATCCTGACAGGCACCGAGCAGGCTAGCAAAGATGACCAAGCTGACCGCTTTGCTTAAGGTGCGGAGTGTAAAATGTGGCATAGTGAGCTCCTTAAATATGATTGCGGATCAGCGTGTCTAAGTTAAAGCAGGCACGGCGACTCTGCTGATGGCTTAACGGTTCTTGGCCTCGGGTCTTTTGTTTATCGGTAAACCAGACTGTGCCTGCGGCTTTTTGGGAGCTGCAATTTAAGAAGCCGTCGGAGCAGCTATCAAGCCAGTTTTGGGTAGTTTCGAGGGCGACCTGATATTGATAGCCAGCGCAGTAGCTGTCGCTGTCCCAAATGGCGGAATCCACATCCGAGCCGACAACCACCTCGAAGGGCTTACCTAAACTCGGGCGACCCGAGGTGCCATAGAGCCAAGTGTTGTTGTAGTTTGCCATCCAGCCGACTTGCTGCTGTTTGACCGCATTGCTGCCATAGCCTAAGAGCCAACCTAGAGTCGTTTCGAACACATTGCCTTGATTGACTGCATCGGCCAGCGGCGTGCCGCCACTCGATGGCGCGAGGGCGATGACTCTGGAGGTGGCTTTGATCACCGCAGGATAACGGCTGTCCCAGGTGGGGTTTGATAAAATCCAGCGCACCACATTACCGCCATTGGAGTGGGTGAGCAGGATTAAATCATCAATATTCTTCGCTTGAATAAAGCTATTGAGCTGAGTGGCGAGGCAACCCGCGGCCGTTTCTTCCCACATATATTGGTCGAAGTCACAGTTGATAACAGTGTAATTATTGGGGACGGGGATCCCTTGGCGCACTGAGTTAACAAATTCCGAAGTCCAATAGTCGGCTAACGCATTGGTTTGTTTTCCGGTTCCGTGAACAAAGGCGATACCTGTTGCGGCAAAAACCGCGGGGCTGACAGCTAACAGACCCAAGAGCATTAAGGTGTTTTTTATCTTCATGGGTGTTTCTCATCTCTAGTGATTGAGCGCGGCCTTACAGTGCACTGCAATCGTGAACATTAATCAGGTGTCTGTGTCGATTGACATCGCTGCACTCTGGTGCAAGGCAATCTTAGGCTGGTTTTAAGGAATGCTGCGCAGTAAAACCACTGGGAGTAAAAGTTCACAAGCTGAGTGACCTTGCTATGGTGGACAGGGTAGACTCTTACTCTGGCTTATTAACCTAGTCGCAACATTTGGGGCTGGCAAGCAAAAATTCGCTATACAATTTAATGACATAGCGACAATCTTTTGACTTTGTTTTAATATGACCTAACCGACAGCTAATTGCTTGATCAGTAAACGCTAATAAAACGTATAGCGTATTTAGCCGTTTGAATTGGCTGGGATGGCTCAAAAATTATTTTTACTTTAACGTTTTGGATCTTTATTGGTTCTATAGCGTTTTCACACTTATTGGGAGGCACCTTTGGCCATCACACAACAGGAAATGAGCCGCTGTTTAACCGAACTCAATTGCCGTAGCAATTTTTCGGTGAAGAGCATTACCGAATATATGTTGCCAGGTACTAAGGAAGCCTTTTACCTGCATATGGATGGCAAAACGCCGCAACTGATTATTCGCCCCGCGTTTGAGATATTTTCGGGTGAATTTACCACCTTAGCAGGCGTGCATGCTAAATATGACTATTACCACAGCGCGGAAATGACGCGATTTCCCAAGCGCTTACATAAGAGCCTTAACGAAACCCACTATGGATTGGCCTTTAGTTTTGATTCCATTGAGGCGGTGCAGCAATTTATTGAGCGTTTAAGCGCTATCGTCAAAGGGGCTTAGGATTTCATCGAAGATAAATACCAGCCTTAAGAATGGTTTTAAACCTCTGATATCTTAGGCTTAAGCTTTTAGGTTAAATTCCTCAATTTTAATCAAAATGAGGAATTTAACTGCTGCCTTTTCCAGCAGCTTTTCAGTATATTCATCAATAGATGAATTCAGCCGGAGAGGCTTATGTCGCTTATCCCTCGTCGCCCAAGAGGTGTGGTTCCCTTTGCCGCCCAATCTGGGCTGTCTATGGCTGCGGGTCGCCCGAAAGGCAACTCTGATGCGCGCCAACGGCTGATCACCGCTGCGGTGACGCTCTTTAGTGAACGCAGTTATCCCACTGTTTCTACCCGTGAAATAGCCCGTGAAGCCGAGGTGGATGCGGCGCTTATCCGCTATTACTTTGGCTCTAAGGCTGGGCTATTCGAGCAGATGGTGCGTGAAACCCTCGAGCCTGTGATTGCGCGTTTGCGTGAAATCTCCTGCGCTCAAGCACCTAATGATATTGGCGAACTGATGCAGATCTATTATCGGGTGATGGCACCTAATCCAGGATTACCCCGATTAATCGTGCGTGTGTTGCAGGAAGGCGATGGCACCGAGGCCTATCGGATCATGTTGTCGGTGTTTGAGCAAATTCTGTCCCTCTCGCGCCAATGGGTTGAGTCGGCATTAGTGAATGCTGGATTACTCAAAGAAGGGCTAGATCCCAATTTAGTGCGCCTGAGTTTTATCAGTTTGATGGTGTTTCCGCTGATTGCTCCCCCAGTTTTAATGCGTCAGTTTGGCCTGTTTAGTAGCAATGCCGAGGATTTACAACGTTTGGCACTGCACAATATGCAGGTGTTTACTCAGGGCGTATTACGTGAACCTAGGAGTGAATGATGAGTGTATCTAATGGGTTAGCTGTGATGTCGGTTAAGGCGCGACGACTATCTCCCCAAAGATGGGGCAAGCTGGTGAGGAGTCTATTGGGCGCGGCGCTGTTGCTGCAATTAACAGCCTGTGGCGATGAATCCCCCCGAGTGCTGGGTACGATTGAGCGCGATAGGTTAACCCTCACCGCCCCCGTGGGGGAGCTGATTAATCGAATTAATGTGGTCGAAGGCCAGCAAGTGCAGGCGGGGGAAGTATTACTCGAGCTGGATAGCACCGCCGCTCAGGCGCGCCTTAGCCAACGTCAGGCCGAGCTTAAACAAGCCAAGGCAAAGCTGGCGGAAGCCGTAACGGGGGCTCGCTCGGAAGACATAGATAAAGCCCGCGCCGCCCTTGATGGCGCCAATGCCAGTGTTAAAGAGGCGCAGCAGAGTTTTGAGCGTACGCAGCGGTTATTTAAGACTAAGGTGCTCAGTCAAGCAGATTTAGATGCGGCGCGCGCGGCGCGTGATACCAGCCTTGCCAAGCAAGCCGAAGCCGAGCAGAGCCTAAGACTGCTGCAAAACGGCACCCGCAGCGAGCAACTCGAACAAGCCAGAGCCGCAGTCGAGGCGGCCATGGCTGCGGTGGCACAGGAGCAAAAAGCCCTCAAGGATTTAAGCCTAGTGGCGGCGAAACCCGCTGTGGTAGATACCTTGCCTTGGCGGGTGGGTGATAGGGTGGCCGCAGGGAGTCAACTTATTGGTTTATTGGCAATTGAGCATCCCTATGTGCGGGTATATCTACCTGCGACTTGGCTCGATAGGGTTAAGGCGGGTAGCCAAGTGAAGATCCTTGTCGATGGCCGCACGCAGCCTATTGCTGGCACAGTGCGTAATATTCGCAGTCAACCGGCTTACACCCCTTTTTATGCCTTAAATGAACGCGATAGGGCGAGATTGATGTATCTCACCGATATTGATATTTCGCCAGAAGGACAGGATTTACCCACGGGAATGGCCCTTGAGGTACAACTGCCATGAGTGCACAACAGGTTTCAGCAGGGGGATTAGTCGCTGGGACATCAGCGGCTGAAACATCAACTGCGGCATCTGAGTTTGCTATCGAAACCCGTGGTATGACCCGCGCCTTTGGCGGTGTTAATGCGGTAGAAAATCTCGATTTGGCGATCCCTAAGGGCACGATTTATGGGTTTTTAGGCCCCAATGGTTGCGGTAAATCGACCTCGATTCGGATGTTGACTGGACTGCTTAGTCCGACCTCGGGGGATATTCGGGTGCTGGGTGAAACCTTGCCCGGCGCCGAGGAAAAACTGCGCCGCCGCATTGGCTATATGACGCAAAAATTCTCCCTCTACGACAATTTATCGGTGCGGGAAAACCTCGAGTTTGTGGCGCAAATTTATGGGCTGAATCGTTGCCAAACTAAGGCGCGTTTGGCCGAGTTATTAAGCTTGTACGATTTGGCTGGGCGCGAGAAGCAAATGGCGGGCTCCATGAGTGGCGGACAAAAACAGCGTTTGGCCTTAGCTGCCGCAACCTTACATCATCCCGAGCTGTTATTTCTCGATGAGCCGACGTCGGCGGTGGACCCTGAAAATCGCCGCGAGTTTTGGGAGCGACTGTTCGATCTCTGCGCCCAAGGCACCACGATTTTAGTCTCGACCCACTATATGGATGAGGCCGAGCGTTGCCATGGTCTGGCGATTTTAGAGCGCGGGATAAAACGTGCCGACGGCTCGCCGCAACAACTTATGGCGGCCATGGGCGCGCGGGTCGTTGAAGTATCGGGGGAAGATTTACGTAAGCTTAAACAGTCGCTTATCAGCGATGCCAACGTGTTATCGGCGGCGCAGATTGGCAGTCGTTTACGGGTATTAGTGCAAAGTTCGATTGCAGATCCGCAGGCTTGGTTAAGCTCAAGGGTTGCTGGGCGGGCACTGACCGAGGTGCGCCCAAGCCTTGAGGATGTGTTTGTGACTTGCACGGGCGGACGTGCCCAACTGGCGCCGCCAAACGGCAGTCAGGCCACGATAGTGGAGACTCAAGATGCTAGGTAGAATTTGGGCCGTGGTGGTCAAAGAACTCAGGCAGTTATCGCGGGATCGCATGACCTTCGGCATGATAGTGATGCTCCCCTTAGTGCAGTTGATGCTGTTTGGGTATGCTATCAATACCGATGCGCGTTATTTGCCCGCAGGTTTAGTCAATTTAAGTGACTCCGCCTATAGCCGTGCTTTAGTCAAGGCGGTAGAAGCGACCCAAGTAGTTGATTTTAAAAATCGCTATTTGAGTGTCAACGAGGCGGAAGCAGCGATCACCCGCGGCGAAGTGAAAGCCGTGCTGTATTTAGGTGCCGATCTTGACGAGCGTTTAGTACGGCATCCGGCGTTTGCAGGGCAGACCTATTTTGCAGAGCCTGTCGGTCAATGGTTGGTGGATGGCTCGGATACTGTGGTCGCCTCCACCATTCGCAGTTTAAGACAAATGCCGCTGGATGAAATTGCGGGCAGGGCGGTCAAATCCAATCCCCCCAGTTTTGAGGTGGTGCAGTATTTTAACCCTGAGCAACTATCTGTGGTGAATATCGTCCCCGGCCTCTTAGGGGTCATTTTGACTATGACCATGGTGATGTTTACCTCGGCCGCGATTGTGCGCGAGCGAGAGCAGGGCAATATGGAGTTTTTAATCACCACGCCGGTGAGGCCGCTTGAGCTAATGCTAGGTAAAATAACCCCTTATGTGTTAGTCGGCTTTGTGCAATTGGCGATTATTCTTACCGCTGGGCATTTGCTGTTTGCTGTGCCGATTCGCGGCGGTTTGGACTCGATTGCGCTGGCGGCCATGTTGTTTATCTGCGCCAGTTTGACCTTAGGCCTAGTGATTTCGACCATCGCGAAAACCCAGTTACAGTCGATGCAAATGACGGTGTTTATCCTGCTGCCATCGATTTTGTTGTCGGGCTTTATGTTCCCCTACGAGGCCATGCCCGTAGCGGCGCAGTGGATTGCCGAGGCGTTACCCGCGACGCACTTTATGCGTATGTCCCGCGCGATTGTGCTGAGGGATGCCCAGGTGAGTGACTTGCAATTTGATGCCTTGTGGATGATTGGTTTTACCTGCTTGGGGCTGCTGGTGGCAAGCCTGCGCTTTTCCAAACGTTTGGATTAAGGGGCTGACTCACGCTTTAGGCGCGAGTTTTGATTTAACGCAAATTATGCGTAAAGATTTGGACTAAGTAGTTGAAATGGATGTTAGTTACTTTAGAACTCGCTTACACTGTTGCTAACAAAATGTTCCTTTTATGTGATGGCTTAGTGTGTCCCTTCGCGCGATTTATGCAGACCGATTTGTGTAAATCGATACCTGAGGTTATCAGCTCAGTGAATGTGAAGGCCTATTCGGCTGAGCAGCGCGATGCGTATCAACGTTACATCATACGCAAAAGGAATAGAGATTTAGCTTAGCGAAGGAATTCTGTATGCCTGCGATTGTGTGTCAAAGTGCCCTCGAAGCGGTTTCACTGATCCAAAGTGGCGAAACCCTGTGGACCCATTCCATGGGCGCAACTCCAAAAGTCCTATTAGATGCGCTGGCAAAACATGCGCTCACCCTTGAAAATCTCACCTTATTACAGTTACATACCGAAGGTGCTGAATCCTTAAGTCATCCCGATTTACGTGGGCATTTGCGCCATCGCTGTTTTTTCGGTGGGGTGCCTACAAGGCCGTTATTACAAAGTGGCGATGCCGATTATGTGCCGATTTTCCTCTCTGAAGTGCCTAAACTGTTCCGCAGCGGCGAGCAAAAAATCGATACCGCGATTATCCAAGTGTCGCCGCCGGATAAACATGGCATGTGTTCCTTAGGAATTTCGGTGGAGGCCACTTTAGCCGCCTGCCAAGTGGCGGGTAAAATCATTGCCCATATTAATCCACAAATGCCCCGCACCCACGGCGATGGTTTTATTCATATCGACCGTTTTGCCGCCGTGTATGAGCAAAGCGCCAGTTTACCCATTCATTCGTTTGCCACTGGCGATGCTGTGAGTCTGGCGATAGGGAAAAATGTGGCTGAATTAGTCCGCGATGGTGATTGTTTGCAGATGGGTATTGGCGCGATTCCCGATGCGGTATTGTCCTGCCTGACCGAGCACAAAGACTTAGGCGTGCATACCGAATTGTTTTCCGACGGGATTTTGCAATTGGTTGAAAATGGCGTGATTAACAACAGTAAAAAGCGCTTTTACCCCGGAAAACTGGTTACAGGTTTTGCCTTAGGTAGCCAGAAGTTATACGACTATGTGGATGATAATCCTGCGGTTATCTTTATGGATATCGAGCAAGTTAACGACACGTCTATTATCCGTAAAAACCCCAATGTAATGGCGATTAACTCGGCGCTGCAGGTCGATCTCACTGGGCAAGTGTGTGCCGATTCCATTGGCACTAAGATTTATTCGGGCGTGGGTGGCCAGATGGACTTTATCCGCGGCGCGGGGCTGTCCGAAGGTGGCCGCTCTGTGATTGCGTTGCCAAGTACGGCCTCTGGAGGTCGGGTTTCTCGCATCGCTAGCGTGTTATCTCCTGGGGCGGGGGTGGTAACTACCCGTGCCCATGTGCATTACATAGTGACCGAATATGGCGCGGCGAATCTTCGTGGCCGCTCGCTACGTGAACGGGCACAGGCCTTGATTAATATCGCCCATCCGGATTTTCGTGAGCAACTTTGCCGCGATGCCTTTGAAGTGTGGGGATTAAGTCTCTAGCCTTGTAAATCATGGCGTTATTACTTAATGCCTATTGCTGTGTTGTTATGCCTTTCAATGCTGAGATGAAGAAGCGTAAAGCGAGAATTTATTCAAGGAGGCTTTTGAACTGAGTTTAGCTTGTATTCTTGCTTCATATACCAACAGCCTTCAACTCACTCTTAATGTAAAAAATCAGCACAAGTGCTGATTTTTTACATTGAAATAAGCTTTGTTAAGCTTATTTGCCTGAGCAACCATAGGTGGTGAGGTAAGTATCGGCCGCTTTAGCATTGACGATACCATAACCAAAGTAGATATCTTTACCTGCTGCGCCCGCATCCATTGCGGTTGCTTTTAACGCTTTGCGAATTTGGGCTCCAGTACATTGAGAATGGTTAGACCACACGAGTGCTGCAATACCCGATACCGCTGGGGTTGCCATCGATGTTCCGCTCATAAAACCATAGTCAACTGCGCCAATCGAGATCGTCGCATTTTGTGCGGCAACAAGGCGAGCTCTATCTTCAAACGCTGCGCCTACTGCCGGAATACTGGTGGCATTAGTATCTCCCAAAGTGCCGTAGAGCATACCGGCGGTGTTATTGATCAGAATTGCACCCACGCCACCAGAGTTTTCGCAGTTAAGTACTTTATCATGGAAGGAGATCACACCGCGGTCGATCACACAGATCTTACCGTTAGCGCTAGAGTCTACTGCTTGAGCTGTTCCCATAAAGTAAGTATTGCCCGTGGCTGAGCCAGCGTTTTCCATCGCTGAGGAGACTACATTCGCGCCATCGACGCTTAAGGTTGATGCCGTTGCCATCCCAGCTGGGTAGGTTGAGAGTGTATCGACACCGCCTGCGGTGACTTCGACACAGATACCGTCATCATTGACAGCTTTTTTACCGCGACCACTTAAACAGCTAGGATATTGAGAGAAATCGGCAATCTTATTGTTCGCATCGTTAGCGCCGATCATCATGACGGATGGATATCCCGCAGGGTAAGATCGTACTGAATTACCGTCATTACCAGCAGCAGCTACCACTAAGCCTCCGGCAGCAGTAAAGGCATCAAAGGCATTCTTTTCGGTATTGTTTGCCGCACCACCACCTAAGCTCATGCTGATAATCTTAGCGCCCGCATTGCTGCATTTGTTGGCTGCATAGGCTAAATCAGATGAATAGCCCCAACCCGATGCATTGAATACTTTAACGATGTGCATAGGTACGCCAGGTGCCATACCGACGACACCAATATTATTGTTGGCGGCGCCAATGGTGCCCGCAACGTGCGTGCCATGTGGGCCACCATTTTGGAACCAATTTCCTGTACCTGAATCGTTATCGCCAGTAATGTTGTTCCAGTTAAAATCGGGGTTTGAGCTATCTAATCCTGAGTCAATAATACAAACCTTCATGCCCGCATTTGGGTTAAAAGTCACTTGGTTTGCACGGGATTGATATACCGCATATGGCGTGACTTGTTGGGTCATAGGATTACCCGCATCATCGTTATACAGCGACATAGGATGACGACGAACGTCTTCTTCAATCAGGGTAATATGAGGATTATTTAACAGGCCTTTGACTTGGGCGAGATCTTTACCTGTAAAAGTCGCAGCAATAAATTCATCCCCTTCAAGATTTATTTCGCCACCAAGCTTTTTAGCGAGTGCTTTAACAATACCTTTATGGCCTTCTTCGACTTGAATGACATAACGATTGTCATCCGCATGGGCTTGGGTAATAACGCCTACAGATACAGCAATAACGGCACTGGCGATTTTGGTTAATTTCATTGTGCTTGCTCCATTTGTTATCAAGGTTATAAGACCTAAGTGACACGGAGCATCTACTTGCGCTCCTATGCGCAGACGAGAGTCTGCTGACTTAAGCGAATTCAACCTAACACAGGAAATTGTTTTTAACAAATAAATTACAAGTGTAGCAATTTGTAAACATTTGTGCGGTAAGCAAAGGGTGACAATGAGCGCAGCGTTAATAACTAAGCAATGCAGGGGGAATATATTGGCTAATTTTCTTTAAGTTATTTAAATATATTTATTTTTTGTTGATAAGTCCTTGGGTTAGGGTTTGTGACTGCTTGGTTTGCACTGCTCGCCAAGCAAATCTCACTTCATGATTTGATGGGTTTTATACCAATAATTACCAACTTTAGTGCGGTAAAGGTCGTAACTTCTGGGGTTTTCTTGCCAAGTTTAATGGCTGTGATCATTCTCTTTGAGTTGCAAATCAACTTTAACAATAAGAGCAGAGCCGAAGTTTATATCCACAGCAGTAATGTTGAAGATGAGTATCTGTTTGCGCTAAAAAAGCCTATGAATGGCGTATCAATAGCGATAATAATCGCCGCTATGGCAATAAGAAATGGAGCATACAAATCCTTTGATTGGGCTCAACTCGACACTAAAAGTAAACAAATGCTAAAAACCATCGGGCTGGATAAGGTCGACTTAAAGTCAGCGATACGACGAAATTTGAAATAATGTTGTGCCGTTAGAAAATCTCTATGCTATTAGATAACACGCTTGTTACTCCGTTCAAAGCCACACTAACACGTTGAAGTTGAATAGTATTTCTTAAATCATCCACATAAAACCTTTTATGTCTTTTCATTTGATGTCTATGCCGGATAAGCTGAATTAACTCTGTTTTAATACCGAATCGGATTGCCAGTATTGCTGAGCCCATTCCCCGTCGGGGGAATGGTCTGCGTCATACCAAAGCCCTGATACCATCTAAAAACTTCGTTGATACGATATGTTGGATATTTTGCAGCCACTACACTGATGGTATTGATTTAACTTTTTGTTTTTATTTTATAAATTCCGTTTAATTACTTGCCGTGCTTTCTCCTGCCTCTGACTTTCACAATATACTTTTTATTTAAATGTTATACATATAATGTATTTTACCGATTGGTTAACTAGGTCAATAAACGGTCATGGGAAAATTATTACAATTGCACTGGATTTGTTTACTCATCTTTAAAATTGATACGGGGTATTTAAATGGAAGGTTTGCGCCGCCTGCTAGGAAACATGACTGTAACCAATAAGTTAAGGCTTGGTTTTGGGATCTTGTTATTGCTGATATTTATTGTAGCAGCGGCTGGATACAGGGGACTTACCTCAATCGATATCAGTAGTCGTCGGTTAGAGTTTATTGCCAATGTCGATAAAACCTTGCTTGCGGCCAAGGCCGTGCGATTAGAATTTATCCTAAGTGGAGATTTAACAAAATTAGATGAACTCCAGAGCTTAATTGAAAATACAAAAAGTGGTTTACAGCAACAATTGTCAGAGTATAGCGATGCCTACGATAGACGGTATCTTCAAGAATCATTAGTGGCGATGGAACGGTATCATCAATCAATAAATCAGTTTAGTGATGTGTTTAAGCATAAACAGGCATTAAAAGTCACAGGTGCCCAAGTGGGAGCAAAGTTGGTTGCCACATATGCGGAATTGGTCGATAGAATGACCAACAAGGCTCAAGCGACCCAAAATACTGAATTATTAAAAGATGCCTTAAGTGTTAGCCAGCAAATGACCATGTTACGTTATCACATTCGAGGCTATGTCTATGATGCTAGTGATCTTAATTTAAAAACGGCAAAAGATGCGATTGCCAGATTATCTCAAACTATTGCCACTCTTAAGGGGGAAGATACTGCGCAAGCCATACAGATACTGGATCGGTATGACCAAGATATTGATGCGTTGGTCAATGTTAACCGTGATATGGCTAACCTAACACAGTCGATGGGCGAGGCTGCACAAACATTGATGGTGAATATTCGTGAATTAGTTGACATCCAAAAGCATCAGCGGGCAGACGCGGATGCTCAAGCCAAGGAGGTGGTACTTGGTACATTAATTGTTGCCTTGGTCGTCGGTCCCTTACTGGCTTGGTTAATCAGTGGACAAATTGTTGGGCCACTTAAACAAACCCTTGTTACAGCAAGAAAAATTGCCGAAGGTGATTTAAGTAGCACTATTCACTCAGAGCGTCAGGATGAGATGGGAGAACTATTGCGTGCCATGGATGAAATGAATAGCACCCTTAGGCAAATGTTGGCACAAATAGGTGATAGCGTGGTGCAGTTGGCTTCATCGGCTGAGGTGCTTTCTTCGGTCACAGTACAAAATAGTGTGGGGATGCAAAATCAGCGTAGTGAAACTGACCAAGTCGCTACCGCGATTAATGAAATGGCTGCGACAGTACAAGAGGTCTCAACGAGTGCTGAAAATGTTGCATTAGCCGCTAAAGAGGCGGATCACACCACTGCGGTAGGTAATAAAAAAGTTATCGAAGCGGTTAGCCAAATCGAACTTTTAGCCAAGGAAATAGCGACCACTGCACATGCAATGGAGCGCTTACAATCGGAAAGTGACAGTATTGGTGCCGTCCTTGATGTGATCAAATCGGTTGCACAGCAGACTAATTTACTCGCACTAAATGCGGCCATTGAAGCTGCAAGGGCTGGTGAGGCGGGACGGGGATTTGCAGTGGTGGCCGATGAAGTGCGAAGCCTTGCGAGTCGCACACAATCCTCTACCGAAGAAATTGAAAATATGATTGTTAACTTGCAAAAAGGGACATCGGAGTCGGTACAAATGATGACCAAAAGCCGAACATTGAGTGATGGCGCAGTGTCATTATCCCGTGAAGCCGGTGAGATGTTAGTGGATATTGCCGTTGCGGTTAGCCGTATTCAGGATATGACACATCAAATCGCTGCTGCCTCGGAAGAACAAAGCGCTGTGGCAGAAGAGATAAATAAAAGTATCGTGAGAGTGAGGGATATTGCCGAACAAACCGCTGATGGCGCAGCAGAAACAGCAAGCTCCGCCGATAATCTTGCTAGCCTTGGCGTTACGCTAAAAGGATTAGTAACACGTTTTCAGTTATAGGTTTGACTGATCTTATTTGTGAGTATTACTGACTATGAAAAAGAGGCCGTAGATATCCTTAATGCGATGATTTATAGCATTTAAATTTCTACGGCCTACTTCTTATGTTAGTAGGCCATAATTTCTAGTTGCTCGACGATCTGGTTGCCTTGCTCAAGCCCTACATGATTCACAATCTTCGCTTTAATTAACTCAACATAGTTTGGCTGGATATTGTCGTCATCATCAAAAAGAGCGTCGCCTGCGTCGGAGATTAGTGCTGCTAAGGCATTAAAACAGCGAGACATTTGGGCTAAATCGGTAAAAAGAAGGCGGGGCTCCCAACGGCCTGCGCCATGGCGAGCGAAAAGAATGTGTTCATCCTTTAAATGATAAATTAAGGGATCGCCATAGGAGCTTGCCAGTACTAGCCAATTATCATCCCAAGCAGGCTCCCGCGCTTGGGTGATACCATGCCAGCGATAACCCATTTGAAAATCGATTAGGTCTTCAAATCTTGGAAATTCAAATAGGGCAAAACCGATGTCTAGTTGGCGTGAGTCTGGTATCTCTGTGCTAAAAAAGGGCTTTAATGTTGCTGGGATAATCAAGTCCATCGTGATTACATTCCGTTGTCGTAAGCAATGAGCAGATTGCGATGCGGCGCATGTGCTATTCGCCGTGATTAAGCTATTTCCCCATGCACTCTGCGAGTAATTTAATAAAAAACTCGCTACCTTTACGTTCACAAAACTGAATATTGCGCTCGGGGATCGATTCAGGGTCGGTGTAGTTAGCCAGAGCTAACTCCATACTGGCTTCGCGAATAATATGCAGGGTTGGGTAGGGCGCGCGGTTGGTAAAATTGGCGGCCGAGTCCTGTGGTTCATCCTCAAAACAATAGTCGGGATGAAAATGCGCGAGCTGATAAACGCCTTCATAGTCGTTGTTGAATAAGGCGTCGTTCGCCATATCGACGAGATCGAGGTAAGTGTAAAAGCCCTCAAAACCCCGCGGCAGAATAAACAGCGAGGTTTCGTGCTCTGGGTGGGCATCCAGGTATTGGCATTCTTCAATCAATGCCTTAAGCACTAGCTTGACTTTGGTTTGTTCAACAACAAGATAGCGAATACTGCCGCGCTCGACCTCACGTCTGGCGAAGGGGCAAATATTGTATTTCATGATCACTTTTTTCACCCAGTTATCGGTTTGTTGAGTGATCAGTTCTATCTCATTCATGCTAGTGCTTAACTCTTACGGCCAAAATTAGGGGGCGATCATAGGGATGATAGACGCCACAAGCAAGATGGCCATAGTGATATTAAAGATCTTTTGCTGGCGTTCGTTTTTCAAAATACGTTTAAGCGCTACACCAAACCCAAGCCATACCACGGCACAGGGAAAGGCCACACATAAAAACACTGTGGCAATAGTGACCACTTGAGGTGTGAGATCCTGTTGTACTGAGGTAAAAGTGGCAATCGCGCCTACCGCCATAATCCAGCCTTTAGGGTTAACCCATTGAAATGCCGCGGCTTGCAGAAAACTAAAAGGTTTAGCGATGCTCTTGCCCTCCATCTTGCTACTGCTATTGGCTATCAACCATGACAGGTACAGAAGGTATACAATCCCAATGACTTTAATCACTTGGTGGATAATCGGGTAGGCTTGAAATAGGGCGCTTAAGCCTAGGCCGATGGCGAGGATCATGGTAGGAAAGCCAAGGCTAATCCCCATCAGATGCGGAATACTGCGTTTAACGCCAAAGTTGACCCCTGAGGTCATCAGCATAATATTGTTAGGCCCCGGAGTGATCCCCGATGAGAAGGCAAACAATGCGATAGCCAGTATTAACTCCATAGATAAATTCCACACCTTTTATTTATTGTCATTTTTGGCATTGTAATAGGGATATTACTCTCGAATTTAAGCGTCGAGGTATTACTATCACTGACGTTGAGCGAGGCATTCTAGCGGGTAAATTGAATCGCGCCTATACGCTGTACGGGCTTTATAAAGTAACAAATCATAACTATGTGGTGCACACTAAGGTTTCTAAGCAATATAAGTGCAGCGGTTGCCGAACGTTGCAATTTAACACTATGATGAATATCGACTTTCAGTCTGAGAAATAGCAACTATCCTTAAGCTGTAAAAATTGCCATAAGGGAAAGAGCATGTATTTACCACAAAAAATAAGACGTGTACTGACAATTGTAAGCTTGAGTTTGCTAGGTCTTACCGCCTGTGTAAGTGTGAACGATGATTCGCAAGCGCTACGAACTACTGTCGTAACTTCGGGGGATTTGAGTCAATTACCGCCGAGCGCCATGACCTACAGTTGGCATCCCACACTACAGAAGATCTTTGTTGACCGCAGGCTCGATCAACAACAAGTCTTACAACATATGCAGGACACCCTTAAAAAAGTGCTGCTGACAAAAGGTTATCGCTGGGTTGAAGACCCGCAACTGGCGGACTTTCAAGTGGGGTTCGGCATCGCCATGGGCACACAAATGTCGGATGAGCAGATACTTGCCGCCGCAGGCTTAGTGCCGGGCCTGTCGAATCAAGGTGTTGATCTTAAAAAATACGATAAAGGCTCAGTGTTGATTAGCTTTTTTAAGCCAACGGGCATTGCGGGTCAGCCTTATGAGATGGTATGGCGAGTTCTTGGCCAAGGCTTTGCCAATATTAAGGATATGGACGAAGTCAAAGCCCGCTTCGATGGCTCAATCGAGGAAATGCTGCT
Source organism: Shewanella sp. DNRA4 (assembly GCF_012843185.1). Taxonomy (NCBI): domain Bacteria; kingdom Pseudomonadati; phylum Pseudomonadota; class Gammaproteobacteria; order Alteromonadales; family Shewanellaceae; genus Shewanella; species Shewanella sp. DNRA4. The sequence continues at coordinate 190,728 of NZ_JABAIP010000001.1, forward strand.
ATCGCTGCCCGCCACCCATGCGGTGCAATAGGGCGGATATTTTGGCGCAGTAATCAGTACAAGTCTTAAGGTGAGTAAGATACTCGCCTTAAGAGCTCGCTGGAACACGAGTTTAGGATGTTGCAATGATAGACTAGACAATTCAGTTAGCTATTTACTTACCTATCTACAGATGACAGGTATTTTTACCGGACTAGGATGTACGTCCGCAGAGGACTTATAAAGGGAGATTATGATGGCACAAAGTATCTTTGTTAATTTGGCGGTTGAAAGTGTTCAACAATCAAGGGCTTTTTACGCTGGTCTAGGGTTTGGCATCAATGATCAATACAGCAATGAGCAGGCTGCTTGCGTGGTGATCGCGGACAATATTTATGTGATGCTGCTGGCGAAGCCTTTTTTTGCTGGTTTTACCGATAAGGTGATTGCCGATGCCCATGCCACGACAGAGGTACTCAATTGCCTAGACTGTGACAGTCGAGAACGTGTCGACCAATTGGTAAAACTTGCTGAACTGCATGGTGGCAAAGCCTATCGTCAAGCTCAAGATCAAGGGTTTATGTACGGCCATGCGTTCGAAGATCCCGATGGACATATTTGGGAACTTGTCTATATGGAAGCGCAAGTTAGTTAGTACATTGCCTTTCAAGCCAAGCGTTGCTAAGCCAAGAATAGCGCGCGTTGTGTAGGGCTTCGCCTTAGCACAACGCGGCGCAAGCTAGTTGCTTAAGGATACACTCACTTCATAGGCGGTGAATTTGCGGATATTAATCACGCCCGTATCGAACAGTAAATATTGGCCTTTGATGCCCTGTAAAATTCCGCTGACCACAGCGTCTTTATCAAAATTATGTGAGCTGATTTTTTTGGGGAAAACTTCAATCGGATAATGAATGGTTTGAATGTCTTCCTGCAATCGCTCGATGCTGTAATCGCCTTTTTGCATAGCGATTTCATGCAGTTTAGCTTCGATGTGAGGGATCAGTTCCGCAGCCTTAGCGTTCAAATCGATATCATCGGCATGGCCCTTTAACATGGCTTGCCAGTGCGTTTTATCGTTGATGAGCTTCGCTAATTCCACTTCTACTAAACCCGAGATTTGTCGTGTCGACACTTTGAAAATCGGTAAACCTTGGGTGGCGCCTTGATCTATCCAGCGGGTGGGCAATTGTGTGTGGCGGGTGATGCCGACTTTGATGCCTGAGGTATTCGATAGATAAACATAATGCGGCACAAAACAATGGCTTTGCGCCCATTCTGGCTCACGGCAGGTGCCTTGGTCAAAGTGGCAAGTTTCGGGCTTCATGATGCACATATCGCAGCTGGCGAGCTTTTGCATACACACAAAGCAATGGCCTTGCGAATAGCTCTTTTTGGTCTTTTTGCCGCAGTTACAGCAGAAGATGTTACCCGTGTGGGTAAGTGTCAGCGGTTTGCCAATTAAGGGATTCAGTGGCAGTAATTCTTCACCTATCACCAGTTGATACTGTACTTGTTGCGTCTCATCTAAGTGTGCGCGCAGCTTTTTTAGCGTTCCTAACATAGGTGTTCCTAGTTTTTTATGGTGTCACTGGGTTGGGTAAGGCTTCCCAGCGCACTTATGCATTCGTCATTGCTTGATGTGCAGTATACAAGATTATCCCGTCGAGTTTAGATAGGAATTTTCGATTGATACCCCTACTTGATTTAAATGTACGGCGGTTAACGGGGGTCAATGAACTGTCAATTAACTCGTGGTGAGTGCGTCAGTTTGTTATTCACTTGTAGGTTATTTTGGACAAGCGTCCAGCATCTCGGTAATCTTGTCATCCTTTTTAATCATAGAGACTGTATCTTGCCTGCCAATTTTTTACTCCTGCTCGCCGCCGCCATTTGGGGCTTTGGTTTTGTCGCGCAAACCTTAGGAATGGAGCATTTATCGCCCTTTGCATTCAACGGGCTACGTTTCTTAATTGGTACGCTGTCACTCGTTCCACTGGTGTGGTACTTGGCTCGGCAAGGTAAAATTCATCTCGGTACACCCAAAGATTTTGCCATTGGCTGTGTTGCGGTAGGCGGATTGCTGTTTGCAGGCGCCTCATTGCAACAGGTGGGGCTGCTTTACACCACCGCGGCCAATGCGGGTTTTATCACTGGGCTTTATATCGTGTTAGTGCCGATTTTGGGGCTGGCGCTGAAACATGCTACTGGCGCAAATACATGGTTGGGGTGTGCCGTTGCATTAGTGGGGCTGTATTTTTTAAGTATTAAAGACGGCTTTCACATTGGTTATGGCGATATGCTGCAATTGATTGGCGCACTGTTTTGGGCGATGCACATTTTGGCGGTAGATCATTTTGCCAAGCGGATTTCGCCAGTGTTACTCGCCATGATGCAATTTTTGGTGTGCGGCGTATTAAGCCTGCTGGTGTCTGCGGCCATTGAGGTCACGACAGTCGATAAGGTGGTCGCCGCCTGGGGCTCACTGGCCTATGCGGGGCTGATTTCAGTGGGTATTGCCTATACTTTGCAGGTGCTGGCGCAAAAGCATGCGCATCCTGCCCATGCGGCAATTATTTTGAGTTTAGAAACTGTGTTTGCGGCCATCGGCGGTATTTTGTTCCTTGGGGAGAGCTTAGGGCTGCGCGCCTTGGTTGGCTGCGGTTTGATGCTGCTCGGTATGCTGATTTCTCAAGTGCCGCTGCGTTATTTGATTAAGTCTCGGCACCAGAACGTCAGCTAAGTCTCTATAAAAAAACGCCGCTGGCAGTGCCCGCGGCGTTTTTTGTTAAAAGTGTTGAAACCTAACGGCTGAGTTTATCCAGCACTAAGTCATCACCGAGGGCGTAGAGGGATTGCATCAGTTGCTCCTCTTGAGCAAGGTCGGTCAAGCCTAAACCTATGGTGGCGCGAAAGAGGGCGATGCCAGTATGGCCAGCGGTTTCAAATTGACTGCTAAATTGCTCGATATTGATACCAAGCGCGGTGATCCGATTGGAGATATCCAGCACTAATCCGGGTCTGTCGTAGGACACTAAACTGTAGGTCAGCCGCTTAATGGGTTTGAGGGCGACTGAGGTTTTAGCATAGGTGAGGGTGAGCCCGTCGATACACTCTAAGGCTTCAATCAGCTCGTCCATTTTCAGGGAAGGTACTTCGAGTAACAAAATGGCGGCAAAAATCCCGTCGATATGGCGCAATTCTGAGTCGAGCCAATTGCCGCCATGGCGACTCACGGCGTGGGCGATTTGCTCTACTAATCCTTTTCTATCAGGTGCTTGAAGCGTGATTAAATATCGTAGCATGGCGACTGACTCCTATTTTTTGTAAAAGGCACCTGTTTTACAACGGGGTGTAACACAACTGTCATCTTTGCGTCATATAATTCAACGCACTTAGAATGAAGGGTGTTGTTATTGCTCAGTTTATGCTCAAACAGTGTAAGCATAGCATTTCGCAATTCCTAGCGAAAAAACTCACAGGCTTTAATAATAGAGGTTCTTAATGGAAAGTCAGGTCATTCAACCTGGTTCTGCGCCGCACAGTATGCTGAAAGGCGGACGTTCAAGTCGCAGGGCATTTAAGGATAAAGCGGCTCAAATTGGGGTCACGATTGGCGGCACTATGGTGTTTGTCGCCTTATTGTTGATCTTCTTCTATTTGTTATACGTGATTAAACCCATTTTCGACAGCGCGGATGTGACTCCAGTAAAAAGCGTGAGTTATCAACATGCTGAAGTCGCGACCCTGATGGTCGGTGCTGATGAGCAAAATGAGGTAATGTATCGCGTAGCCGCCGATGGCCAAGTGGATTTCTACACTGTTGCCGATGGCAGCTTACTCTCCAGTTTTACCCCGCCATTACCTGCTGGTGTGAGCGTGACCAGCGCCGCCATTGCTGCGCCGAGTGAGCAACGTTTTGCCCTAGGTTTGAGTAACGGCCAAGCCTTAATCGTGGGTATTGAGTTTGGGTTAAGCTATCCCAATAATAAACGTCTTATCACGCCAAAACTGCGTTATAGCGCAGGTGAAATGCCGATCACGATTGATGAATCTGGTAGTGCTATCAACCATTTAGCCTTTAGTTTCAGTAGCGATAAAATCACCTTTGCCTACCAAGATAATAATGGCATTTGGCGTTTAAGCCGTCTTGAAGGTCAAGAAAACATGATGACCGAAGAGATTGAGTGGACAACGACGAGTGCACTGCTCCCAGATGCCCCTAAAAAGGCGGCGCACCAATTAATGACCCCTGATCAACGCCAACTGATGTTGCAGATGGGCAATAAGGTGTTTGTTTACAATATTCGTGACATTGAAAATATCGATTTAATTCAAGTTATTGATGCCGAAAAGGACAAGTCTAAGGTTAATAATATTGCCTTGCTCGCAGGTGCTAGCTCGATTTTAGTGAGTTATGACAGCGGTGTGGTGACCCAGTACTTCCAAGTAAATGGTCCAAAAGGCCGTTTATATAAAGAAATTCGTGAGTTTTCGGGCTTACCACCTGTTGCCTCTATGGCTTCTGAGTTTTACCGTAAAAGTTTTGCTGTGGTGAGCCCCGAAGGTGAACTATCACTGCTTTACACCACCAGTGAGCGTGAACTGTTTGATAAAACCTTTGACCTTAAAAATCCGGGAGCCATGGGGTTTAGCCCACGTTCGAATGGCTTAGTCGTCGAGGCGAACAACCAGCTAAATATTTTCCACGTCGAAAACGCTCATCCCGAGGTATCTTGGAGCGCGTTGTGGAATAAGGTGTGGTACGAAGGTTACCCTGAGCCTAAATTTGTGTGGCAATCCACCTCGGGCAGTGATGACTTTGAAGCCAAGCTGAGCTTAATGCCATTGGCCTTTGGTACCATGAAGGCTGCATTTTACGCCATGTTATTTGCTGTACCATTAGCGATTGCGGGCGCCATCTATACTGCTTACTTTATGTCGCCAAAGGTGCGCGGCATCGTTAAGCCAACGATTGAAATTATGGAAGCCTTACCGACGGTTATCTTAGGTTTCCTCGCGGGACTTTGGCTAGCACCGCTGATTGAAGAACATCTACCGGGCATCCTAATACTGCTAATCCTGCTGCCGACGGCGATTCTGGTGTCGGCTTACTCTTGGAGCAAATTACCCGGTACTTGGAAACAACGTCTGCCTGAAGTCTATCAGGAGCTGATGCTGATCCCGGTTATCTGCTTTGTGGGTTGGTTCTCCTTTGCCATCAGCCCGATGATTGAAGTGGCATTGTTTGATGGTAACACTCGCCAATTTATCACTAACGAATTAGGCATCACCTTCGACCAACGCAACGCGCTGGTCGTGGGTATCGCCATGGGCTTTGCGGTTATTCCAACCATTTTCTCGATTGCCGAAGATGCGATTTTCTCTGTGCCACGCCATCTATCTAACGGCAGTTTGGCGCTGGGCGCGACGCCTTGGCAAACTCTGACTCGTGTTGTGCTGCTGACCGCAAGCCCAGGGATTTTCTCTGCGGTGATGATGGGACTTGGCCGTGCTGTGGGTGAAACCATGATCGTGTTAATGGCAACGGGTAACACCGCCATTATGGAATGGAGCGTGTTTGAAGGTATGCGGACATTAGCGGCTAACATTGCGGTAGAAATGCCTGAATCGGCAATTGGTAGCTCACATTATCGTGTGCTGTTCCTCGCAGCCTTTGTACTGTTCGTATTCACCTTCTTCTTTAACACCATTGCCGAAGTGGTAAGACAGCGTCTGCGTGACCGCTATAGCTCGCTATAATGGAGATAAGATAATGATACTAAATACTATTTCGCCAATGACCTTGAGAGGTTTGTGCAATGGGTAAGTGGGTAAAATCAGGCTCGCCATGGATTTGGATGACAGGTGGCGCGGTGAGCATCAGTTTGATTGCAGTATTAGGTTTGTTACTGCTGATTGCATGGCGCGGATTAAGCTTTTTTTGGCCTGCGACGATTTATCAATGGGAACTTGAAGATAGCTCGGGTGTACGGTCAACCTTAATCGGTGAAATCTACGATAGAGAAGAAGTGCCGACCGAGCGCTTAACCGCCGCAGGCCATGTGTTTAAACAGCCACCCGGTGAGTTTGTGACCCGTTATTTAGTCAAGACCGGTAACCGTGAATTTGTGGGCCTAGATTTCCGCTGGATTTTAGCGACTGACATTATTAGCCGTAGTGAGCCAGCTGATGTCGCAATGCTTGAGCGGACGAAAAACGGTAATTTTTACGGTTACCCAGTAGCCGTGATTGAAAACGGTAAACGCTTAGAACTTAAAAACGATGCGCTTGAATCCTCCTTAATGGAGCATATTGATCGCGCAGTCGCACTGTCTGACAAAGCCTTATCACTGCAAAAACAAGATATTGGCTCGATTAACTACAACATTGAAAAACTGCGTCTAAAAGAGCGCCGTTACGAGTTAGATGGTGAGCTGACCGATAGTCGCAAGCAGGAGTTAGCCGCGGCGAAACATTCGCTCGAACAAGACTATAAAGTACTCGAAAAACAGCTGTTTGCCCTGCGTGATGAAGCGGCTCGCGACGCTGTGATTGTACGTGATATGCGCGGTGTTGAGGTGGAACTTAAATTAGACACTGTGCTAGATGTTACCTACGTCAACCACTTAGGCTTGATGGGAAAAATCGGTAAATGGTTTGTCGGGGTGGGCCGTTTCCTGCTGGATGACCCACGCGAAGCCAACACTGAAGGGGGGGTATTCCCTGCAATTTTCGGCACAGTATTTATGGTGATCTTAATGGCCATTATTGTTACGCCATTTGGGGTGATTGCCGCGATTTACCTGCACGAATATGCCAAAAAAGGCCCAATTACTAAGATGATCCGTATTGCGGTAATCAACTTAGCGGGTGTGCCATCGATTGTGTACGGGGTGTTTGGTTTAGGGTTCTTCGTATACATGATGGGCGGCTCGATTGACCAACTGTTTTACGCCGAAGCCTTACCATCACCGACCTTTGGTTCGCCAGGGGTGATTTGGTCGGCGCTGACATTAGCGATTCTGACCCTGCCAGTGGTGATTGTATCGACCGAAGAAGGCTTAAGCCGTATTCCTAGCGCGGTGCGTCAAGGTAGTTTGGCACTGGGCGCGACTAAGGCCGAAACCCTGTGGCGGATTGTGATCCCGATGGCAAGCCCTGCGATCATGACGGGTTTGATTTTAGCTGTGGCCCGCGCCGCGGGTGAGGTGGCACCGTTAATGCTGGTGGGTGTAGTGAAATTAGCGCCGACATTGCCACTGGACTTAAACTTCCCATTTGTGCATTTAGAACGTAAATTCATGCACTTAGGGTTCCATATTTATGATGTGGGCTTCCAGAGTCCTAACGTTGAAGCTGCACGTCCTCTGGTATACGCCACCTCCTTCTTGCTGGTTACAGTGATTGTGGCACTGAACTTAACCGCGATTAGTGTGCGTAACCACTTACGTGAAAAATATCGTTCGCTTGAGCATTAATCAGCGATTATCCTGAAAGTATTAGGACTGAATATGATTTCTATAGATTCAACAGCCATGAAAACCAATAACTTTGACTTAGCAAACTTGAGCCAGAACGATACCGCACTGGAGATCCGCAACTTAGACCTGCGCTATGGCAATAAGCAAGCGCTATTCAATGTGTCGATGAAGATCCCCAAAAAGCAAGTGACGGCGTTTATCGGCCCCAGCGGTTGTGGTAAATCCACCTTATTGCGCTGCATTAACCGCATGAACGATCTGGTGGACAACTGCCATATCGACGGCGAGATTTTGCTGCACGGTCAAAATATTTATGACAAAAAGATCGACGTTGCCGCCCTGCGCCGTAACGTGGGTATGGTGTTCCAGCGTCCTAACCCATTCCCTAAATCGATTTACGAAAACGTGGTTTATGGACTGCGTCTGCAGGGCATTAACAACCGCCGTGAACTCGACGAAGCGGCCGAGCGTTCGCTACGCGGCGCGGCGATTTGGGATGAAGTGAAAGACCGCCTGCACGATAACGCCTTTGGCTTATCCGGTGGTCAGCAGCAACGTTTGGTGATTGCCCGTGCTATTGCCATCGAGCCAGAAGTATTACTGCTCGACGAACCTACTTCGGCACTCGACCCGATTTCAACCTTAACTATCGAAGAGCTGATAACCGAGCTTAAAACTAAGTACACAGTGGTTATCGTTACCCACAACATGCAACAGGCGGCGCGGGTATCGGACCAAACGGCCTTTATGTATATGGGCGAATTGGTGGAATACGCCGATACCAACACCATTTTCACCACACCGAAAAAACGTAAGACCGAAGATTACATTACCGGCCGTTACGGTTAATCACCTTGCCCTTGGCAGTAGGTGATGTGAGTGATAAGCGATTAACGAAATAAGCCACCGCCTAGAACAGAGTTAAGCATTGCAAACTCCATCTAGGCGTTGATACAGTTGAGTAAAAGGTTGGCAAAATGGAAAATATGAATTTAAACAAACATATCTCTGGGCAATTTAACGCCGAGCTAGAAGATATTCGTAACCGTGTACTTGCTATGGGTGGCTTGGTTGAGCGTCAATTAGAGCAAGCCATCGACGCCTTAAGCACCTTAGATGCCGAATTAGCGCAAAAGGTGATCTTAGGTGACCATAAAGTCAACGGGATGGAAGTCTCGATTGACGAAGAATGTACCCGCATTATCGCCAAGCGCCAGCCCGCAGCGAGCGACTTGCGGATGATCATCGCGATTTCAAAATCCATTGCTGATCTTGAGCGTATTGGTGATGCCTGCGTGCGTATTGCCAAGGCAGCATTAGATAAGCGATTGAATAATCAGCAGCCTTTATTAGTCAGTATTGAAAATATGGGCCGCCATGCGACTCGTATGCTCCACGCCACTTTAGATGCATTAGCCCGTATGGATGCAGAGTCTGCATTGGAACTGCACAAGGAAGACGCTAAACTCGACCGTGAATATGAAGGTATTATCCGTCAATTAATGACCTACATGATGGAAGATCCACGCTCAATCCCCGATGTATTAGACGTACTCTGGGCCGCCCGTGCGGTTGAGCGTGTGGGCGATCGTTGTAAAAATATCTGCGAATACATTATTTACTACGTAAAAGGTAAAGACGTCCGCCATACTTCCTACGAAGATATGGAAAAGGATTTAAAGGACTAAACGCCTTTTATCACAAGGCGTTATCCACAAACGCTCTGCCTAATCCGCAGAGCGTTTTTGTTTAGATGTTTAACTGATTGATGGCCATGAATAGACGGTAAGAAGGTTGGCGAGGTTGTTCGTTATGACGATGGGCGAGCCATGGCATTTGCTCTACGACACGGTGAATAGAAACCTAGGGTTTCTAAGCTTATGAACGAGAGCCATGGATGGCAAACTGGCCTTTAAACAAGGATGTTGTTCATGTCCTTCCTTGGATGCTCGACCGCCCCGTCCGTGGGGCGGACGGTCGTCTCGCTAATCACCATGGCTCACCTGTTTAGCATTGTCGTAGCCTGTAGACTTAATAATCTTACTCAGCACGCTTTGGGACAAAAGCATGTTAGATTCCCAACTCTAATTTTGGGGTGTCGGATTAAAATTTCTAAGGAGATAACGCCCGCATTTGCGGCTGGCTTGGAGAGCAGCAGAAAGCCACTCCGACAACATGCGCTTGTTAGTTGCCGATCTCACGCTCTGCCTGCTCATATGTGCTATATAATTTTTCAACACGACCAACCAATTTCATGCCACCTTTGGTTGCCCTATCTGTCCAATAATGACCTTCAAGTTCTTCTACTGGAGAACCGTGTATTTCTAAAGCGAAAGAACCATGATGAATTTCGCTTCTAACACCTTGTAATTCAATTTTTGGTTCATTTCGGTAAACACCAACAAGCTTAAACAGATCTTCATCTTCTTGCTGCTCTATACTATGAGCCACTAACACAGATCTGGATTCCTTTGTCATCAACCTCAAACTAAGAAATGTTAAAGATTGCCTAATTACTGCATACCCATATATTGGCGCAATTTCTTCACCAGTTTCAGTATTTACCCAGCTACTTTTCAACTCGACTTTCCACGTACCTCTTAAGTCTGGCCTTTTTACATACCAACCTTTAAATATTTTCCATGACCACATGTATTTATTAAATAAGGTGACGAATAGGGTTATGACACCAACCACTGTGCTAAATGGCTTTACGAAGTCCGCACTAAGAACAGGCATGCCTTGAAACCAGAGTGCAAATAACCAAACTGCAATCGTGAGGCCAATAAATGATGAAATATGAAGTCTAGTTAGCATTATTCGTAGCCTATGTAGTCCCAGGCATCACTCAAAAATTGGTGAGCACTCGCGCGCGTCCACGGCTGCGACCCTCTGAAAAGATATTTAAGTTCATTTACTTCCCCCCACTCAGAGCATTTTTCATATGACAAAGTATTATTGAAAAGCTCTGCAAGCACATGCTTTACCATTGGCTTGAAAGATTGATGCTCAAAACATGAGTTTGATGCATTAAATACCAAGCACTCAATGAGAAAGCTCGGTGCATCTTTTGCCGACTGAATACCATTTGACGCCATTTCGTTAGATAATTTCTTTAATACTCGAACGACTCTTTTGTATCTTCTTGATGTTGCTTCATTTTTTGAAACACCATTTTGGTAGTGTTGTTCAGGCCAATTTTTCACTCTTGGTGGGTCGAGATCATCCGGCATCATTTCGACCCCAGAATGATAATAAGTTGCGGTAACGTATCTACGATGCTCAAAAAATGCAGCTACATCTGACTCTACGCGATATGTATTTGCTTTTATATCAAAGGCTTTACTACCACGCGTAACGGCAGCTCTTCCGAATCTTGCTACAAGCGCTTCTTCTAGTTCACTTTTAAACATCGCGTATTCATAAGTGGCGGGAACGAAACTTTTTGCAAGCTCCATTTTAACATTTTCATCAGGGTATTCGGGGAAATAGGTGTCAAAACAGAGAACCCCAACATCAACATCGCTATCCTGTCTTACGTTAACCCTGTTTCTGTATGAGCCTTGGGTAAACACTTTGATATTTCTATTTTTTAACTTATCACTCGCTTGAATTGCTTGCCTTATTTGCCTTTCAGCATTTTCAGCTCTTTCTTGCTCTGTTTTACTTGGCCCTTGAGACCAAGTTGTAAATACTGATTCCCAATCTCGGCTCACGAATTACTCCTTACTTTATTAAAGCAACTAACGCCCGCCACAAATGCGAGCAACTAAGGCGTGTTTTTGATGGCGATTGTTAGTTGCCAATGCTGACTTTAAACCATAAATAAGCGAAATATAGAGCGACAGCTATATGTCCGCCTGAAATTACTAAGTTCAATCTCCAAAGGTTTAATCAAAAATGACCTTTAAAATAAGTTTGTTGCCTTACTGCGTTGTTAAACAAAGCAAATGAAGTTGGCACCAACATTAACGCAGACCAACCAAGCATAGGTAAGACTATAAAAATAATACATATGCCTGCACCTCCAGCTGAAGCTTCCGATGTTTCACCATCGACAGGGGCTAGCATCACATAGCCTAAAATAAACCCTGCAATTGCAAGTAAAAAACCTAAGAGTTGGAGTGTTCTCATGACCGTCCTTGGCAACTTGTTAACAGTTGCTACCCTGAATTGACTCCCAACAATCACTAACTGACCACTTATTTTCTGCTTGCTCAAAAGAGTCTATGTGATCATTACTAGATATTTGTTTTACCAGTATATATCCGCGTGTTCCCGCTTGTGTCCAAAAATGACCTTCTAATAACTTATTTACTTCTGTTTCTACTAGATCTAACTCCGCGGCTCCTTGTCTTGAGCCATGCTCCCCTGTTCTTGAGCGTTTTTCAGAAAATAGGTAAGCAAGAAGCTTTGTACCCTTGCTATCATCTAGCATTAGAGTTTCCACATAAGATTCTGTTTTTTTGTATGTTTGTGAAAGCTCTTACAGATATAGTAAACCAGTGCTGACGAATAACGAGAACAAACCTTTTGGGTGGATTTACATGACCCTGATCATTTTTCCAATCAGATTCAAATTCACCCAACCAAGTTCCGTTTAGGTTTGGCCGATATAAAAGCTTTCTTATATAGTTCCATTTCCAGGCCCACTTGAAATATGAAAACCAAAATAGTCCAGTAACCGTAATACCTAAGTTGATGTATTTAAGACTTTCAAGAGAGAGAACCTCGAACCTATTGATCAAAAAAGGAATAATCCAAACGATAGCACCTATTACAATTGATCCAGTCGCAAATATTTTGACTTCTGCTTGATTCATGTAACGATCAACTCCACAACTCCTTTTTTTGCAATAGAAACTTCTCCCTTTTGGCTAACAACGATGATTGACGTTACATTCTCATAGAGTGAGCCGTATTGAGCTGTTCGATATCTCGCGCCCACATCAAATACCGTTCCATTAAAGCCTTTAGGTATCAGGGGACTAAAATATTGTGATATTTTTAAGAGCCGAGAGTCTCCACTGACAACATGAAAACCATCATGTCTTTTATCTTTAATGTTAGAAATGGAAAATAGGAAATTGACAACATTCTGAGCATCTAAATCTTCTGTTAGGAAGCCATCTTCACTTAGAAGATGTGAAATTGGTAGCGTTCCTATATCATTATTTATCAATATAACACCTAGACCTGTGAAGCCAGTAGGCACTCCTTTTCTCGCTATATCGCAAATAGCTTTCAAAAATATTTCTTGCTGCATCAATCCACTCTAATTTATCTCTACGCACGACCTAGGACTGTTAACGCTTTGCTAATGGGCTGCCACAGCGCTGGCAGGCCCTTGGAGGCCACGCCTTTTGTGGCCGGAACGAAATTAAGCAATTTGTTAGCTTCTTGTATTACTCAATATGATGCAAGTACGCCGTCTAAGTATCCTTTAGCGAAAGCGGCTTGAACACTTTTATGACGAACTGTTCCGGCTTGACTATCTGGCAAAGAATTAAAGTCAATATGTAACGACTGAGCCTTTGCTATTCCAAGTGAGTAACCATAATCATATGCACAACCAGCACATTTATGACGACCATTAAAATGGCTTTGATCATGTGGAAGTAATTCAAATTCTGCATTATAGCGATGTTGTTGTTGGCACGTCATAATATACTCCTAAATGCGATGTTTGTTTGAATCTGGATAAGCTAACTTCTTAGTATTTATGCCCTGCGCTGTTTGCAGGCATAAATCGCTTCTTGGACTTGGCTGCTGCCACATCCATGTCAATTGGTATAAATGATGCTATAGGAATTTGCTTTTCTGCGGTAGCGATTTTTTATACAGTTTGATGGGCAATTAATTGATATCGTTTTAGCTTCTTCATTCTTTTACACTGATGCCCGACTAATTATTGACCTTGATTGACTGCATTTGGGCCTCGCATTCAACTAACACTCGTACCACATATTTCACATTGGCTAACGTAATTGCGATTGGATAAAACTGATAATGCCTGAGATCCGTAGCCTTTGTATCATTACTAAAATTGGGGCAGCATACTCATGTTGAAGTAAGCTAAATGCCACATTGCTAACGAGGAATGGGGCAAAAAGTTTTTAGCTAGATGAACAGTTCAATGGTCGTAAAGATTGTCATTGTTGCAACTGTGACCGTTGGCGGCATGGATGCCGCCGTCGAGCCCTCAGGGATGAGTTTATGGCGTGTCACTGGGGAAGCAACAGTGAAATAGCTTGCCAAACACGGTGGTCAGTTTAAGCCAGTTATCATGGGTTATAAATCCGTCCATATATTCTTTAATAAATAACACTATCGACTTGTTTTAAACTCGCTAAGCAGGAAAAACCGCTATAGCACTGAGCACCAGTGCGAGCGGTATCAGCGTGATCATGGCAAGGGTACCTAGACAACCAGACAGTTGTTTTTGTCGTGCTAAATTTTCGGCTTCACTCATTTGTTTAACTGTCTGCTCTACATCTGCTTTTCGTTTTTCGAGTAACTGTGCAGAGGCGATAACCAGTTCTTGAGAGTCAGCAGGAACTTTCTCGGTTACTAGGGCGAGTTCACCTTTGAAGGCGTGTACCGTATAGCGATAATTACCTTTTGAGAAAGTGTCCTTCTCAAAGCTGACATTCAGTACTGCATTGCATCCACAATGCTTTGCAAGCTGTTCTAAATGACGTCTTCCTTCGCTGGGGTCTTTAAAAAAGCGGGTCGTAATGGGATAGCTAACAAGCACTGTGCCGTTTTTAGGGTGGCGGTCTTTAGTGGTAAAAAAGTCAACTAATCGCTCCCTGATAAAGACTTCGGGCAAACTGATCGCTTTGGCGGCTAGGCCTTTAGGTGTGGGCGTTGGATCAAAATGGACCATTCTGCCTTTGACTAACTTGCCTTCATCTTTCTTGTCTAATAGTTCAGAAAAATGCAAAAAATAGCTTTCACCATCATCGCCTTGGATAAACCCATACTTTTTAGCGGCAAGGTATGAGACAACTTTTCCTTTCAAAACATTAGCCTATATAAATTGATGCTCAGCCGAGTATTATGTTACTTGCCTAGCGTTATAAATGAAAAATATTATAAATCAGATAGATAATCAGATAAACGATCTGAATTTATCTGCAACACGGCACATAGACCATGTCTTCGAATCTAGGATCGTCATAGGCATCTGCGTGGGAAAGGTGTCCATCAAAAGCCCCAATTTTATTGATGGTTGATCCTTGTTTAAACACGATTTGTAAACCGTGCTCGGGCTCCCAATCGCAGTGGCAAGTAAGGGAGATATACACGGCGTTATCCCCATGGGCGCGGCGTGACACCATTAATTCGTCGCCAAACTCAATATGGCGCCATACTTGGTTTGGGTTAGGAATATCAATATATTCTTCGCTCGCAGGCGTAATGTATGTGCAGCAATCTTGATAATATTGGTAAATCGCGTCCTGAGCTTGCTCGAGTGCGGTATGGTCTAGGGCGAGAAAATGTTGTACCGCAGTATGAAAATCCTCCACCTGTGGGTCGGTTTCGTACTCTTCTAAGATAAACTCAAATTTACCGCTTAGCGCATTGATCTCAATGGGTTGGCTTTTAAGCCAGCCATCATAGGGATCAACTTCAAGCAAACCTAGGATGGGTATTGTTATCATCTTATCATTCCGTTTATTGTTGACTTCATTGGCTAGCTGTTACTGATTATTATCGTTGCAAAACAATAATCTATAGTATCCGCATTCTGAAATAAGGTTATTTGTGCCGATTAAAAATGATTGGATTAGGCGCTACTGCGTGCAGGCCGGCAGATATTCGGATAATTCCAATAGATTCAAATCGGGGTCGCGGATATAGACGGAGTTGATGCGACCTGTGGCGCCGGTGCGCAGGACTGGGCCTTCAATAATCTCAACTTCAAGGCTGTTTAAGTGGTTGATCACTTCTTCAATATTGTGGCTGACCACAAAACAGAGATCGGCGCTGCCGGGCGTAGCAAGGTTTGCCTTAGGTTCAAATTCGGCGCCTGCTTGGTGAAGATTGATTTTTTGATCGCCAAAGCTTAATGCGATACGGCCCTGACCAAATACGGACTTTTTCATCCCTAACACGCGTTGATAAAAGTCGACGCTGGCCTCGATATCTTTCACAGTTAACACTAAATGGTCTAGGCGGGTCACGCGCATATTCTTTCCCTCGATGTCGTAGCGGTTTGGTGTTCTCTGCGCCTTACCTTACATCAAGTGCTGGTGCATAAGTGACTCTGTGGTAGCATTTAACGCGCTTTTTAGCGTAAATAATTTATGCCTTTTTTTATCCCATTGGATTTGATGAGATTGTAATGAAGAAAACCTTAGCCCGTGGCTTGATGAACCTACTGCCCATGGCTTTAAGCCTGTGGTTGTTTTGGTCATTGTTTGTATCGTTAGATGGTTTAGGGATTTTTATTTTAGAGTTGGTAGGGATTAACCAACATTTTGTCGGCGCGGGCTTTATCTTAGTCGTGGCCATAGTGTTTGCGGTGGGCCTGTTGTTTTCGGTGAGTCCAATTGTGTGGCTCTATGGCTGGATTGAACGTCAGCTGATGCGTTTTCCGCTGTTTAAATCTGTCTATGGCAGTATTCGTGATATCGCTTCCTTAATGAACCGTGAGGGCAAACCCAATACTCAGCAAACCGTGTTGGTTAAACAGGCCAATGGCGGGTTTGTGGTGGGCTTTATTATGACGGATACACCGCCGCAGCCGTTGCTCGATGCCTTACCCGAAGGAGATTGGGTGCCTGTGTTATTCCAACTCAGTTACCAAATGGCGGGGGTGACTAGCCTAGTCAAACGTGAAGATTTGATTTTAGTCGACTGGTCTTTTGAAGAGGCGATGCGCTTTAATTTAACGGCGGGTATCTCGCAAACGCCGGGCGCGGCAACGGTAAAAACTAAAGCCGAATAAGTGGTTTTTGGTTTTTTACGTCAAATAGGTGCATTTTTGTGATACAATCTGGTGGCGACTTAATAGGTCGCCATTTTTTATGCTGATTCAGCAGCTGCTGTTTAGCATTATCTTTGTCTCTATTGAGTCAGTTTTCGACAGTATGTGGTCTCTGTTCGAAGGCACTCCAGTAGAGCTTAAGCAAGGCCGAGTCGATATTTGCTACTGGTTAACCGTTAGCTGCTAATCGCGCTTTGTATTCCTCATCCTCGATATCACCGATATCGAACCGCTTATATGCATTATGTCGCCGTAGAGGTTGAACCCTGCGATTCGGTCGCATGGTGTTGATGCTCGCTGTCTTTGAGAGGGCGATAGGCTCTCAAAGGGCATTAGCAGCGGTTTAGCTGTTTATCGAGTCAACAGTTTGCCGACTTTACTATCAAGCAAAAGCGTTGAGCAAACGGGAAAGTGGGGAAGCGTTTTCAATATGAGTATGACATCACAAGGAATTGCTGACCGCGAGCCCTTGTCATGGATTATTTATGCCTATTTCATCCTGACCACATACTGCTGAGGCTAGGGTTACCTATTATTGTGCTATCTCTTCAACATCGAAGGGATGTTAATAGGGAACTGGCTAGAACAAGGGAGTTTTATGTCTATCAAGTCGAGTATTAATCCACCGGTTTTTTATTCGTCGGTCTTTTTTATCACATTAATGGTGATGATCTGCGCCATTTGGCCCACCGAGGCCAATCACTTTTTCAAATCCATGCAGTCGTGGCTAGAGGCGAAAGCGGGCTGGTTGTATATCCTTGGTGTAGCGATTTTTCTGATTTTTATCATCTTTGTTATGGTCAGTCGCTTTGGCGATATTAAGCTAGGCCCCGATCATGCCGTGCCCGACTATAGCTATAAGAGCTGGATTGCTATGCTGTTTTCGGCGGGGATGGGGATTGGACTGATGTTCTTCGGCGTTGCCGAACCCGTGATGCATTACTTAGCGCCGCCCGATGCAACCCCTGAGAGTTTGGCAGCCGCTAAAGAGGCGATGAAGATCACTTTCTTCCATTGGGGCATACATGCGTGGGCGATTTACGGGGTGGTTGCCCTGAGCTTGGCCTATTTTGCTTATCGGCATAAGTTGCCCTTGTTACCTCGCAGCGCACTCTATCCCTTAATCGGTGAGCGCATCCACGGCCCCATTGGCCACTGCGTCGATACCTTTGCGGTATTAGGGACTATGTTCGGGGTGGCGACTTCCCTCGGGTTTGGGGTGTTGCAGGTTAACTCGGGCCTAAGCTATTTATTCGAGCAGTTACCTAATAACACCACGGTGCAAGTGTCGCTGATTATTGGTATTACCTTACTTGCCACTTTGTCGGTATTTTCGGGGCTCGATAAAGGGGTCAAGCGCTTAAGTGAGCTTAACTTAGGCTTGGCCCTTATTCTGCTGCTGATTGTGTTAATTCTTGGCCCAACGGTAATGTTGCTACAGGCCTTTGTGCAAAATACCGGTAGTTATCTGAGTGATATCGTTAATAAAACCTTTAATCTGTATGCCTATCAGCATAAGGAAGACTGGCTTGGCGGTTGGACGCTACTCTACTGGGGCTGGTGGATTTCATGGTCACCTTTTGTCGGCACCTTTATTGCACGGGTGAGTCGCGGCCGTACCATACGTGAGTTTTTAGTCGGCATTTTATTTGTACCTTCGGCGCTGACCTTTTTGTGGATGACGGTATTTGGTAACTCGGCCATCGACGCCATTATGAATCAAGGCGCGACCTACCTAAGCGAAGCGGTGAATACCAATGTGCCCGTGGCGCTGTTTGTGTTTTTTGAACATATGCCGTACCCGCACCTGTTATCGGGCATTGGGATTTGTTTAGTGGTGACCTTTTTTGTGACTTCATCTGACTCCGGTTCCTTAGTGATCGACAACCTGACCTCGGGGGGCGATAACAATGCGCCCGTTTGGCAACGGGTGTTTTGGGCATTACTCCAGGGTGTGGTGGCCTCGGTGCTGCTGCTTGCGGGTGGCTTACAGGCACTCCAAACCGCCGCTATTGCCAGTGCGATGCCATTTTTATGCGTGATGTTGCTGATGTGTTTAGGGCTGTATAAGGCGCTTAAGGACGATTGGCTGAAGATCAACAGTGTGCAGCTCCATACCACCAGTGTGCAATATGCTAAGACCAATATCAGCTGGGAGGAGCGTATCGAAGTCTTAGTGTCGCATCCCACCGAAGATGAGGCGCGTGTCTTCCTCAATAATGTCGCGACACCAGCGTTATCTAAGGTGTGTCAGCAATTTATGAGTAAGGGCCTGACGGCGGATCTTGAGTATCTCGACGGCAAAGTGCGATTGGTGATCAGCAACGAAGCCTATCAACCCTTCGTATACGGTGTGCGGATGCGCTGCTTTGAAATCGTTAATCCGGTCGGTGAAGAGTTAGAGCAGGGCAACAATTGGTATTATCGCGCCGAAGTGTACTTAGAGCAGGGCGGCCAGCACTATGATGTGATGGGCTATACCGAAGAGCAGCTTTTGGCGGATGTGGTCACCCAATATGAGAAATACCTGCACTATTTGCATCTGTCTAATGCCGATCAAGGCCACGTCGCCTAAAAGCTTTTGACGGTAACAATATTGCCCCAAGTGATAAGTCGGATTATCCTTGGGGCACTTTTTTAGGGGTCATCAGTTAGGTGTGAGCATGTCAGCAAATCCAGGCCAGAGTAAGTTAGATCAAGTCTTAGCCCAAGAGCGGGAATACCGCGCAAAGCGTGAGGGCGGTTACCGCGAGCAGGCGCTCAAATTGTATCCTTGGATCTGTGGCCGCTGTACCCGCGAATTTACCTCAAAAAATTTAAGCGAGTTGACGGTTCACCATAGAGATCACAACCACGACAACAACCCATCCGACGGCTCGAATTGGGAATTATTGTGCCTCTATTGCCACGATAACGAACATTCACGCTTCGAAGAACTGATCCGCTACGGTAGCACTACCGAAACCAAGCAAGCGGCGGCGACCTATAATCCCTTTGCCGATTTAAAGGCGATGATGAAAAAGTAGCGATAAAAGTAAAAAGCCTGAAATTTTCAGGCTTTTTTTGCAAGTCGTGCCTCGGCTTCCAGCCATTTAGCGCGGCTTAGCACCTGTTGATTTTCGTCGCCTTCGAAATGGGCTTTGCGGGCGGGAAGTTGTGCGATAATCGCGGCATGTTCTGCATCGCTACTATCGCGCCAAGCGACAATCTCATCGATATGCCGAAAACAGCCCATGCAATAATCTTCATCATTTAAGCCGCAGCGGGCGACGCAGGGGGAGAGCATACTTTTCCTCTTAACAGGTTTTCGTCTTCGGGTTCAATGGGGGAGGCCGCAGCGTTAACTGTTGCTGCGTTAAGGCGTATCTCCCATGCTGGTCAGCGAGTAATGCAGGCTGACAAAAATTGTGGCGATACTAGCAGCTTTAGGCGCCATTTGGGCAGCGATATTAAGTGAAATGCACCTTAATATTCGTAAAGGCTTAATGACGGCACTGTTTTCAAACTGACGGCTAAGGCCAATAAGAGAGTCAAATGGAACACATCAGAGTAAAGCAAATTTAGCATGGCAATTAAGCGCGATAATCATAAGCAGGCAAGGGCCGAGCGTCAGGACAGGCTCAGGGCGCACTTTATCCAATTGGATAAGTTACTTGAGCAGGGCCGCGCCCTGTGGCAAGTCCGTGCCTTTGAGGCAAAAGCACTGCCTTGGGCGGCGCAATTCCCAAGGCTAGCAACCACCCTTTGGGCGCTTGATGATGCCGTGCTCGATACCTTGGATGCCGAGCAATCGGTGTTAGTCGATGCCTTATCTCCAGCACTCAAGCAGGATATTGCCGCGTTAGGCTTAGACTGGGATCTGTCTTTACTCACATTGTCCTTTGCCGAACTTTCGCAGGGCTCGGATATTGACTCAGATATAGGCTCAGATATTGACTCTGACATTAGCTCTAACGATATTGAAACTGCTACTTCACCTAACATTGAAGTTGCCGAATTGGCTCACTTTAGCGCCCATATAAAGGGCCGTAAGTGGGAGCAAATTACCGCCTTTGTGCAGCATTTGCCCGATGCGGGATTACCCGTGCTGGAGTGGTGTGCGGGCAAAGGCCATTTAGGCCGCTTAATAGCCAAAGCACGTGGTGTGGATGTGTTAAGCCTCGAGTGGCAGGCGATGCTCTGTGAAGAGGGCCAAGCCTTTGCTGATAAATGGCAATTATCACAGCGATTTATCTGTGCTGATGCCTTCGCTATCGAAGGTAATGCTTGCGAAAATTCCACTCATCAAACCAATCCTTTTCGCGCCCAGCAACAGGCGGTGGCGCTGCATGCCTGTGGCGATTTGCATGTGCGTTTACTGCAATTGGCCGCAGCGGCGGGCACCCAGGCTCTGGCGATTTCACCTTGCTGCTATCATTTAATTCAAGCTAATC
The DNA here is from genome assembly GCF_012843185.1 of Shewanella sp. DNRA4. Taxonomy (NCBI): domain Bacteria; kingdom Pseudomonadati; phylum Pseudomonadota; class Gammaproteobacteria; order Alteromonadales; family Shewanellaceae; genus Shewanella; species Shewanella sp. DNRA4. The sequence continues at coordinate 211,619 of NZ_JABAIP010000001.1, forward strand.
AATATCAAGGCTTATCGACACTCGCTAACCACAGCGCGCTGCGTTTAAGTCGCCATGATCTGCAATTGCCTTTACAACAGAGCGTGATCGCCAATCCGAAACAACAGGCGCTGCGGCATCAGGAAATCGCCTGGCGGCTCGGTTTTGATGCGTTGCAGCGAAGCTATCGTGGCATAGATGCTTATTTACCTTTACCCGCAATAAAGCAAAGTCAGCTGAGTGGTGAGTTTGCCGAGTTTTGCCATTGGGCGGCAGCGCAAAAGGCGGTTACCTTAGATGCAGATTGTGATTTTGACGCTTGGCTTGAGATAGGCAAACAGCGACAAAGGTTAACCCGACGCATCGATTTGGCCGCGCATTTATTCCGCCGTGCGCTAGAGCTGTGGTTAATTCTCGATCGTTGCTGCTTTTTGCTGGAAAGTGGCTATCGGGTGACCCTGAGGGAATTTTGTGCAAACAGTGTGACACCCAGAAATGCGCTGATTTTGGCGCAAAAATTGAGCGAGTAAAAAACAATCTACTATTTAATGTTATACCTGACTGTTTTTTATAAAGTATTTCTTTATTAGTTCATTTTGAATTAACGGATTGGCGGCATGATCGTCACAAGGGTTTATAAACCCTGTGAGACAAGTCTAAGGCGAAAGATGGTTTTTTATTGAATCATCGGGCTTTTCTTGTTCAAATGTCGCCTTAATGACACATAACAACTAAAAACTGACCTAAAAGATCAGTGATCCTAGTGAGCGAATAAAACAGTTTCATGAAATATTCCCGCGTATTTATTAATAGCCTTGCCTATGAACTGGCACCTGTGGTGGTTTCCAGTAGTGAGCTAGAATCTCGCCTCGCGCCTCTATATCAAAAATTTCGCATTCCCATGGGGCAACTTGCGGCGTTAACGGGCATTACCGAACGCCGTTGGTGGCCCAAAGGGCATCAATTATCCGATGGAGCGATTAAAGCGGCGCACAAGGCGATTGCAGAAACGGGAATAGAAGTCGCTGAGCTGGGCGCTGTGGTGTATACCGGCGTTTGCCGTGACCAGCACGAACCCGCCACCGCCTGTCGGATTGCGGCGGCCTTAGGTGTGTCGAAGGACACGGCGATTTACGATATCAGCAATGCCTGTCTTGGGGTGTTGTCGGGCATTTTAGACATTGCCAACCGTATCGAGCTTGGTCAAATTAAGGCGGGCATGGTGGTGTCCTGCGAATCGGCGCGGGATATTGTCGATGTGACCATTGATAATATGTTGGCCGATCCGACCATGCAGAATTTTGCCCAGTCGCTGGCGACCTTAACTGGCGGCTCTGGCGCGGTGGCGGTGATCTTGACCGATGGCAGTTTGCCGCTGACGAATGTGCGTAAGCATCAGTTACTTGGCGCCTCCCATTTATCTGCGCCGCAGCACCATCAACTGTGTCAGTGGGGTTTGCAGGAAGTAGGTCACAATATTTACCGTGAGTTTATGCGTACCGATGCGGTGACCTTACTCAAAGAAGGGGTCGAGCTGGCAAAGCACACGTGGGAGCATTTCCTCGCTCAGCGGAATTGGTTGGTCGAGCAGGTCGACAAAGTAATCTGTCATCAGGTCGGCGCTTCAAACCGCAAACAGGTCTTGAGTGCGTTAAATATTCCACCTGAAAAAGAATTTCCAACATATCAACTGCTTGGCAATATGGGCACAGTTTCTTTACCCGTCACAGCGGCCATGGCACACGATCAAGGCTTTTTACGCCCAGGGGATCAGGTGAGCTTTTTAGGTATCGGCAGTGGTTTGAACTGCATGATGCTGGGCATTAAGTGGTAGTTTTCAAGGATTGTTATTTGCCTTAGCCGACGCTTGAGAGCAAGGTTTGCTAGGGCATTTTTATGCTTATTGGTTTAGTGATGGGCATTAGCACTGAGCATAGGTAAAGGTGAATTTACCTGCACAGGCTACCAATACAAAATAATTAAAACAAAAGATAGGAAGCGTCATGTTAGACACTCTGTTGCCGTTTAAACGTCATTTTCTTAGCCGTAATGGCAACAAGCTGCATTACATCAATGAAGGCCAAGGTGAGCCTGTGGTCATGGTGCACGGTAATCCAAGTTGGAGTTTTTATTACCGTAATCTCGTGAGCGCCCTTAAGGATACTCACCAGTGTATCGTGCCCGACCATATTGGTTGTGGCCTGTCGGATAAGCCGGATGACAGCGGTTACGACTACACCCTTAAGAATCGCATTGACGATTTAGAGGCGCTGCTCGACAGCCTAAAGGTAAACGAAAACATTACTTTAGTCGTCCACGACTGGGGCGGCATGATCGGCATGGGCTATGCTGCGCGTTACCCTGAACGAATTAAACGTCTGGTGATTTTAAATACCGGCGCCTTCCATTTACCCGAAACTAAACCTTTACCGCTGGCGCTGTGGATTTGCCGTAATACACTGCTTGGCACCGTATTAGTGCGTGGTTTTAATGCATTTTCATCAATTGCCTCCTACGTTGGGGTAAAGCGTCAGCCGATGTCAAAGTACATCCGTGAGGCCTATGTCGCGCCGTTTAACTCCTGGGCGAATCGGATTTCGACCCTGCGTTTTGTGCAGGATATTCCGCTAAAACCGGGTGACAGAAACTATCAGCTAGTGTCGGATATCGCCGCCAGTCTGCCAAAGTTTGCCAAGGTGCCGACACTGATTTGCTGGGGATTACAGGACTTTGTGTTCGATAAGCACTTTTTAGCCAAATGGCGCGAACATATGCCCCATGCACAGGTGCATGAATTTGCCGATTGTGGTCACTATATCCTCGAAGATGCGAGTGATGAGGTGATTACCCATATCAAACACTTTATGGCTGAGGCGCAAACGCCAGCGGCAGAAGTGCAGCGCGTTGAAATGGAACAGGCCACAGAGCCTGAGGCAGAGACTCAAGCGCCACAGGCCTTACATTAATGGCTAGGGTGGAGGATGCGCAGTTCGGCCATGGGACATCTACCGCCGAGCAAGCAAGCGATGCCAATATTTGTCGGCATTTAAAGCAGGCCGCCCATCACATTCCCCATCATCTTGCGGTTGCGGTGCAACAGGGCAAGGGGAAATCCCTTGCCAACCTAACTTACCAAGAACTCGATTTTATTAGCCTCGATAAACAAAGCGATGCCATCGCCTTCGCGCTCAATGCCCATGGGTTGACGCGGGGGATGAAGGCGGTGCTGATGGTCACACCGAGTCTGGATTTTTTTGCGTTAACGTTTGCGCTGTTTAAGGCGGGGATTATTCCCGTGCTGGTTGACCCGGGCATGGGCATTAAAAACCTTAAGCAATGTTTTATTGAAGCTGCGCCCGATGCCTTTATCGGTATCCCTAAAGCCCATATCGCCAGACGCTTATTAGGCTGGGGTAAGGGCAGTGTGCAGCATCTTATCAACGTGGATGTTAATCCACGCGGAGTTGCTGGCACGCTATCGCGCTTACTCACGGGCGCGCCAAGTTTAGCGTCGATACTCTTATCAACAGCTAAGTCGTCTACAACGAAATCATCTACAGCTAAGACATCTACAGCTAAGTCATCTGCGGCTAAATTGCCGGAACAGGCTGAGTATCCTATGGTGCTGCTTAGGCATGACGAGATGGCGGCGATTCTCTTTACCAGTGGCAGCACGGGGACGCCAAAGGGCGTTGTCTATAGCCATGGCATGTTTGAGGCGCAAATTCAGGCGCTAAAACAGGATTATGGCATTGCACATGGCGAGCGTGATTTAGCGACATTTCCGCTATTCTCCCTCTTTGGTCCGGCGCTCGGTATGGCATCGATTGTGCCTGAGATGGATGCCAGTAAACCGATTACGGCCAATCCTGAATTTTTATTTGCCGCCATTGAGAAATACCAATGCAGCAATATCTTTGTCAATCCTGCATTGCTTGAGCGTTTAGGCCGTGCCGGTGAGCAAACCGAGTCGAAGCGCCAACATAAACTCAGCAGTGTGAAACGCGTAATTTCCGCTGGCGCGCCCGCGACCATTGCCTCGATTGCCCGTTTTAGCAAAATGCTCAGTGACGGCGTGCCTGTACTCAATTCCTACGGCGCTACCGAATCCTTACCCATCAGCATGATCGCCAGCGATGAGCTATTTACCACGACTCAAACCACAGATAATGGTGGTGGGATTTGTGTCGGTCGCGCCATCGATGGTGTCAGCATCGAGATTATCGCCATCACTGAAGCGGATATTCCTGAGTGGGATAATGGCCTGCGTCTTAACGCGGGGGAAATTGGCGAAATAGTGGTAACAGGCCCTATGGTGAGCCAGTCCTATTATCGCCGCGAAAAGGCAACGACGGCGGCTAAAATCTGGGACCGCGAGCAGCAAACCTTTAGGCACAGAATGGGCGACCTTGGCTATCTGGACGACAGCGGCCGGTTGTGGATGTGTGGCCGCAAAGCCCATAGAGTGGATGCCACCCAAGGCGGGCAGTGTATTAAACGTTACTATTCCATTCCGAGTGAGCGTATTTTTAATACCCATCCGAATGTGAAGCGCTCGGCGTTAGTGGGGATCAAAGTGAAGGGGCAAGGCGGCGCGAGTGAGATTGAACCCCTCATCTGCATTGAGCTTGACCAATCTTTGGTATGCAATAAGAGCGCGCAGCTCTATCAAGAGCTGATGGCGATTGCCGAGCAGTATAGCCACACTCAGGGGATTAGACGTTTTCTCATTCATCCCGATTTCCCTGTGGATGTGCGGCACAATGCCAAAATATTTAGAGAAAAATTAGCCGTTTGGGCGCAATCGCAAACCAAAGGCTGATGTTCATTTAAGGGACTTTTAACCTTACTCGTCTAGATTTTCTGTTGCTTTTTAGTGGCATAGGGATGAAATATTATTCCATTGCATATAAGCGCTGAACTTAATACTGTAAACGGCACTGTGTGTCTCGGAATAGCAAGATGACCGATAATTGTTCCATTTCTCTCGCCCCTACGGACTTAGAATGTACGCCGTCGCAACCAACAGGCCTAAACCAAGTGGGCGGTGACCAAGCATGTAGCAAATTGAGTCTCGATAAGCGTGAGCAAGTCGCGCTTTATGCCTTGGCGGCTAAGGTCAGCCATGCCTTTGTGACTGGCGCGGGCGGATTTTTGGGTAAGGCGATTTGCCTACGCTTACTTGCTGCTGGGATTAAGGTAACAGGGTTTGCCCGTGGCCATTACCCTGAGCTTGAAGCTCTTGGCGTGACTATGGTACAGGGGGATTTAGCCAATCCTGAGCAAGTCAAACAGGCGATGCAGGGCTGCGATATCGTGTTCCATGTGGCCTCAAAAGCGGGGGTATGGGGCGACAGGGACAGCTATTTTTGCCCTAATGTGAAGGGCGCAGCTAATGTGATTGCCGCTTGTAAAACGCTTAAAATCAGCAAATTAGTTTATACCAGCACCCCTAGCGTGACCTTTGCGGGCGAGGATGAATCGGGTATTGATGAATCGACGCCCTACGCCAGCCGTTTTTTAAATTATTATGCTCACTCCAAGGCGATTGCCGAGAAGATGATGCTCGATGCAAATCAAGCATCGATAACTGCATCGGCGTATGCGCTAAAGACCGTTGCCCTGCGGCCGCATTTGATTTGGGGTCCTGGCGATCCCCACCTTGTGCCGCGGGTACTGGAACGTGGCCGTTTAGGAAAGTTAAAACTGGTTGGCCGTGAAGATAAACTGGTCGATACCATTTATATCGATAATGCGGCTTATGCCCACATTCTGGCGGCCGTTGAGCTTTGCCAAGTCTCGCCTAAGTGCCAAGGGAAAGCCTATTTTGTCAGTAACGACGAGCCTGTAACTATGGCCAAGATGCTGAACCTCATTCTAGCCTGTGATGGGCTGCCGCCAGTGACCGCGCGCGTGCCACAGACACTGGCCTATGTGGTGGGCACAGTGTTAGAAATGACATATCGACTGCTGAATAAGCAAGAAGAGCCGATAATGACCCGCTTTGTTGCCAAACAGCTCTCCTGTAGCCATTACTTCGATATCAGCGCGGCAAAACGGGACTTTGGTTATCATGCCTTAGTGTCGATAGAAGAGGGTATGAGGCGCCTCAAGGCATCGCTCTAGTGCGGTATTTAGCACAGGACAAACTTGGTGATATCTTATGCCGTTACGGTAAGCTAATGGATTAAAACGTTAATGGCGTGCGACGATTGTAATACTTCGATTTTTCGGCAAAAGATTGGCCGCTGCAAACGCTGCATGTGGCAGTTGACGTTGCTGTCGCTTATCGGTTGGCCTTTGTGGTGGTATCTCTACAGTGACGCTCCTCGAGAGGTCAACTCCATCGCCTTACTGTTTTTCTGCTTAGCCTTTAGTGGCCTGTTGTTACTGCATCTTGTGGTATTAGTCGCGCGCCGTCTGCTCGGGCGTGAGTAGTTTTTCACTTCCCATCGAATCTCCTTTTTATCCTTTGTGGTGAGTGGTCACACTCGCCATTAACGCTATTTCAAACGGCCATGCTTGCCCGCGAACTTTTTCATTTTCGCTTAATGCTCAAGTGTTACACAGTGCGCTGAAACAGCTCGCTTTTCACACCGTTAGCGCAAACGCTATCGATTTGTGCTGGCTAAGGCGTGAGTATTGATGAGTCCGTGAGCGTTAGGACTAGGCTTAAATCTGATAAGAGTACGATAAATGTTCCGAAGAGAGGGTCTAGTGCAACTAGTTGTTTTGGCTGTTTAGTATGGATTTAAACAAATTTTAATCTGCTATTTTAAACTTTTTACCCTGTTTCACTGTTTTTGGTGTCGCTAAGTATTAAGATCGAGCATGGCGATGTGGCCGAGAAAACTCGGTATTTTTAGGTTTTAGGGAGTGTTATGGAGTTTTTTACCACGCTATTTGTGGGTTACCCGATATGGGTTTGGTTAATGTTTTTTGGCTTTGTGTTGGCATTGTTAGCCTTTGACTTAGGCGTGCTACACAAAGAGCAACACGAAATTACCGTGGCAGAGAGTCTTAAGTTATCGGCCTTTTATATCTGTATGGGTCTGTTGTTCGGCGCTTGGTTATGGTGGTACAAGGGTTCGACCGCGGGGATGGAATACTTCACGGGTTACCTTATCGAAAAATCCTTATCTATGGATAACGTCTTCGTTATCGCGCTTATTTTCAGTAGCTTAGGCATTCCCCGTCTGTATCAACACCGAGTGTTATTCTGGGGGATCATGGGCGTTATTGTGCTACGTGCCATTATGATTGGCTTAGGCGCGGCACTGGTGGCGCAATACCAAGGCGTGTTGGTGTTATTCGGCCTGTTCTTGATTTTCACCGGTATTAAGATGCTCTTTTCCGATGATGAGCATGGTGATATCCAAGATAATAAGTTTTACAAATGGTTACGCTCTAAAATGCGTTTTACCCCAAGCCTTCATCAAGAGAAGTTTTGGGTAAGGGGAGAGGAGCATCAACTCCGCAAAGGCTGGTGGGCAACGCCTCTATTCTTGGCGTTGATCTTAGTCGAAACCGCGGATCTGGTGTTTGCGGTGGACAGTATTCCGGCGATTTTTGCGATTACCCAAGATCCCTTTATCGTCTATACCTCTAATATCTTTGCTATTTTAGGTTTGAGGGCATTGTATTTCGCCCTCGCGGCCATGGTGCATCGTTTCGAGTACCTCAAGTATGCGCTATCGGTGGTATTGGTGTTTATCGGTGTAAAAGTCGGACTGGTGTACTTTAATCATGAAGGCATTGTGGACTTTAAAATCCCAACGGCCTTATCCCTTGGTGTCACCTTCGGCCTCTTGCTGGCGGGGGTATTATTCTCCCTGTGGAAGACGCGCGAGCAGAAGTAAGCTCCTAATGACTTAGGAATCGATCAAGGCCATTTAGCCCATGCTAAATGGCCTTTTTACTTCTGTGGAAGGCAAAATCGCGACTTGGAAAATTAGTCTATGCTTAATTGGCATTGCCATGGTGCGGTGCAAACCCTAAAGATGACGAATACTTTCAAGGATGAAGCGATGAAACTACCTCTTGCGAGTTTATTGATTGGCGTTTTGCTCGGAGCCAATGCCCACGCCGCTGGAACTCAAACCAGCCAAACACCAGCCCCTTCAAGCTCCACTTGTACAGGAACTTACCCGAGTTACTTTCAAGACCCAGCCTTTGCCAAAACCGGCATGTGGGATAATCAAGTAATCATTAATCAGGCCTATCCTGGTTGGAAAGGGCCCATTTTTCAGTTAAGTGATGCCTACTCCGCAGCCAAAGTCGATCAGCAAATGCCATGGCTCAAGTTCAATCCCTTCGATAAAAATCTCTCCGAAAAGGATAAGAACACCCAAGCTTGGAATTATCTTTGGGCCGTTATGCAGTATATCCAAGCGGGCAATATCGACAGTGGTGATGTTAATACCGACTGGGATCTGTGTAATAACAAGGTACGTTCTTGGTACCATATTCCTTATCAAACCTACGATCCCATGAGTGGACGCGAATTTATCCATGGATTAACCCGTGAAGCACCCGTCACTATGGCGGTGAAAGACCAAGGCGATATTAAAACCACCATGTGGGCCGTCGGCTTTTATAACCCTCAGGCTGCGGGCAGCTTAGCTAAGGTGTGGACGGGGGCTGCTGCACCTGTGATGCCCCAAGCCAATTTTGCCTTTAATGAAGGCAGTGTGATTGGCAAATTGCTGTTTACTACGGCTACGCCCAATAATTACCCCTTCTTAGAGAATGTGCCTGTATGGCAAGCTAATATCAGTTCGAGTGATTTTTGTGAGTGTAAAAATGCCGATGGTAGTGCCTGTAGCTTCCAGCAAGAAACAGAGCAGTGTCCACGTTCGGTCGCCGATGTGTACTTGCTACAGTTTGATATCGCGGTACGTGACAGCCGCTCCCCAGTAGGCTGGGCCTATGGCACCTTTGTGGCCGACGGCCAATTTAAGGCAAAAGAGAAAAATCCGTGGAACCGTATCTCACCCCTTGGACTTATGTGGGGCAATGATACCCCTCCTGTAAACTTGGGCGCGGCTGCCTTTCCACAAAATCCGGTGTCAGGCCTTAAAGATAGCGCGGTGTTTCAAGAGGTGGTTGGACGATTAAATGAGAAAACCAATGCAGGGCATCTAGGGTGTAATGGCAGGTTAAACGGTCCAGCAGATAATGCCCTAAGTAGCTGCTTATCTTGCCATCAAACGGCTTCCGTGCCCGATAGCAGCAATAATACCCCAGCGATTATGTACCAATTTGCTTCCTACCAAGAGCCTGGAAGCGGCCAATGTATGACGACGCCGAGTAAGCTCGATCTGGCTATCGACCAAGTTTACTTTAAGTCCTTCCAATGCTCTGAATCCTTCAATGGCCCTAAAAATATTGTGCCACTGCCGCAATATGCGCAGGGACAAACACAATGGATCTCCACGGATTTCTCTTTGCAGTTGAGTATCAGTCTGACTCAGTGGCAGGAATGGCAACAGGATCAGGAAAATCTGAAGAAGAATATTAAAGTGCGCGTGTTTGATGGCACGCTGCCTTCCCGTTAACACGTGATTTATGTAAGGAATTGTATTTAGCGTTTGCTATAGGGATAAACTTACATCATTGACTATTATCAGTCATTTCAATATTGAAGGGCCCATTTCGGGCCCTTTGCTTTTAATTCTATCGATTGTTTCTCTTTGCATTATTTAGTTAGTCATTCGGTAAGTGCATGAATACATTAGTAACTGCTGTTTTGGTTAATTATTTGTGATAACTTGGCGTTATTTTGAACATAAAAGCAAGAGGGAAGCATGCTAACAATTACTGATTTAACCAAAACCTATGATAACGGCGTTAGGGCGCTCGATGGGGTTAACTTAACTATTTCGAAGGGTATGTTTGGCCTACTAGGACCGAATGGAGCGGGTAAATCCTCTTTGATGCGAACTATTGCTGCACTTCAAAGTGCTGACAGTGGCAGCATCGTTTTCGACGGTATTGATGTCTTAGCGGACCCACAGGCATTGCGTAAAACCTTAGGTTATTTACCACAGGATTTTAATGTTTATCCGCGAATTAGCGCCTTTGACTTATTGGACCACCTAGCGGTGTTAAAAGGCATCAATCAGAGCAAGCAACGCAAAGAAATCGTGGAGGGCTTATTGGCCCACACTAACTTATACCAACATAAAAATAAGGCGGTAAGTGGCTTTTCCGGCGGTATGCGGCAACGTTTTGGGATTGCTCAGGCATTACTAGGCGATCCTAAATTATTGATTGTTGATGAGCCAACCGCAGGGCTCGATCCTGAAGAGCGCAATCGTTTTCACAATTTGTTAGTGAGTTTGGGCGAGGAAAAAGTGGTTATCCTCTCAACTCACATTGTTGAGGACGTGTCGGAGCTCTGCCCGAATATGGCGGTGCTAGCCTCGGGAAAAATCCTATTACAGGGAAATCCGCAGCAATTAGTCAGTGAGTTAACTGAGAAGATTTGGACTAAAACCGTTGATCAGGCTGAAGCGCAACAACTTGAGAATGTATTGCCGGTCATCTCAAAACGATTACTTGCCGGTCGAACGATATTAAATGTGATGGCTGATACATGCCCTGAAGGGTTTACGCCAGCCGCTGCTGGGCTTGAGGATTTGTATTTCTCAACCTTGCACAGCCATCGCCATCAGGCAGCTTAAGGAGACTCCCTATGCTGTTATCTATGTTGAGATTTGAGTGGCGTTATTATTTGCGTCAGCCATCATTTTACGTTGTTTCTTTTTTATTGTTTTTAATGAGCTTTTTATCAGTTGCCTCCAATAATATTCAAATTGGTAGCGGTGGTGAAGTGTTGAAAAATAGCCCTTTTGGTATTAGCCAAACCTTGCTCATCATGGGGCTTATCTCTATGTTTGCTGTTGTAAACTTTGTCGGTAGCACCGCCATTCGTAATCATCAGAATTTAATGGAGGAGCTGATTTACAGTAAACCACTATCGCCTTTCGCCTATCAATTTGGGCATTTTTTAGGCAGTTTTATGGTAGTGCTTGCCGTATTCGCCTTTGTACCAATTGGCTTGATATTAGGTTCATTTATGCCTTGGGTTGACGGGAGTCGCTTTGGCCCCTTTGTCCTTAGCCACTATTTGATCCCTTATTTGCAGTTATCGGTTCCAAGTTTACTGCTTATCTCATGCCTATTTTATGCCATGGCAAGCCGTTTCCGATCTTTGATGGCCTTATATTTGACGGCCGTGGCTATGTTGGTGCTTTACACGCTGACAGGCGAAATGGCGAGCCAACCGCAGTATCGTACTATCGCGGCATTACTCGACCCCTTTGCACTTCGTACCTTCGCTGAAGTGACCCGTTATTGGACGATTAGTGAGAAGAATCACCAGTTACTCGAGTTGTCAGGACTCGTGCTACAAAATCGAACACTGTGGCTTGCGATCGCCTGCGTATTACTGGCTTTGTCAGGGATTTTCCGCCAGCCCACATTAACGAAAAAGCGCGATAAAAAATCCACCAAAGTTGAAAAGATCCCTGAGTTAGTCCCTTTATCTAGACTATCGACTCGCACTGAAATTAACGCGCGCTTGCAATTTTGGACTCGGGTTAAATTTGAGGTGAAGCAAGTGCTGTTTACTGCCCCCTTTTTGGTACTAGGGGTGTTAACAGTATTCAACTTAGTAGGCCCAATGTTTGATGATTTTGGATGGTACGGTACCTCTAACTGGCCTTTAACTCAGGATATGGTGGATAACATTGCCGGTGCGACCGGATTATTAATGGTTATCGTACTGATTTATTACAGCGCGGAAATTGTCTGGCGTGAACGCACCTCTGGCATGGGAGATATTGTTGATAGTGCGCCTGTATCTAACCTATGTTTTTGGGCGTCAAAGTTAGTTGCTGTACTTATTGTGATGACCTTGCTGTATGTGCTGGCGATGTCAACCACAATAGTGTTCCAACTGATAAAGGGCCAAGGTAATTTAGAATTATCTCAATACCTTATTCGTCTTGGGTTTTATTACTTACTGCCATTATTGCTCTCTTCAATACTGGCATTTTTCTTACAAGTGCTTAGCCCGAACAAATATGCAGGTATGGGGCTGTTTGTGGCTTATTACCTGACGACATTCGTGATGGCAAATTGGGGATTTGGCCATAGTTTGTATAACTTTGCCCAATCACCTAGCTTAAGTTACTCGGATATGAACGGTTATGGTTGGGGTCTGCTAAGCCATAGTTTGTATATGGTTTATTGGGGCGCTTTTAGCTTAATACTGTTCGTGTTGGGCTATGGTTTATACCACAGAGGACCGCAACAAAGTCTTAAAACTCGATTAGGATTATTGGGTTATCAGCTTGGTCTCAGTGGCAAGGCCATTGTTGTGGCGGGCTTAGTGATATTTATTGGATCTGGTAGTTACCTGTTCTATCAAACTAAGGTGGTTAATCATTACCTTACCCAAGAAGAAACTACAGATTTACAAGCCGATTACGAAAAGACGTTCAAACAATATCAAGGCATGCCTATTTTAGTGACCACTAAGGTTAATGCGAATATCGATATTTTTCCTGAGCAACGCAAAATAGCCGCTAAAGTAATGTTTGAATGGCAAAATAAATCGGATAAGCCAATTGAAAAGATGCTGGTACAACTGCCCGAGCACACCCAAGCGGACACGGTAAAGATCACTATTCCCAATGCGACGTTAGGCGAGTTTGATCGTCGTTTCCGTAATACCTGGTTAAGTTTTTCTGCGCCAGTGTTGCCTGGGCAGACAGTTGCAGGAAATATCGAATTAGTGCGTGAGTCTGTCGGTATTGCCGAGTCTGGCTTTGATTTGTCTGTCGTAGAAAATGGCACTTTTATCAATAATCTTGAGCTATTACCCTTATTTGGTTATCAAGATGGTTACGAGCTTATGGATCGCCATGAGCGCCAAAAACGCGGACTGACAGAAAAAGAGCGGGCGAACAAGCTGGAAGACAGTCGTTATTATCGACAAAACTTCTTTGGCGTAGATGGCGACTTTATCCAATTTGAAGCGACGGTTTCGACCAGTACTGACCAAATTGCCCTCGCGCCAGGTTATTTGCAAAAGCAGTGGCAGCAAGATGGTCGCCAGTACTTCCATTATTTAATGGACAGTCCAATGGTGAACTTCTATGCCATTATCTCCGGTCGTTACCAAGTTGAAAAGGTTGAACATAATGGGATTGCCGTTGAGGTCTATTACCATGTGGATCATCCTTGGAACGTAGCTCGGATGGTGGAGTCGGTTAAGGATTCCATCGATTATTACACTGTGGCATTTGGCCCGTATCAGCATAAGCAAATGCGTATTATGGAGTTTCCTGGATACCGAAGTTTCGCACAAAGTTTCGCGAATACTGTGCCTTACTCCGAGCGTATTGGCTTTATTACTGATTTACGCAATGAGGATAATATTGACCCTGTATATTATGTCACTGCCCATGAAGTCGCTCACCAGTGGTGGGGACACCAAGTGGGGGCTGCGGATGTTCAGGGCAGTGCGGTGATCTCCGAAAGTCTGTCACAGTATTCGGCGCTGATGGTGTTAGAGCATAAGTATGGCGATAAAATGATCCGCAAGTTCTTGAAATATGAGCTTGATCGCTATCTGCGTGGCCGTTCATCAGAGCCGATAAAAGAACAGCCGTTATTGCGTAGTGAAAACCAGCAGTACATTCATTATCAAAAAGGTTCTGTGGTGATGATGGCTATTAAGGATGTGTTGGGTGAAGCTAAGCTAAACGCTAACCTCAAAGCCTTCTTAACTCGCTATCAGTACCGTAACGATCCTTTCCCTACCACAGTAGATTTAGCGAGTTATCTCAAGCAGGGAACAGATGATATTCAGTCGCGTTTTATCGATGAATCTTTCAATGACATCACGCTCTATGATTTGCGATTAACGAATGCAGTGGCAACGGTTCTTCCTAATGGCAAAACGCAAGTTGAATTAACTATTTACGCGAGTCGTAAAGTTGCCAGTGGTAAAGGTGAAGAAACCGAGCAGCCTTTGGATATGCAGGTTGATATCGGGGCATTTAGTGTAGACCCAGATAAGCTAAAAGATGAAAAGCAAATTTTGTTGCTTGGAAAACATCATTTAGTCAGTGGCGAAAATAAACTCACTCTTACGTTGGATGAAAAACCAAGCTATGTCGGTGTCGATCCCTTTGTGAAATTGATTGACCGCGACGCGAGGGACAACATCTTTAAACTGTAAATGACTAGGGCGTGTTGATGTTTTGGGAATTTTTGCCGAAATAGCTTGGTGTTTCTGCAAGGCAATGTTCATGCAATGTCGTTATTCTCCTTTATTGGACAATAACACTGCAGAAACGCCAACCAAGCCCTGCCACAAGGGGCAATATTGAATTTCGAAACTTCACATGTCCTAATCAAAACGGCTCTACAACTCACGCACTATCTGGCTTAAAGCATGGATAGTGCGTATTTTATTCTGTTAGCGGTTATTTAGCTTCACCGTTCTAGGGCTATTAAGCAACTAAGCGTAAGACGCTTGTATTGCTTAGGGCTGGGTTAGCGTCCAGTTATGTGAATCTCCAAGAGTATTGATTTCACTTTGTAAATCAATGGTTAAATCGCTCAAAAACTCATCCTGAAAGATTAAAACTCATGGGATGACGGTGAAATTAGTGCAAATTTGCTTGTTCTTCGGCATGGATTTTCCTAAGGTAATTGAAAATGATTTTCACTGAGGCCCCCTATGAATACCCATTTGCAATTACAGGTTAAGCATTGGCTCGAAAATGACCCCGATCTCCGCACTCAAGTACAACTGCAAGCCTTAATCGATGCCGGAAATGATGCCGAACTCGAAGCTCGTTTTGCGGGACGTTTAGAATTTGGAACCGCCGGATTACGCGGTGTGGTGGGCGCAGGTCCCATGGGCATGAATCGCCTAGTGATCCGCCAAACATCTGCTGGGCTTGGTGCCTATTTACTCGAACAAATTAAAGATGCCGCCGAGCGCGGAGTTGTGATTGGTTACGATGGCCGCCACGATTCACGCACTTTCGCCCATGATACCGCCAGTGTGCTCACCGCGATGGGGATTAAAGTGCGCCTCACCGCCAAAGTGGCGCCAACGCCGCTGGTGGCCTTTGGGGTTAAGCATTTTAATGCCGCTGCGGGTATTGTGGTGACCGCCAGCCATAACCCGCCACAATACAATGGCTACAAAGTGTATTGGGAAAACGGCGCGCAGATTATCCCGCCCCATGACTCAGGTATCGCCGCTCAAATTGAGCTGGCGGCAACTCAAGCTATTCCGTTTATGGATCAGGTGGAGGCGACCAAACAGGGCAAGCTTATCTGGTTGCAGGACGATTATTACGAAACCTATCGCCGCGGCGTGATGCACGCCAATGTGCTGCAAAATAACACCGCGCCCGAAAAAGTCAGTCTTGCCTATACCGCGATGCACGGTGTGGGTGCTGAAATGGCTGAAACCGTGCTCAAGGATGCGGGTTTTACCCAAGTCTATTCGGTGGCGGCGCAGCGCGAGCCCGATGGGGATTTCCCAACGGTTAACTTCCCTAATCCGGAAGAAAAGGGCGCGATGGACTTAGTCATCGCCGAAGCGAAAAAGCATGGCACCATGCTCGCCTGTGCCAATGACCCCGATGCCGATAGATTTGCGGTTGCTGTACGCAAAGATGATGGCGAATATCAAATGCTAACGGGTGACCAAGTAGGCGTGCTCTTTGGTCATTATCTGTTAAGCCATGCGAGCAAGGATCAACGTCTGGTGGGCACCACCATAGTGTCTTCTAGTTTGTTATCTAAAATTGCCAAAGGCTTTGGCGTTGAAAGCTATACCACGCTCACCGGTTTTAAGTGGCTGATGAATGTGGGAATTGCGCAGAGTCAGCCTGACAATCAATTTCTGTTTGCCTACGAAGAGGCACTGGGTTACACCGTGGGTAGCATGGTGTGGGATAAGGACGGCCTGTCAGCTCTCGTCGCCTTCGCCCAATTAACCGCCGAGCTTGCCGCCAAAGGGCAAACCATTTGGGATAGACTCGAGCAGATTTACCGCGAGCAGGGGTTCCATCTCAATGCCCAAGTCAGCATTGCCTTAAAACCCGACACGCCCAATATCGGCGCCTATCTGCGTGAACATCCGCCGTTAGCAATTGGTGAGCATGCCGTGGTGTCGACTGATGATCTCAAGGCGTTAGAGCGCCGTTTTGCCGATGGCAAGGTCGAGAAAATCAATCTGCCCGCCAGTGATGTATTAACTTATCGCTTAGCCAATGGCGCGCGGGTGATAGTACGGCCGTCGGGTACTGAGCCTAAAATTAAGTGCTATTACGAGGTAGTCGAACCTATGACGGCGCAAGACACCTTAGCCAGCGCCCAAGCTCGGGCTACTCAGGCGATGGAGGCGTTTATTTCAGCCCATCAGGCGAGTTTGCCTAAATAAGCGCCTTGAGCGCACTCAATAAAATCAGCTTCACTCAAAGGCTACTGACATGATGTTGTCAGTAGCCTTGTTTTATTCTTGTTGTCGTCCGCTGGTGAATCACATTTATAACATGATGAATCATTGGCATTTTTCAACAAGGAGAAAGTGAAAATGTTATCAATTGCACCGTTAGTCTGGGGTGAAATTCCTGTCAGTGATATGGATCGTGCTATCGCTTTTTATCAACAACATTTCGGGGTTGAATTTAAGCGTGACGATATGGAAGACATGCAATACGCCACGATTGAAACAGAGGATGAAGGCGCACCAAGCATTGGCCTCGTTAAATGCAGCATGAGCAAACCGTCGATGGACGGTAGCACTGTATACCTGCATTTCAGCGCGCAATTGCAACCTTTAGTGGATAAACTCGTGGCCGCCAATGTGACTATGTTATTGCCTGTGACGCCTATCAAGGACGGCAGTTGTGGTTATATCGCGCTGTTTGTGGATAGCGAAGGCAATAAAGTCGGCCTCTGGTCGCAAAATCAGTAATGAATATCCTAAAGAGTCGTGCCTTGGCACGGCTCTTGGTACTGATTTTTAAGCAGTTCTTTAATTTAAGTGGATAAAGTCAGTTCTGCGGATAATAGCGACGAGCAATAACGTCTAGCGATAGCCTTAAACAAGCAACAGCAAATTTCAGTGATGAAGGTGAAAGGATAATGGAACAGGTTTTTATGGCGGCTCAACCTATGCTTGGGCTGAGTACGCGCACCAATAATAACGCCGAAATGGCGGCTGAGGGCGGCAAGATTGCAGCGCTTTGGCAGACATTCTTTGAGTCATCACAACTCACGACGATGCTCGACTCTCCCATGTATGGGGTTTACTACGACTATGAATCCGATATGACGGGAGACTATTCGGTTTTAGTGGGTAAAAGCGTTGAGTCTGTCAGCGAGACCGGCCCTTTTACTGCGTTGCTGCTACGTGAGGGAAATTACCTTAAGTTCAGTGCCGAGGGGGAAATGCCCCACTGCGTAGTTGACCTTTGGGGACAGATTTGGCAGTACTTTAGTGCGCCTGATTGCCCACACCAGCGTGATTATCAAACAGATTTTGAAGTGTATCGAAGCGCCGATAAGGTCGAGATTTATATCGGGATTGTGTAGGCTGAATCCATAACACTGTGCCAATACACTATCGCTTGGGCTGGCCCACTTTAGCGGGTAAGATCCCTTAACTTTCGCAGCCAAGCCAATTTAAGGTGTGATTACTGTCCATGCGCCGTGCCGACCGCCTATTTCAAATAGTGCAAATTCTTAAACATCGACGACTGACGACCGCCCAAGAGCTGGCGGATCGTTTAGAAGTCTCGACCCGTACAGTGTACCGCGATGTACAGGATTTGTGTTTGAGCGGCATTCCCATTGAAGGGGAGGCGGGCGTGGGTTATCTCTTACGCCACGAAGTGAATGTGCCGCCACTGATGTTTAACGAGGCCGAATTAGAGGCGATTCAAGTTGGCATGCGCATGGTGCAAACATGGGGCGGCAAAGAGCTTGGCAGCGCGGCGCGTCAGGCGATGATAAAAGTGGAGGCCGTACTACCTAAGCGTTTGCAAGCCTATCAATCCTTGATGTTTTCGCCGGATTTTTATTTAGATTCCAACGAGTTTCAGTTTCTCGATCCGCTGCGTAATGCGGCACAGCGCCGTGAATACGTCAAACTCTTCTATCAAGATGTGAATAAAGCGCTGACCGAGCGCGAAGTGCGGCCGCTGGCCATCTATTTTTGGCGTGGCACTTGGACCTTGCTGACTTGGTGTGAATTACGCCAGGATTTTCGTAACTTTCGGGTCGATCGTATCACTGGGTTATTAAGGCTTAACCGCCATTTTGAACCGACGCCCGGGCAGGAATTAGAGGATTATATTTGTCTGATGGATTCACAAAATGCACAAAAATAGTGCAGTCTATTACTCGCTGTTGATACGTTCTGCTAGAATCAAACGATAGGGACAGCTTTCATATATGTAGTGGGCATGTACATGATGATATTTAGGCATTTTAGTTTTTTAATTATGCTGGTTTATATTGGTACATGCTTTTTTCCTTCACAGTCATTCGCAACTGACGCTTTTATCATTAATCCTCCCGAGTCCGATAATGATCATAGATATCAATATACCTATGATCTATTGGCATTGGTTATTGATGCAACTAAGGATGATTTTGGTGAGGCTACGCTAGAGATGTCTGGTGTTGTGATGAGTCGAAATCGAATCTTTAGGGAGTTATTAGAAGGTAAAAATATTAATGTAATGGCAGAGGCCTCTAATGCTACTTGGGATCAGCAGCTTATTCCCGTAAAAATACCAATCCGCAAAGGGATCCAAGGATTTAGACTATTTATTATCAAGAAAGATAATTTACCACTGATGGCGAATGTAAAGACTTTAGCAGAGTTAATGGCATTAGATACGGGCTCGGGTAGTCAATGGTCGACTAAAGTTGCCATGCAAAAAGCAGGATTCAATGTGATAGAGAGCACTCAATATGATAATTTATTCAATATGTTATCTGTTGGGCGTTTTGTTACATTTGGTCGTGGAGTTAATGAAATCTTTCAGGAAGTGGAGCAATTTAATAAAAAATATCCCGATTTAATCGTAGACGATAATATTTTACTTTATATTCCATTAGCTACCTATTATTACGTATCTCCAAGTCAACCTCGTTTAGCAAAAAGAATACAAGTCGGCCTACAGCGAATTATTGAAAATGGCCAGTTTGATACATTTTTTTACCAAAGACACTGTGATCTTTTATTAAAAAGCAATATTAATCGCAGGATCGTTTTTAAGATTAATAATCCACTGGTTTCTGAGGCGGAAATGACATCTATTGTTGGCAAGGACTTCTTAATCAATCCAAGTAGTGACTTTTCGACTTTATGTAAAAAATATCATTAAGTCACTATTCTCTTGTATTTTAGCTTTGCCTTATGGCTATTTTTACGGTTGTATAGACGGTAAGATTAACGCCTTAATGAATAGTGAAAAATAATCCCATACTCAGCACTGTGGTCAATAGGGTATTACGCGTGACAAATGCTAATAACGTTGCGACCACAGCGCATATCAAGTAGCTGTTATCTAAGCTTAAATCGAGTTTCCCTTCCTGCACAAATACGATAGGTGCAAAGATGGCCGTGAGTACGGCGGGCGCCGAATAACTCAAAAATGTCTGGGTATTTTTACTCAGCCTTAGCGGCAGTTTGGGCTCGAGCAGTAAATGCCGACTGATAAACACCACCGCCGCCATTGAAAAAATCATTAACCAGATCATAGGGTTTCCTCCGCTTGAATGGCGGTTGTGTCGGTTTTGGGGGCTGGTTTATCTTCGCCCGTGACTTTGGCATAGAGCACGCCAGCGCTCATTCCCGAGAGGGCGGCAATTAACAGTCCCGCCTGAATATCCAGTACGGCGCATACCACGGCTAAGGTGAGCGAAACCAGCACACAGACTAAGATGGACGGCTTTTTCACTGTGGGGACCACTAAGGCAATAAAGGTCGCGGCAATGGCAAAGTCGAGCCCTAATTCGCCTAGGTTATCGATGGCATTGCCGGCGATAATGCCGAGCAGGGTGGCGAGGTTCCAACCGAGGTAAAAACTCAGGCCGCCGCCCAGCGCGTACCAAGGATCGAATTTATGCAGCTTGCCTTGGTTGGCGATGGCAAAGAGTTCATCGGTCAATAAAAAGCCCAGACTGAGGCGCCATTTCAGTGATAAGGGGCTGATTTGGCTGCGCATCGCCATGGCATACAGCAAGTGACGCGAAGTGATCAGCAAAGTCGTGATTAAAATGCTCCACAGACCAATCCCCGCCTTAACCATACCGAGTGCGACCAATTGTGCGGCGCCCGCAAAAATAATGGCCGACATGGCCTGACTTTCTATTGGTGTCAGACCGACCTCAATCGCGAACGAGCCTGCGAGGATCCCCCAAGGCACCACGGCAATAGTGAGTGGCAACATAGCGAGTGTGCCCTTGAAAAACGCCTTGGTCTTACTGGATGAATGGGTATGGACAATATACGGCTCAGACACTCTGACTCCTCACAACGGCTGGGATAAAAAGAATATAAGGGGTTAAGACTAACGTAAAATCAGGGCTTAAGCTTGGATAATATTGCGGCCAATCCCCTTGGCAAATTGCCCTGGGGTGATCCCGACAGTCTTTTTAAAATGGCGGTTTAAATGGCTTTGATCATGGAAACCACATTCCATGGCAACATCCAGCAGTTTGATTCCTTGGCCTATTTTCTGTTTTGCCAGTCTGACTCTAGCTTGAGTCTGATAGGCGTGGGGCGGCAGACCATAACAACGTTGGAATTGTCTGAGCAAATAATAGGGGCTTAATCCCGCGAGTGTTGCCAACTCTTCGAGGGAGATATCGGCCGCTGGATGATCGTCAATAAAGGATTTTACCAGTGCTAACGCAGGCTTAGCGTTTGCTGCCAACTGGTCACAGGGATAATTACGGCCATGGCGCGCCATAAGTTGCGTCAGGCTCGAATAGACCAGACTTTCGCGCAATAGCCTATTGTCCGAGGTATCTAAGGTGCTAAAGGTGAGGCGCAGCAATTCGGCAAGCTCGGGATCCTGCACTACGGGTTGCGGGAAATAGGGCGCGCCGCGACTTGAAGTGAACTCCTGAGTCATATTGGCAAATTGAGCAGGGACGGGATACATAGCACGATAGGACCAGCCGTCCTCGGTGGCGCTACAACCATTATGCACTTCGTCGGCATTGACAAGAATAATGCTGTGCTTGGGTGCTACATGGTTGCCACCAGTGCGATAAAAACGCTGGGCACCCGTTTCTATTACGCCAACCGTGTAACCTTCGTGGGTATGGCGGCTAAAATTTTGCTTATGGTAGCGGGCATTAAGTAGCTCAAGGCCCCCAAGCTCATTGGCGATGTGGTAGGCCGCATGTTCAGTGTTCATTCGGCCTCCTTTATCGACTGGATGAATGGGCGAGTTGGTTTATCAAGACCAAGGCGTTTAACGCTTGTTTTGCCAGATAGTAACCCAGAACGCCTCGACACTTTTGTACAAAATTGCGCTTTGCCGTGTTTTTTGGGAAGTTCTGTGCGTTGTTTTCTGACACCAACGCTTAGGACCGCGTATGTATCCCATCGGCCACGCGGGCTAATTGGCTAAGATCGGCGCCTACAATGGCAGGTAAATGCTCGCTGATTTTCTCAATCGGCCAGTCCCACCACGCAATGGCGAGTAATGTGTCTATTACTTCGGGCTCGAATCGCAATTTAATCACAGTCGCGGGGTTGCCGCCGACAATCGCATAGGGCGGCACATCCTTAGTGACCACGGCTTGGCTGGCAATAATGGCGCCGTGGCCGACGTTGACGCCGGGCATAATGGTGGCGTTATAACCTATCCACACATCATGGCCTATGTGGGTGTCGCCCTTAAAGGGTAAATCCTCGGGCGCTGGCGCCGCCTTCTCCCAACCATTGCCGAAGATATAAAAGGGATAAGTGGAAAAGCCCGACACTTGGTGATTGGCGCCATTCATTATGAATTTAACGTCCCGTGCAATGGCACAAAATTTACCGATAATCAGCTTATCGCCAATAAAGTCAAAGTGATAAAGCACATTTGACTCGAAACGTTCTGGCCCCGCAGGGTCGTCATAATAGGTGTAATCGCCGACGATAATAGTGTCGCGGCTAATGAAGTTCTTCAGAAAACCCACCTGAGGAAATCCTTTTAAGGGGGATTTGTCATTCGGGTTTGGTCCCTGTTGGGATGGGGAATGCGTCGGCATGTTTGCCTCCCTGATGATTTAATTGTTAAGAATTGGGTCGTCGCGCAGTTAGAATTAGAGCTAAGTTAAGAGTCGAGCGCCGTTAAGCACTGGAATGCTCAGTTACACCTGCTGGTGAATCTTTTACTCACTATAGGCCGCTTCCCTTGCCAATATGACATGTTTACGGGTTTCACCCCAGCGATAACCGCTAAGTTCACCAGTTTGGCGTAGCACCCGATGGCAGGGGATAAGTAATGCCACCGGATTAGCGCCAATCGCCGTACCGACCGCGCGTGAGGCCTTAGGCTTACCAATGGCCTTGGCAATATCACCGTAGGAGGCGACTTCTCCCTTAGGTAAATTCAGTAGGGCGCGCCACACATTAAGCTGAAAATTAGTGCCTTTTACCCAGAGTGAGAGCGGGGAAGGCTCACCTTGGTGAATAGTTTGAGTGCTGGATGCTATTGAACTAAGCTTTTTGGCACTCGTGTCAGCAAAGTACTGGCTAAAGAGGTGATCAATTAAGCTTGCTGTTTGCGCTGTGTCCTCATAAATGGTGGCCTGACTCCAGCTCTGCTTTAAACGTTCTAATGGCAATTGAATTTGCAGCATATCGACAAAATCAAACTGGCAAATGCCCCGGGCTGTTTGGGCGATAAAGGCTAAACCGAAGGGCGTAGGATGATAGCCATAGGCAATGTTGATCCCTAAACCCTGCTGGCGATATTCGAAGGGGGTGACCGCCTCGAGTTGCACAAAATGATCGTATAAGCGCGAGCCACTGCTCAGGCCTAACTCATAACTGGCACTCAAGGTCGAGTGGGACGGCTGCTGCAATAACTGTTTTGCCCGTTCTAGGGTTAAGGCCTGCAAGTAACGCTTGGGAGTGATCCCCGCCCAGCGACTAAAGAGCCGCTGGAAATGGAATTCACTTAAATGGACGTGCGCCGCAATCTCCGCCAGTGAGGGTTGATGACCCACATGCTGACGAATAAAGTCAATGGCACGCGCAATTCGCTCGTAATCTTGGGTCATCGTTATCCATTCCCTAGGTTTTACAGATGGACACACCACCATCGACCAATAAGGCGATCCCTGTGGTAAAACTGGCCGCATCGGAGGCGAGATATAGCGCGGATTGGGCGATTTCCGCGGGATCTGCGAGGCGCTTGAGGGCATGGAGGTTTTTCACAAAGGCCATGGCCTCCGAGGTATTGGCGAACTCCCGCCCCATTGGGGTATCTGTACCGCCAGGCAATAGCGCATTAACCCTAATGCCGCGCGCGCCGTATTCAACGGCCAAGGATTGGGTTAAGCCAATCATCCCCGCTTTACTCGCCGCATAGGCTGCCGTTTGCGGAAAACCTATGGTATAGCCAACAAAGGAAGATGTAAAAATAATCGACCCTGCGCCACGTTTAAGCATTTGTGGTAATTGATATTTTGCCGCTAAAAATGCACTGGTAAGGTTGGTTGTTAGGGTGTTTTCCCATTCGGCACGGCTAAGCGCATCCGAATCTACGCCTAACTCACCATTAATACCGGCATTATTAAAGGCGATATCCAATCCACCATACTGCTCAACGGCAAGTGCCACTAAATCACTGGCATACACTTCGTCGGTTACATCGCCCGCCAGATAAACCGCCTCACCGCCTTGGCTGATGATCTCATCCACCAATGAGGCCAATATGGCGCCGCGGCGCGCCCCTAGCACCAGTTTTGCGCCTTCACGGGCGAAGCGTTTCGCGGTGGCATAGCCAATCCCCGAACTTGCCCCAGTAATGATTGCGACTTTTCCCTGTAACACTGCCATAGATATGTCTCCATTGATTGCCTCGGCCAATATGCGCCGATAGAGACATAGTGCAGGGTTAGGGTATGCAACTCGACCCGAATCTTGCGCTTTTACACTCGGCGCTTCAGTCGTGGAAGTTGGGTGGATTGTCACTGAGTTTTAGGCGATGCCAGCAGCATAAATCAGCAGCAAAGACAGCGGGACGGAAACAACACCGATTAAGCGGAATTTATTGTTAAACGCTTGGGCTGACCATAGGGCAAATTTACGATGTTTACTCGGCGGCGTGCATGCCAAGCCTATTCCCACACAGAGTAAGACAACGCCTATCGCCAAAAAGATCTGTGGAAATCGGGTATCGGCGCAATATTGGATAAAAATCATACCCGCAATAATACGGCTAACCACTTCAGCAATATGGAAGTAGGGCTGCTCGCTAAATGCAATGATACCGTTAGCGAAAGCCGCAGGCTTGATGACCATTACAAGGCTAAAAAACAGCATCAATAGGCCAAAAGCCGCAATAAAATACATCGTCATTCCTTGTATTGGTTCTTATCTATTTGGCATGGGAAAGCGTGAGTGGCTGCGCTTTATCTACTTTAACTTGAGTCGTAATTGTTCTATTTGCCTATCGATAGACGCAACCTGCGTATCTGCTTGCTGCGCCACCGCCGACATTTCTTGTGCCAAGCTTTGCTCCCAAGTTGCCCCAGCAAGATTGTTATTGGCGTAACTTCTATCGTTTCTTAGCTCGACAATACGTTTATCCCTTTGATCAATAATGAGTTTTCGGTCGTTTTCTAGTTTAGTGATTTCACGGCTAATGCGTTGTTTATCAATAAAATCGCTAATTTCTTGTTTTTTATCCGAGTGAGTAACAGCGTTTGCATGGGCAATATCAGGGCCTTTAACCACGCTACCGACGCCGCTGAGATCTACGGGTTGGCTATTTTCATCACAGGGATCGGCCTGATATTTTCCATCGGCACATTGGTATACGGCGGCATTGGCCGAAAAAGGCAAGATAAGCGTAACTAGCAATAATGATTTTCTGTCCATAGAACATCCCATTGTCGATTTTGGCTAGATTACTCTGTCGTGGTGTAAAAACCAACCGCGAGGTCGTGGGGCTTTACCCAACAGCCTAATGCCGTTAAGCCGTTGGTATGGCAGATGGTCTGTTACTCACAATTAGGATATGCCAAGGATTTAACAATGGGTGTTTGTTAAATTTTTTCTTAGAGCTAACTTAATAACTAATTGCTTGAACGTAAGTTGAAAGCACATTATGTTATTGTTTTGAAAAGGGTTGCTCGATTTTCTGTGAAAAAGGATAAACAGTGAAAATTATTCCCACGGTACCGAAAAAATCTAAATTAATGAGCTGGTTGAAGCAGTTACCAATTTCTTTACAAGTAATATTAATCATATCTTTATTCTATCTGACTTGGCACTTTAGATACTTTGTTAGCGGTGTTAATGAATCTGAACTTGTAAAAGTAGAAGGTATTCTTTACTCGATTGAATGTAAGAATAAAATTGCAGGGGCGGATAGTATTATTTTGTATACATCCTTTCCTGAACGAGAGGTATGGTTTAGTGGTTGGCAAAAGTGCAAAAATTTATCTAGAGCATTAAATGAGTTACGTTTTCCCGAAAAAGTAATCTATTATACCAAGAGGTATAATGGTGTTTTTAGCCAAAATAGTGAAGGAGCTTTATGGATTTATGCCGTTGATCTTGCGAGCACGAACGAGCCATTAATTTATCCCGTAAATGGATTAGGTGTTAATTACGAGCCGAATATTTGGTGCTTGGTGTTTTTCTTCATAGCACTATCTCTAATTGAGTCATTAAGAGAGCGTTGGGCGGATTACAGAAAATTTAAAATGAGTTAAGTAACCATTAATGACATACAAACGGAGATATATAAACTAAAAAAGTGGGTGAAAATATTGACTCCCAACTTTAATAGCGTGGCAGTGAACCTCCGGCTATATCTTGGTTAAACATTGAATAAGAGGTTTGTATGCCGCGCCCTCTCAAGGGGAGAAATCTTACTCCTTAATATCCTCCCATAGTTACTCTTTTACTACATAATTCCTATGGGAAGTGGTGAACAATGCAGCACTGTTATCACAGTATTTTTCCTCAATATACAACAGATTAAGCCGTAATTTGTTTAGGTGAATTCTATTACGGGCATGACCTTCAATAATATGGATGTATTCGAGAGCCACCATGGATGGCTTTACGGCGTGTCACGCAAGCTGCTGAATTTGGCGTATTCGCTATTTGAGCATAAGAACCTAATCGTCATCGACTGGAAAATAGTAGGAAAAAGAGTGAGGCTACCTTCATCTTCCACGCTGGCCATTTGTTGTATTGGGAGTTGCACGTTTGAAATATACTATTTTTAATGACTTGGAGCTTTTTTATGTCTTTGATTTAAAATGTAGGATTTATTACCTCCTTGTGTTTTTTATTACTTTGGTTAAAGCAATTTATGCCATACGGGTTGTAGGTAAACTGAAAGTGCATTATGGTATGAGATAAAATGGTTGGCTAAATTTTTAATACCTAGCTAAGAATTTCGTATCTAAAAATATAGCCAAGATTAATTTGCCATAAAGGAGAATTGTTGATGCGTTACTTAAATAATCAAATTGGATACCCTTTCATTATAATTTATTTCGTTGTATTGCTGTCTGTTTTTATAGTCAATAAAATTTTTCTGCAAGACTTTAAAGGTGAAAACGATTTTATTATTTTAATAGTAATATTGAGTATCATACTATTGATGACCTTTAAGTTGAGGGTGAGTATCGAAGATAAAAAGCTTACGCTAAGCTACGGAATTGGTTTATTTAAAAAGAGATTTGATCTTTCAGATGTTGCCAATGTGTCTATGGTAAAAAATAAATGGTATTGTGGTTGGGGTATGCGAATTTCATCTGAAGGAGCAATATATAATATATCCGGTTTCGAAGGTGTTAAAATTGACTTCAGTTCAGGCGTTTCAATTGTGGTTGGAACTAATGAACCATTAGAACTATATCAAGCACTTAAAACGTTTACCTCTTAATGTATCCTGCGAATGAAAAGCACTATCGTTAAAGAACTCTTCATTGTTTAGCCCTAACATAGGCGAGTTTTCACTAAGAGGCTGTTCATAATTCTGTGTCAGGTTAATTCGATTGCTGACGTGACCTTCGCGGCGTGTCACGGAAGCAATGGAATTCGGCGTATCCGCAACGAGATCAGAAGTGCTTGGATAAAGCCTTATATTTTCAACCTAACCTTCTTTCATCCCAGCTCTGCAAACAAAAACAGCCACAAATATTTGCGGCTGTTTGTGATTAACATTCTGTATTTTAAATAGATTTAACGCTTACACTAAATCACTCGCTATTCATTGACCATAGCTAATAGCGCAGGTAAGAACTCTTTATCCAATGCGGCAATTTCGCCTTGCTCGATAAGCACTTGATTAAGGATCTCATGGCTAG
This sequence comes from Shewanella sp. DNRA4, assembly GCF_012843185.1. Lineage (NCBI taxonomy): Bacteria > Pseudomonadati > Pseudomonadota > Gammaproteobacteria > Alteromonadales > Shewanellaceae > Shewanella > Shewanella sp. DNRA4. The sequence goes on from NZ_JABAIP010000001.1 coordinate 239,216, forward strand.
TCAAGGGATTAGCTAATACGACGCGAAACACCACAGTGGGTTGTCTGAAGTAGCGCGCGGGTTGAATGCGGGTGCGCGAGACAAAGGATTTACCCTGTTCGCGTTGGTGTTTTTGAATAAATTGGGTCAGGCCATCGAGCAGCTCATTAAAGCGAGCGAGTTTCACCTTATCGCCTTGGTCTATCGCCACTTGCATGGCTGCCTGCACTTCCGCGGGTACATAACGATAGGTGAGCAGGCACAGCTCAGGCGCGGTGACCAGCTCAAAGTCAGGGTGTGCGTCGATTTGCTCGGCAAAATAACGGGCTTTTTCAAGGCTGTTATTGATCAGGATTTCATAACCATCGCGGCCAATAATCTGCAAACAGGCATGCACTAACATCGCCATGCCTGGGCGTGAGCCTTCCAGCGTTTGGCTGCCTAAATCCTTAGAGCCTCGGCGCAGAATATATTCGGCGTGGTGGGCAATCGCATGGGCAAACTCTGGGTTTTTAAATAGCACCATGCCCGCGCCCATGGGGACATACATTTGCTTATGGGCATCGATGGTGACTGAATCTGCGAGTTCAATACCATCGAGTAAGTGACGGTATTTATTGGATAATAAGCTTGCGCCGCCCCAAGCCGCATCCACATGGAAGTGGCAGTTTAGCTCACTTGCTAAGGCGGCAAGTTCGCGCAGTGGGTCGATATTGCCCGTCTCGGTGGTGCCAGCCACACCCACGATCGCCATGACTTTGATGCGTTTGTTTGCTAGTTCCGCGGCAACTTCGCGCATTTTGGCTACATCGACTTTATTATTGCCATCGGTTGGGATGCTGATGATATTGTCGCGACCGATACCGAGCAGATCGACGGCCTTACCTAAAGAGTAGTGGCCGCGCTCGGAGACCAGAATCGCTAAATCATCGAGGCCATAGTGGCGCAGCGCCTTGATTAAGCCTTCGCGGGTCACGCCTTTAAAGTCGCCATCGGCCTTGAGTAATTGGTTGCGGGCAATCCACAGGGCGGTGATGTTAGCCACAGTGCCGCCGGAGCAAAATGCGCCGAGAGAATGGTTGGCGCTGTGCATCCAATTACGATAAAAATCATTATCTTGGGCGTAAATCAAATGGTGCATCATGCCGAGCACTTGGCGCTCAAGCGGGGTAAACGCCTTGGAGGTTTCGATTTTAACCAAGTTTTGATTCAGCCCCACCATCATCTTCGATAGTGGTAACACGAAATAGGGCAGTGCCGAGGTCATATGGCCGATAAAACTCGGCGCCGCTGTATGTACTGAATGCGCCACCAGGTTTTGCATGATTTCGTCGGTGTAGTCGGAGACAAAACGCGGCTGGCTTGGAATTTCAAAGGCTTGAAAATCGGTTTCGATTTCGGAGAGCGGCTTTTCCAGCGCGGCAATGCTGTCACCCAAAAAGCCAGCTAAGTCCTCGGAAAGCTTCTGCTCGATAATGCTTAAGGTGGAATCTGCATCTTCGGGCACAGTGAAAATTCGCATTAGACTTTCTTCAGATGCGATGGCTTGGCGAGGGAGTTTTTGGGTCATGGGGCTTGCCGTCTATTAATTCTTATAGTGAAACCGTAAAGGTGATTAAGAGTATAACCAAATACATGGCGCTTAAACCCGTTTACGGATTACCAAAAAGGGAGCTCACTTTACTGCAAGGCCTTTTAGGCATCAAGTACTAAAACACCGCTTGAGTCTGTGCTTGGGTTACAGAATAAACAAAGGCGCTATGAATAGCGCCTTGGGTGTCTGTCGTGAGCTATCACAACACTAAGGTAAAGTTAACGCTGGCCCAGCATCAAGACCGCGGCAATATTACGGGCGGTATTGGTCAGATTCGCTTTGGCGTTAGCCAGCACATCGTCCAGCGGACTTAAGTGTGGGATGATAGGGAAAATCGCCGCCATACCTTGCTCGAGCACGGCATTGGCATTGTCGCCAAGGCAACCCGCAATTCCGATAGTCGGAATATTTTGCAGCTGCGCTTGCTTTAATACACCCATCGGGGTCTTGCCAAATATGGTCTGGCCATCGATTCGGCCTTCACCCGTAATGACAAGATCCGCGCCGCGAATTTTGTCAGCCAGTCCTACCGTTTGCATCACAATCTCAACACCGGGTTTAAGCTCGGCGCCTAAAAAGGCCATTATGCCAAGCCCCATACCGCCCGCCGCGCCCGCGCCAGCTTGGTTGCGGTGATCGGTGACGCCGCTTTGGGCAATCACATCGGCATAGTGACTCAGTGCGGCGTCTAAAATGCTCACCATCTCGGGCGTTGCGCCTTTTTGCGGGCCAAAGATGGCCGAGGCGCCACGCTCGCCGCACAGCGGATTATCGACATCGCAGGCCACTTCAAAGGTGCATTCTTTCAGTAGCGGATGGGCGTTACTCATATCGATACTGGCAAGCTGAGATAGCGCTGCGCCGCCCGCACTTAAGGTTTTACCTTGTTTATCCAGCAGTAAAATATCCAGCGCTTGGGCCATACCTGCGCCGCCATCATTGGTTGCACTGCCGCCCAAGCCTAAAATAATGTGTTTTATCCCGCGATTGAGCGCATCACAAATCAGCTCGCCAGTGCCATAACTGGTGGTGATCAGCGGGTTACGCTGATCCCTTGGTACATGGTGTAAACCCGAGGCGGAGGCCATTTCAATCACCGCAATCGTGCCTTTGGTTTGCTGGCCTAAAATGCCGTAATGGGCTTTGACTTTATGGCCGAGTGGCCCCATGACCTCTAAATTGACAAGGCTGCCGCCAGTGGCATCGACCATAGATTGCACTGTGCCTTCGCCGCCATCGGCGACGGGGATTTTGACAATCTCACAGTCTGGGATCACTTGTGTTAAGCCTTGTTCGATTGCATTAGCCACATCGAGTGCGCTTAAGCTCTCTTTAAAGGAATCGGGGGCAATAACTATCTTCATTCAAAATCCTACAGCTTTTTGGGCGCTAGGATACGCCCAAGGACGAGAAAAATGCAGCTTAGAGCAGCACTAAGCTTAGTACATACACGGCCAGCATGGAGGTTACACCTTGGATAAGGGTCGCCATGGTTTGGGCTTTATAGGCTTGTTTAACGCTCATACGGCTAAATTGAGTCACCACCCAGAAGAAGCTGTCGTTAGCGTGGGAGACTGTCATGGCGCCGGCACCAATTGCCATTACGGTTAACACGCGGCCCATTTCGCTGCCAAGACCGATATCGCCCAGCATTGGTGCGACTAAGGCTGAGGTTGCCACTAAGGCAACGGTGGATGAACCTTGAGCCGATTTTAATGCTGCAGCGACGATAAAGGGCATGAAAATCCCAACGCCGAGTGCTGATAATGAGCTGCCTAAAAAGTCACCAATAGGTGTGGCTTTTAACACGGCGCCGAAGGCACCACCGGCACCGGTGATCAAAATAATCGGTGCTGCGGCGACTAAACCTTGGCTAATGCGCTCGCTAAACTCGGCAATCTTGTTATCGCTTTTCAGTAACAGCAGTGACAGGAATAGACCAATAAGCAGGGCGTTAACGGGTTGGCCGAGGAAGACTAATAGGCTGAATAGGCCTTCTTTGCCCAGTGGTGCAGAAGGGAAGTTAGCGATAGAACCTAAACAAATTAATAGGATAGGCACAAAAATCGGTGCAAATGCCTTTAATGGGCTAGGGAGTGTGCCGTAGCTTTGTTTTAAGGTTTCAAAATCAGCGGCTTGAGCTTTGAGTTCTTCCGCGCCTTCGCCATCGGGTTCAACCCCTGCAAAGCGGTTCGCCCATAGCATGCCTGCAAGTGAGGCAACGGCCGCAACAAATAAACCAACACCAATCACTAGGCCTAAGTTGGACTCTAAGCCAAGGTTACCCGCCGCGGCGATAGGGCCAGGTGTGGGCGGTACAAAGGTGTGAGTCGCATAAAGACCTGTCGCTAACGCCACGCTCATGGACACGCTCGAAACCTTCATGCGGTTCGCCATGGATTGTTTAAGCGAGTTTAAGATCACAAATCCCGAGTCACAAAACACCGGAATCGACACTAAGTAGCCGATAATCGACATAGTGAGTGTTGGGAAGCGTTTACCCAACACTTTAATCACCACATCTGCCATGGTAATGGCGGCGCCACTCTTTTCGAGGATGATGCCGATAATGGTTCCGAGCACGATCACCAGACCGATATAGCCGAGGATATTGCCAAAGCCAGTGGTGATGGTTTTAGCAATATCGCCACTCGGTAAACCATAGGCGAAGGCGCCAATAAAGGCGGCTAGAATTAAGGTTAAAAACGGATGGAGCTTAAATTTTGAGGTCGCGATAACAATAAATGCAATCACGCCGATGAGGATGAGCACTAAGTTCATAGATTGTCCCGTTCAGTCTTGGCTGAAGTTCTTAAGTGGTTTTGGCTGTTTTTGTAGGGCGCGGCTGTTATCTGATCCTAAGTTCAAATAAAGGCTGCTTTAAGGTCAGCCTATTATTGAATACTGCGAATTGAATAGCTTTGGTTAAACTGACGGAATTACGGTATAAACAGGCCATTATTTTGTGCGTGTGCACAAAATAATGCGTGTGACTTCGAATGTAATAGCAGAAATATTGTTGCGAGGGGTTGGTAAACCTGCGGTTTACCAACCTTAAAAGTGTAGCGTTTAATATCTTGAGTTATTGACGACGAATAAAGGACTCGACATATGCCGCGGTGCGGGCATTGAGAATTGGGTCATCTGACGCTGCTATGCCTTTGGGCAGGAGCAGAGGGTTAAAAATGCTTTTATCGCATTGTTGCACTTGAGGATCGCTGTCGCGCTTACCATCAATCACCACTTGGCCGACGAGAATGCGCTGGCGGTTTTCGGGCCAGAGCACAGTCGGATTATTAATCTCATCGCCCTGTTCCGCTAACTGAATATACAGATCCCACTGTGCTGGCTGGGTGTTTATGCGCTGGAGTAATTCCGCCTTTAAAAAATCATCACCCAGATTGGCAAGTTCACTGGCTGACAGTGCTGCGGTGCCCGCTACGGGTTCAAAAATCCATTTACCCGCAATGCTGCTATTTTGCTTATCGGTAAACAGAAAACTGTTCACTCCAAAGTACTGGCTATTGGCAAAGCTCGGGCTCGGCGGCAATTGTTTTAGATAGTCGAAAAAGGCTTTGGCATCGGGTTTATTATCGAGCAGCCATTGTTTACCCTCGGCACCTTGTTTCACTTTAGTCTGAAAGGTAAAAAAATCATCCAGATTGCTGGCAAAGAATATCGGCACATTGGTAGTGACAAAGTTCAGGTTTTCTTTATCGCCATCAATTTTGAGTGACATAAAGCGCCCTGGGGTTTTATCGGAAAGCTTAGGATTGGTACCGCCGAGGGAAAAGCGAGCGGTAACCTTAATTTGGCTTTGATTAAAAAATGGAATCGTTAGCGAATCTTGTAACTCTGGGTTGGACGCAAAATAGCCGGAGGTGCAAAATCCTTTTGTGTGATTGCGCAGTTTCACTTTTTTACCCGCTTCGCGACTTGCCGCATCTGGCGTGCCGTTTACAGCATCCACTAATTCGGCAATGGTACGCTCCGTCGAGTTGGCGATTGGGGCTGCAAACACTGAGCCAACGATTAGGCAAGCGGTGGCGAGTGAACTAAGTTTGGCATGAAATGGCTGCATGGGACTTCTTTCCTTAATGATTAACCGTATGGGTGACACCTTTAGGTATAGGAAAGGACAATGCGGAAAAATCTTTCATTAATATTGCGCAATATTGCTATGAGGCTGAAAGGCTTAGGCGCAAATTTGAGTGGGCTATCCCGCGACGATTATCACTCCAACTGATAATTGGAGGTATCTATCAACTGCCCAAGATAAAGACTTAATAGCCCATGCAGGGAATGGATATCGGTGTTAGTGAGTTGCTGAATTTTATCTAATCGATATCGCAAGGTATTTCGATGAATAAATAGTGCATCTGCACATTGCTGCACATCGCCAAAGTGGGTGATATAGGCGGCTAAGGTTTTACGTAGCTGGCCGTTTTTATCGGCCTTGGCTAATTGCTGGTAGGCATTTGTGAGTGCTTGGCCGCGCCAGTCATGCTTGAGTCCTGAGAGCAGCACTTGTAAAGAATAATCCTCAAATAGGTATTTTGTGCCATCAGGGTTGAGCTGTTTACCTAAGCTCAACGTTTCTTGCGCGGTTTGATAGGAGCGTGCAATCCCACCTTTTACGGGAAAAAAGTGGCCCAAGGCAATTTTAAAATTTAAGTCCATCTGTGCAGGTAATCGTTGCAATAACTTATCAATACGTTGGTTTTCAAGCTCGGGATCCCATTGTTTTCCATCTAGAAAAGCGGGTTTTAGGATCACCAGCTGTGACATGGATGTCATGGCAATTAGGTTGCCGCGATCGGGATTTTGCAGTAGATGCAATACTTGCTTGAGGGTTTCGCTGACTCTGGGATTGCGCTCATCACTACCGCTTAGCTCGTTATCTGTTGATGTGTTTACCTGCGATATCATTTTGTGGATGGCGGAGGGTTGTTTTTCACTGACTTCAATAATGGCGGCCACTCGTGGTAGCGTGATATCAATATCGAGCTGCTTGGCCCAGCGATGCAATTGCTCATCGTCATCGGTTTGTGCCTTGATAAGTTGCAGAATAAATTCTTCACGCTGGCGGTTTTCCCATTGCAATTTATCCTGTTGATTGGCTTGCTCGACAATCATCTCGGCGGTCATTTTTAGCAGCTCGCCGTAGTGAGTTAGTTCTGCCGGGTCGCCAGTAATGCCAATCACACCAATAATTTGCCCTTGGTAATGCAAAGGTAAGTTGATGCCGGGTTTTACGCCATGAAGACCGGAGGCGACTTCTTCGCTCAATTCCACATTGCGATTTTGCGCAATCGCGAGTAAAGCGCCCTCATGGGTTGCACCAATACGTTTAGGGTCGCCTGAGCCTAAAATCACGCCTTGACCATTCATCACATTGATATTGTGTCCAATGATTTTCATTGTGCGACTCACAATTTTTTTGGCGATGTGTTGATCCAAAACGTACATAACTCACCTTATTTTTCAATCTATTGATAAACCACTGACGCAAACAGCAACGCAGTTAGGGTAATGGCAAACGACAGAAAAGGGCAGGTGTTTTTTTATCTTCTATACTGATTATTGAACTCAATCGGTTTTAACGTAATTTTAACAAATTGGGTGGGTAAAATGATGACCGTATTTATTCCCTTTAGTGTCGTTTGTCCCTTAATGGGCTAAGGCAAAGGATATCACGATGAAAGTTTATCTCTTACCGTCAGCACTGGCGATGTGTATAGCGGCGAGTATTCAGGCACAAGCTGTTGAAATTAAATTTAATCACGGGCAATCCTTATCCGCTGCTGTAGGATTGAGCCAAAAACACAGTTTTAAAGAAGTTAAAACGATAACGCTTAACAAAAGCCAAAGTAAAACCAAAGCGTTGCAGTATTTCGATGGGGTGCTGGTGTATGGCCACCATTTGGTTGTGAGCACGGATGATACACAACTGAGTGCTGAAGGGGATGTGGCACAAATTGCGGATGATTTTTCCGTGGAAGCTGGGATTTCTCAAGGGCAGGCGATTGCGGCCTTGAATAGACTATATCCGGGTTCGGCGGCAACGGGGAAAAAGGACGTACAGCTTATTATCCTGATGACGGGTGATACTCCAAGGTTAGCGTATCGGGTTTCCTATTTAAGCGACCAAACCGATGCATTGTCTCGACCAACGGGCTTTGTAGATGCTCAAACAGGGATGGTGCTCGAGCATTGGAATGAAATCATGACCGCAAAAAGTACCGCAGGTAAACCTGGCGGTGGTGGTTCAGGTGGCGGTAGCACAGCCTTAGATGCCACTGGACCTGGAGGAAATGCCAAAATCGGTGGTTATTACTACGGCAGTGATTATGGTTATCTCAAGGTGAGCGAGTCTAATGGTACATGCACCATGACCAACACCAATGTGAAAACTGTCAACATGGCGAACTCGACTCGCCGTGGTTCGGTGTTCACTTTTACTTGTCCAGAGAACACTTATTTGGCGGTAAATGGTGCTTATTCTCCTTTAAATGATGCGCACTATTTCGGCGGCGTTATTTTTAATATGTACAAGGATTGGTATAACACCGCACCTTTAACATTCCAGCTGGAGATGCGGGTGCATTATGGCCGCAATTATGAAAATGCCTTCTGGGATGGTACGGCTATGTCCTTTGGGGATGGCGCAAGCTATTTCTATCCACTTGTGAGCTTAGATGTTTCCGCCCATGAGGTCAGCCACGGCTTTACCGAGCAAAACTCTGGGTTAAATTACAGCGGCCAGTCCGGGGGTATCAATGAGGCATTTTCGGATATAGCTGGTGAAGCGGCCGAGTACTACATGCGTGGTAGTAACGATTGGAAAGTCGGCTACGATATAGTCAAAGGCGCTGGGGCGCTGCGTTATATGGATACCCCAACAAAGGATGGACGTTCAATTGACAATGCCGCCAATTATACCAGTTCTATGGATGTGCATTATTCCTCTGGTGTTTTTAATAAAGCCTTTTACACACTGGCGACTAAAAGTGGTTGGAATACGCGTAAGGCGTTCGATGTGTTTGTGCTAGCAAACCAGTTGTATTGGACTCCGACATCGACGTTTAATCAAGCAGCCTGTGGGGTTCAGCAGGCCGCGAGTGCTAAAGGCTCAGGCTATCCTGTGGCGGATGTGACAGCGGCATTTTCGGCAGTTGGTGTGAGTTGCCAATAAGCTAATTTTAAACGCAATGTATAAAGTGCTGTGTTGTAGATATTAAGTCGGTCGTTCAAGATCTTATTCTAAGCCCCTAAATGGGGCTTTTTAATTGGATTTATATTGCCCTCACAAGGCTATCCTGTTGATGATGGATTTTTATTTCGGTTCTGGAGAGCTTGCCAGTAGGCTAGCAACCCTCTCTTGAAGCGTGGGAAGTCGTTCGCGTTCAAATTCGGGATGCTGTTTTAGCCAAAGGTTGTTTCGAGGGCTAGGGTGAGGCATGACCATCAATTGAGGCCAATACAAGGACCATTGCTCAATCGCTTGGGTTACTGTGACTTTTGGGGGCGACAATGGTGTCGATAACGTTAAGTCCGGTGAGGTTAACTCCCTGCATGCAGTACTAAGACGAGCCTTAGCACGTAGCAGATGGTAATCAATTGCATATTGGCCAAGGACGAGCACTAACTCTACCTGTGGCATCAAGGCTAATAACTTTTTATGCCAAGTCGTAGCGCACTCTGGGCGCGGCGGCTTATCACCTTGCTTTTTACCGTTTCGTTCAATGGTTCCCGGAAAACAAAACCCCATCGGCACTATGGCGAACAGGGCGGGATCATAGAATTGTTCTCTGCTGACATTAAGCCAAGTGCGCAGACGCTCGCCACTGGCATCATCGAAGGGAATGCCCTTGTGGTGAGTTTTTACACCGGGGGCCTGGCCCGCAATTAAGATCCGTGCTTGGCTACTGGCTTGCAAGATAGGTTTTGCTGGAAGTGGAAGCTCGGCCTGACACAGTTGGCAGGCGCGAATTTGCTTGAGCAGTAAATTGAGTTCTGTTGAGCAAGCGGGCTCGATACTTGAGTGTGGGGCGGTTGTCATCGTTAAGCCCCTAGTTTGCTCAATAGATGATAGAGCCAATAACCAAAGAGTGCATAAGAGGCGGTTAATACAAGATAACTCAATGGCTTGGCACCCAAGGATTTAGTGGGAGTTTTGGCATGAGAGGCTAAAGCAATATGGGCCAAGATGATAGCAAAGAGCGCGCAGGGCGGCAGTAGATAACTGATGCCGAGAATCAATAAGGCGCCAAGACTCAGTAGCCAGCCCGCATGTTGATTGCTGGGCTGATGAAGTTGGCGTAACTGCAGCGGCAATAAAATCAGCCCAACGCCTACAATGATCATCCCAAGATTGAGTGCAAAGTCGCTCCAAGTGCGGTGTTCATAAAGGGTAAAGGTAAAAGCGAGCAGTGGTACTATCAGTGCGGTTAGTACGTGGCGTTTGGCAAAGATGGGATTACGATACTGACCCGCAAAAAAGAACAGCCCTTGCATTAAGCTATTGATCAGGGTAAATCCACCCAGACCGACGATGATAAATAAGCTTGCAGTGCCACCGCTGGCATCAAATGCCATGGCAGGGGTAGAGAACAAACTTAAGCCTATCAAGGCGGGTACAGGCGATAAACGCCAAAAAGAACAAGTGAAGGACGACATCTGATATCCACTGATAATTAACGGGCTGAATTAACATCCGCTAAAGTGCTTGTAAACTCAAGGAATACCTTATTTTGAGTGCGAGTTTTGCCCCAGATTCTGATCTTATTCAAGATTTTTGCTTCTGGAATAGCCAGAACTTGCATTCAAAGCGCGGTGAGTTTTTGTTGGCAATAAAAAAGCCCGCAGTGCGGGCTTTTGACCATCAATAAACGCAGATTAGAGCTTGTAACTCATGCTCAGCATTAGCATTTGTGCGGTGTAGTCATGGTTGTTAGTACCAAAACCTACGACGTTCCAAATGCCATCAACGGCGATATCATTTGCGGCGTCATTGTCCTTATAGTTCTCAACTTTGTAATCGAAGCGCAGCGCGAGTTTTTCGGTGGCTTGATATTGAGCATATAAGTTAATGTTATGTACTTTGGCAAAATAATCGCCATAGTCGCCAGTGATACCTTGTCTGACTTGAGTGTTACTGTCGGAGTTGGAATAGGTGTAATCCAGTCCTAGGCGTAACTTGTTCTCCAGCAGGTTGTTGTAGCTGATACCTGCACCGACCACATCCACTTTATCTTCAATAAAGCCAGTCCATGTTGGGGTGCTGTAATTACTGCTACCCGCCTGTTCAGACTCAATGATCTGGTAGTTGTAGAAGGCGGTTGCCAGTAAGTCTGCGGTGATCATATAACTGATATTGGCATCATAACTGGTGTCTTTTGACTCAGTTAAGCCAATCATAGTATCGGTATAATCATCCAACGCGTAACGGGCACCAACATCGATGGTCAGGCTTTCAAGCGGCGAATGGGTGATGCGCGCTTCGACTTGGGTTCTGTCACGGTCAGCCAGATTGTACTTACGTAACAGGCTGTTAGTTTCAGAAGAAGTCCATTCAGACGCTTGGTATTGTGAGCCGTCACGTTTTCCGTAACTGCCTTTTACCCACATGTCCCACATATCGAAGCTATTGACGCGTAAACGAGCCCAAACGGTATTTTCATCCGTGGTTTCACGGTCTTGATAATCACGTTGGTCACGTTTGAAGTCATAACCACCATCAAGTTTAATATCGCGGGTAATACGATAATCTGCCGCGACTTTAAAGCGTTGCGTACGATTATCATAAGGCGTGTTATAAGCCACCTTACCGTTGACATTGTTGATGCTGATCTGGGTCCATTCTTCAACTTGGGTATTATTGTCACGGTCGTAATAATCGTAACTACCTGTCAAGCGAAGATCTTTACTGACTTTGCTAACGACTTTAAGGTTCATGCCCAATAGATCGACTTTTGCATCAACCGCATCGCTTGTTAGCTGGCTGGAATAACGATAGTTATCCGTTACTAACGCCTGATCTTGGCTCATTTGTCCAGTAAGAATACGACCCGATAGGGCGTTACTGCCATCGTTGTACTGTCCCATCAATGACACTGTGTGTGCCTGATTATCGGGATCAAGCGCCAACGTACCTTGGGTTTGGGCACCAAAGGTAGGATTGAATGCACTATCAAAGTCCAATTGGTTGTATTCGTTTTTGAATATAGACCCACTGTAACTGAGCGCTGTGAACCAACGATCACCCTTGAGTTTGACACCCGCTTCAATGGTGTCAGTAGTGTAATCCACTGGCTCTGCTAACATCATCGATTGGTTGAAGAAGCTACCAGAGGCTTGTTTTAAGCCAGTTTTTTCTTCACGCATGTAGTTAACATAGGTGCTCCACAGGGATTCGCCTTGATATTCAAATCCCAATCCCGTGCGTTCACGTTTAAGTGATAATTCAAGGGCATTGAGGCTATCCATCAACAATGGCATTTGGCTGCTTGAACCAGCAGTTACCCAGTTATCGGGTAACGTCAGGTTATTGCCACCAATACCCGCGTAGGGCGATAGGGCGCTATTGCTGTCGTAGGTCGCAATTTGGCGATAGTTTACATTGACGTTGTACTGGCCTTGTTTGCCTGCATTCACATCTAAACGACCGCCATCCATACCGAGTTGATAAGCTTCAACACTGGCACGGTAACCTTTTTCACCTTTAAAGCTTAAATTGGCATCAAATTTGCCCGCGACTTCATTGGATGTCCCAAAGGCATTGGCGGAGCGAATATCCTCTTCACTGTTATAACCGACACCGACACCCACAGTGCCAGATGTGCCCGTTTCAACCACGCAGCCTTTGCAGCTCCATGCGGATAATTTCACTTTATCAGTATTGGCATTAGCAAGACCATAACCATCAGCGGCTACGGCAAAGCCAGTGTTGGCTAATAACGCTAGAGTGATCAAATTGAGTTTAAATTTCATTTTCTCGTCTCCTTAGCGCTGTAATAGCTTGCCAGATGGATGGTTAGAACCATGGACCTGACTATGGCAATTTAAGCAGCTTCTTCCACCCGTAAAGGCATTGTCACCGACATTAGAACCTAAACCAGTGTTACCTAAGTAAGCATTGCTGGCGTGGCCATCGCTAGCATGACATTGCTGACACAGCTGCGGCGCGCGGGTTTTCAGCATGGCATCATTCACACTACCGTGAGGATTGTGGCAAGTGACACAATTCTCAGTGACGGGTGCATGCTCCCAAAGTTTTGGGCCGCGTTTCTCGGCATGACAGGAATAACAGGTATCATTAACACTAGGCTTGTTAAGATCGGAATCTGTCATGCTCCCATGGGGATTGTGGCAGTCGCTACAGGTCATTTGGGCCCATTTGAGTGGATGACTTGAGCGTTTATTCATATCCGCTTTTTGCTTAGTGTGGCAGCTAGTACAGACTTCCATTTCAGTGTTTTTAGATAACACAGGATCTTTAGCTACGTGTACTTGGTGACAAGAAGCACAAGCAACATCGGCGTTATCATGGTGACCGCCATTCCAAGACATACGTTTATCATCTTGGTGACAGCTCATACATACGCTGTTTTGCTTATCGGCACTTAAGGTTGATTGCTTACCAAAAGTGATCATCGGCTCGTTGCCGCCTTTGTTGTGCTGGCCCATTGGGCCGTGGCATGCCTCACATTGCAGGCCAGCCATGGGGCTTTTTGACGAATCAATCGCGCCGTGGACACCTTTGAAAAGGTCCATCACTTTTTCAGATTTTTTATGGCACATGATGCAAGAGTCTGCACCTTTAGGGGAGTAGTTGCCTTCGGCAAACTTCTTATCCAAGGTCGCTTCGACTTGCTCAGGGGTCATTTTTTCATCCCACTTCGACGCGTAAGCGTTTGGTGTGATGCATAAAGACATAACTGCTGACATTGCCATTGTGATGACAAATGCCGGCAGTAGATTTTTCATTTTGTGACTGTTCTTCATAATAGGCTTCCCAATTTGTCCCAACAAAATTCAAGAAAGGGGGAGCGAGCTCCCCCTGCTTGGGCAAATTACATTTTCACTTGAGTGTGATCTGCAACTGTTGGGGTATGGCAGTAGAAACAGGTTTCTGACTGTGCCGCTTGGTTGGCTTGAGTATAATCACCGTTCACAATCGCACCCATATTTTCTAAGCCGTGGCCAATAGATTCTGGCGCGTGGCATGAAGTACAAGTTGCTGTGATTGGGGTGGTGTATTTACCTGCAGAAGTAGCCAGTGCACCTTTCACTTTAAACGCATCTAAGTTGAAGTCGTTGTGGCACTGAGTACATTCTTTGATCACGCCTTGCTCACCGTGAACCACGTGTAGTTTCATTTCGAAACCACCTTTGTTAGCACCGTTTGCATAGGTGCCATCTGGTGTGTGACAGGCAACACAAGCATCAACACCCACGATAGGCTTACCGTTTGCGTCTTTGGCATGTGAAACTTGTTCAGACATCACAAAGCCTGCATGGTGACCTTTGTGGATTTCAAAGGTGTCACTGTGACAGCCTTGGCAAGTACTGAAGTTAACTGAGTTAACATGACGCGTACTAGGCGCTTTACCAGATTTAGTACCAAAGGCTAACTCGGCTTTCATACTGGTGGTTGTGCTATTAGCAGTACAAGCCGTTAATGTGGTACCAGTGTTACACATTTCTAAGCCAATAAAGGTAAAGGCGGTATCAGTATCGCCCGCACCAAATGGCAGTGCAGGAGTAGTGAACACCAGTTTACCATCAGCGATGGTAACATCAGCTTGTAATGCACCATCTTTGACTAGATCTTTGGCCACTTTAGCTGTTCCGCTACCTGGGCTCTTGTTATAGCCCATGATGGGGAAGTTAGGACCGACGTTAGTGATAGTTTCTAAACGTTTAATCTTATTTTGTACACTCGCCGCATCAATGGCATTGCCGTCTTTATCTAAGATAGACACGGTTAATACCGCAGTATTGTCTGCTTGAGCAGCTAATGTTGCAGACATACCTAATTGAGCGATAACGGCTTTTTTGTCAGCGGTTTTAGCTGTATGTAACTCGGCTGTCCAAGTGCTGTTATGGCAGGCGATACAGTTAGAGTTATCGAGTTGTTGAGAGTGACCTTTACCCGCAGCAAAATCCACAGTGCTATGACAGCTTCCACAGGTTGCGGCAGTTGGAATACGTGACCAGTTGCCCCAATCAGGTGTTGCTTCATTTTCAGTGTGACAGCTTTGGCAGCTTTCTAATGAGCCTAAGGTCAGGTCTTTATGCTTGGCGTGAACTAGAGCATTAAACTCTTTACCTACGCCCACTTTGCCTGCGGTGTGGCACGTTGCGCAGTAGTTAACATCTGAATACGCACCACCATGTTTAACCTGTGCTAAGTCTTGGTGACAAGTATTACAGCTTTCAGTGGCAACGATTTTACGGCTATAACCAGGCTCGGCACCTGTGTCAGCGGTGAAATCTACAAAAGCGTTGCTGTTAGGCACTAAGGTGCCATCTGGTAGTGGCGTATTATAAGCGCGGATTAGCACACGTTGAGCCAACTGGTCGTTGTAGGTGATCTTAGCATTGGCAGTTAAGTTCATCTTGAAGGTATAGCTGTAGTGGCCGTTCTTCTTGTCAACAAAAGTACCTGGGCAAGTTGAAGCGAGATCACAGGTTTCATCACCAAAGTATTGCCACTGAGAGGCATTACCTGCACCTGTAGCGCCTTGAGGAAGTAATTGAGCTGCTGCAAAACGCATTTTTTGCAGACCCACGACCGGTAAATCGTCTTCGTTGGTGACAGTGAATTCAACACTAGGTACACCGTTAGTCACAACAGATTTGTTGAATGTAAAATTGAGCTTTTGAATAGCGGGAGCTGGCTCTCCACCAGGTTCACCGGGTTTACCATCGTTACCATCGCTACCACCACAGCCTGTTAAGGCCATAGTGACGGCACTTGCTGCAAGCAGCAGTGCGAATTTTGATTTTTTTGCGTTCATCATTTTTTTCCCTGCATAGGTTTGGCATTACTTAAGTGCTTGTCTTCTTCACCCGACAGATTCTTTGTCTGTGCTTTGGTCTTGAAGGCAACCTAAGTGGATGCTGGAAATAGAATTCCCCAAGGAAAGGCTAACCTAACATGCCTCTAAAATCTTCTAAGCCTTTGCTAATGTGTGACTTGGATCTTTCTATTTCTAAAGAGGTAGTTAAACCACAGGGGAAAAACAAATTTAGATCAAAAAAACGGCGGATTGTGAAGCTAAAATAAAAAAGAGAGAGGGGATACCTCTCTCTTTTTGTTCTTGCTCTCTATTGAGAGAATTACGTCGACTTAGTTACCGTGAGCTTCCATCAATTGTGATGGAGTATGGCAAGTCGCACAGCTTTCAGAGGCACGAGTTTGAACATCTGCTGCACTTGAGCCATTTAAGATACCGCCATTAGTCTCGATATGCGATTTAGCAGCGTCAGACAGATATTTCTGGTGACAACTTAAGCATGCACCGGCATCGGAAGATATCCAAATATCAGCACCATTATTTGTGATATCACCGTAGCGCCATACACGTTCTGGTGATCTGCCTAAAGCAATACCCGTTACAACGTTTGATTTATCTACAGTATGACATGTTGCACAATCGGTTTTTAGTACAGTACCAGATTGTACGCCTGCATATTTCAGATAATGTCCTTCACGCTCGTGAGCTTTCCAAGCAAAGCTGGATGGGATTTTACCTCCAGGATATTTATCATCTTTGTTTAGGCTCTTAGTTGGGGTATGACATACTCCACAATTCACGCCATTTGCATGGTGATCACCTCTAGTACTCGTATAGATGACATCGCCATGACAGCCTTGGCATTTACCTGCATCAATAATGTTACGACGTGCTTTGGGTGTCGCGTTGTTATCAATGCCAGTTGCATTCCAGACAACATTAAGCGGTGCTTGTTTGATATGTACTTTACGCACATTAGGTTCAGAGCAAGCTGTCATAACAACATCAGCAACATTATAACCACCATTGTTAAAACATGCAGTTAAGTCTGAGTACAACTGAATGGTTTGACTTGTTGCTGGTGGAGTTAATCCTTTAATGGTTAGAGCGTAAGTTTTACTTGTAGCATCAAATACGACATCAGTAGGACTTGATAATTTCACTGACTTATAACCAGTGAAATCTTTATCACTGTCCCAAGATACCATGATGCTAGTACCTTGATCGACATAGCTTTTATCAATAGCAGTACCTGTTGAGTCTAGCACTTGCATTTTAGCCGTTAGAGTACCGCTACTATCTGCGGTAATATCGCTAAACTTCACGCTCATTGCTTCTGTGTCTTTGAAGGCTTTCAGTACATCGCCATGACGTTTGGCTGCGCTGCCAGTACCGCCATAAGGCTCTGTCGCATTGTGGCAAGAGGTACAGTCAGTGCTGCTATGGTGAGCAGATGGTTTTTCAGTATGGCAACCAATACAAGCTTGATTGCTTAAGTCTGCTTTGAATAGGTCTGCATTGGCAGGTGCACCAGCACCTTCAACGTGACATGCTGAACAATCAGCAGCAGGTTTTAATGGGAAGCCTACTTTGCCGTAGTCGATCACTTTACCACCGTAACCGACAATCTTATAAGGAGCAGGTACTTCTGCGCCTGTCTCATCGAAGGTATGACGCTCACCACCTTTGTGGATAGCGTGGATCATGTAAGTAAATTCAATGCTATTGCCTGATTCTGGATCGCCAGAAGTCGCAGTATGGCAAGAGGCACAGTTTTCAATATCGATACGACGACCACCATGAAGCTCTAAGCTTTCAGGTTGGTGACAGGTATAACAAGCTTGAATAGAAACCACGTTACGGGTTTGAATACCTTCAGTCTTACCAGTAGAAGGTTGCCAGTCGAAATGGGCGTTGGCTGTGAGTTGTGGTAATTCAAGCTCCATCGTCGCGCGTTGAGTCGCGTCAGCGCTGTAAGTAACGGTTAATGGCTCAGTTACATTAGCAATGTTGGCTTGGTAGGTGTAGCTATAGCTACCATCACCATGGTCAACTAAGCAAGTATCACATTTACTTGCTGCTTCAACGTTTGCTTGGTATTGGGCTGATGGCTTGAGGTTATCAACGCCGGATGGAATGGTACCAGGCTCTTTTTTGGCATTAATATAAGCTTGCCATTGATAACCGCGGTTAGCTTCAGTTTCACCCACTTTTTCTTTAACTGGAGTTAATTGCGCAATACCAAACCGTAAATCGTGATCTTTAGTTAAGCCTAATACGGCAACGCCATTAGCATTTTCCAACGTAAAATCAACGGTGACTTTGCCTGCATCAACAGTGGCATTTGTGAATTTTGCTTTTAAGGTTGAGGTTGAGGTGATATTGACACCAACAACGCCTGGTTTACCGTCTTCACCATCTTTACCGTCACTGCCACCGCAGCCAGTGAGAAGAAGTGAAAGTAAACCGGCACCCAACATCGCTTTTGTTGCGGTATTGAAATTGAACCGTTTCATCATGATATTTCCCTGCAATAGTTTTAATCATCATTAAACACTTATCAAATAAGAATAAATCTCATTATTGGCATTTAATGTGTGGGATTAGATCCCACCTGTAAGGCTAACTAAGTCATTGGTATTTATCAGTCACTTTAAGCGGGTTATGTGATTGAGATCTGACTATTTCTTTAGAGGTAGAAGACTGCATAGTATGAGTTCCTTTTATATCTGCAGTTGCAGGCCTTTTGGCCTGCATCATAGGGTTAATTAATTGGGTGGACTTTGAGTACATCGGCGACGGCCCCTTGTCCATGGCAGAATGCACAGGTTTCAGTGCCTGCGGTTGCATCAGCTTTGGAGCCTGCAAACACGGCTCCTTGTTGCTTCATATGATTGTGGGTTATATCACTTGAGTGACAGTTACTGCATACGGCGGCAATTGGGCTGGTAAAGGTGCCATTGTTAAGCGCAAGCGGTTGAACCGCTGTATTTAAGGGCAGGGCAACCGTTGAAACGCCTCCTGCATCTTTGATATGGCATTGAGCACAATTACCGATTTTGCCTGGGTAGTTGAGATCTGCAAAACCAGCAAATTGGCTGGTATGGATGCCATGAATTAACTGCTTAAAGTCAAAGGAGGTAATGGAGGGATTGGCCGCAGTAGCGTCGGCCTGCATATTCGGGTTGTGGCAAAGTTGGCATTGGCCTGCTAAATCGTTGCGCGCACCATGAATATTCAGTTGTTGATCGCCGTGGCAGCTAGCACAGTTGGCATTGCTAATGACTTCGCGCCTGCCAGTACTGGTTAATGCAGACATATTGAAGTAACTATGACTTGATTTGATCACCAGTACTTCTGCCTGTTCGGTACTGCAATCCACTAAGACTTTGTCTTTGGCGCATACCCGGCCCTGAATCGCTAAGCCGCCATGGTCGGCCTCAGTTCCCGCGGGAACAGTGAGACCCGAAATGGTATAAGTGTAAGTGCCGTTGCTGCCAGAGACTGGCGTGGAGTCAGGGAGACGAATTGAGCGCGCGGAGCGGGTACTGTAATCGAAACTAGTTCCCCAGTTAGCATAAACCCTTAGGTCGCTGATAAATTTGAGTTTATCTGCGCTATCTAGGTAAACAGTGCCTGTGCTGGGGTTGATCAGGGTCACCGCAACAGTCACTGTGCCATTGGCATCCATGCTTGCACTACTGATGCTTGGACTAAATTGAGCTAACGCGGCTATTTGATCTTCATTGCCGTGTACGCTGGCGGTCCAATCGGCATTATGGCAGGCAACGCAATTGCTATTATCCGCTTGTGCTGGATGGCCTTGGCCCGCAGGGAAATTAATTTGGGTATGGCAGGCTCCACAGGCTTCCATGGTGGGTACCCTATGCCAATTTTGACGCTCGGCTAAATCTGGATTATCAACGTGGCAAGTCTGGCAATTACTGATGGATTGAGGGAATCCCGTTAAATGTTTGCTGTGTATCATTTGCGGGAAAATATCCGCGGGATTGCTGACTTTCTTACTGTTATGGCAGGTTACGCAGGTTTCAACTTGGTTATAACGTCCACCATGGAACGCTAAATTGTTGTGGCAGCTATTACAGGTTTCAATGGTAATTAAGTTACGGGTATAAGCTAAGGTATTCCCCGAGGTTTGCCAATCATAGTGCTGATTAGTTATAGGGAGCGCTGTGCCATCGGCTAATGCATCACCGCCCAGTTTGATGACTACTCGTTGGGTGGCGTCGTTAACGAATGTCACCCCATTCATGCCGTTAAATGTGGCGCTAAAACGATAGCTGTAATGGCCGTTTTTATGGTCAACAAACGTGCCTGGGCAAGAAGCGGCGCACGTTTCAGAGGTGAAATGTTGCCACTCACTGCTATTACCAGCACCTGTGGCGCCCTGAGGTAGTAATTGCGCCGCAATAAAGGTGGCTGAAGGAATACCAACCACGGCTTCATCGTCTTGATTGCTCACCTGATAATCGACTTGGGCAATGCCGTCGGTCACGGTAACTTTATCGACCATGATGTTTAGGCTAGTGATCGTTATTGCGGGTGGTTTCCCCGGCTCACCGGGTGAGCCATCATTACCATCATTGCCCCCACAAGCGGAGACAAGTGTGGTGAGGAGCAGCATCAAACTATATTGTGTGGTTAATTTGGCAAACTTGTTCATATTTCTATCCTTGGAATACGCTGTCAGTGCCTAAGTTACATTTGGTAGCTTAAGGTCAAACCTAAGTAATGAGCATTGTAATCGTGGCTGATGTCGCCAAAACTGAGCACATTGGGGACAGTGTCCCAAGTGGTGTTTTGGTTTTGCCAGTTTGCATCTTGATATTTCTCGAACAACCAATCGAAGCGTAATGACATACTGTCGGCCAGCCTATATTTGGCGTAGGCGTTAATATTGTGCTTGCGACTGTAGTAGTCACCGTAGGGGCTAGTGATGCCATAGGTGATTTCAGTATCGCTTTGACCATCGGAGTAGCTGTAGTCCAATCCCAGATCTAAACGATTATCCAGCAGGTTTTGATAGGCGATACCCGCGCCAATCAGGGTCGATTTCTCTTCCGCGGTGCTGTACCAATCAGGTGTTGAGAAACGATTGCTTCCGGCCTGATCTGAATCGCGCCAGTCTTGGTTGAGATAGGCGTTAAGACTTAGATTGTCGCTAATTAGATACTGCGCAGTTACATCGTAGCCAAGGTAAGACACTTGGGTGAGCCCGACTGATGTATGGTTATAGTCATCATCAATACTGTGTAAACTCGCACCCACAGAGAACCCTATATCGGTTTGGTAATCTGTGTGCAAGGTGACTTTTTGACGTTTGCGATCAGCAAGATAAGACTTACGTAACCAAGGATTACTCGGACTTTGTGTGCTTGTTACAGCATCGTATTCACTGCCATTACGATCTAATACTTCGCCCTTTAACCAAGCTGACCAAGCTGGCGAATAGCGGTAGCTGAGTTTGGCAAAGAGACCCGATTCATCGATGGACTGCCTATCAAGCTCCGAATAAATGATTTCATCTCGGCTATATCCCGCTTCAGCATAGGCCGACGGCGTTAGGCGATATTTACCTTTGAGATCGAATTGTTTACTGCGTTTATCGTAGAGACGATTTGTAGCTGTGCCTTGATAAAAGCTGTCGGTCACGACCTGTGGGAAATCTAACTGAGCCGTCTTGTTTTCCCTGTCTTGATAGTTATAACTGGTTTGAACACTCAAATCCTGTGTGATGCGGCCTGAATACTTAAGCACCATATCTAGGACGTCCACTTGGGCATCTAAATTATCGGTTGGCAGCAAAGGTGAGGGGCCATTAATGGTCGCAGGCAGAAAAGCCTCATCCTGTGACATGTTACTGATGCCCGCGTGCATAAGGATGTTATGGCCATTTTGACCACCACTGGCCTCGGCTGCGATCCGATAGGCCTTATTATCTGGGTCGACGGCATTTTGGCCAAAGTAGGCCGCACCAAATGTGGGCGTATAGGCCGATTGCCATAGCAGTGCCTGATGATCATTCTTGTATTGGCTTATCTGGCTGTTTATGCCCGCTTGCCAGCCTGCGCCGCCAAAATAGACTCTGGCATCGATTTCATCTGTGCTGTCATCAATGGGCTGCGCCAACATCACACTGTTAGTGAGAATATTTGCGCTGGTCTTTTTCGCGCCGCTGCGGTTTTCATGCTGGTAGTTCACCGAGGCTTTGTAGCGGCTGCTCGATGAGATATGGCCTGCGAAGTAACCGCCGAGGTTGAATCTATTCCGCGTAATGCTTAAGTCCTGTTCGATTAAACTCGATTGCAGTAACGGCATGGATTGGGTCGTTGCTCCCTCTACCCAATTATCAGGCAAGAGCATCTTATCGTTATCGGTGAGATAAGGGCTTTTTAGCTGATTGTATTGGTAATTGGCGAGACCTTTATAACCCAATTGGATTTGATAGTGTCCGGGTTGGCCTGTGGTTAGCTTGGCAGAACCCGTATCAAATCCCAGTTTATCGGCCTCTAGCCGGGTTTGGTAACCACTCTCAGCTTGGTATTGCATATCGGCGCCCACAGCACCGACCAAGCCATCTTTATCCGTGCCAGTGCGATTACCAAAACGGCTATCTTCGCCGTCATTATAGGCGAGCGTGGCGCTGACGTTGCCTTGGTGCCCTGTTTTGGGCTGGCATTGCTTGCAGCTCCATGAGTCACTTTTTACGCCGCTGCGATTCGCTTTTTGGATTTCATATCCTTCAGCATGGGCTGTGTTGAGTACGCCACTAATCGCCCAAGCCAGTAATGTGAGTGAGAAACAAGCTCTAGGAGTCGATATGTTCATTATTTGCATGATCATTTCCTTGTTATCTCTGGAGCAACTTGCCGGATGGATGGTTTGAACCATGCACTTGTCCATGGCAATTCATACAGGAATTACCCGAGGTGAAGGCATTGGTTTGATTACCAAAGTAAGCATTACTGCTGTGGCCATCGGAGGCGTGGCATTGTTGGCATAATTGTGGCGGTTTACTGATGAGCATTGACTCATTCACGCTGCCGTGGGGGTTATGGCAGTTAGCACAATTGTCGGTGACTGGCGCATGTTCCCACAATTTAGGACCGCGTTTTTCGGCGTGGCAGCTGTAACAGTTTTCGTTGACGCTCATTTGTTTCAGACTGGCATCATTTAAACTGCCATGGGGATTGTGGCAATCGCTACAGACCATTTGTTGCCATTGTAGTGGATGGGATGAGCGTTTGTGCATATCCGCTTTTTGCTGAGTATGGCATTGGGTACAAATCGCTACTTCGTTCGCTTTGTCGCTAATAGGATCTTTTGCCACGTGTACTTGGTGGCAGCTACTGCAAGGGATATCGGCATTGTCATGGTGGTTACCTTTCCACGCGATGCGTTGATCGTCGTTATGGCAACTCATGCAGACACTGTTTTGTTTTTGCGCGGGAACCGGAGAATTCTGGCCGAAGGTGATCATCGGCTCTTTGCCGCCCTTGTTATGATTACCGAGTGGGCCGTGGCAAGCCTCACACTGTAAGTCGGCCATGGGGGAATCTTTGACATTAGGATTACCATGTACACCATCAAAAATGGCCATCACAGTGGCACTTTTCTTATGGCACATCAGGCAAGTGTCAGCCCCTTTGGCCGAGTACTTACCTTCGGCAAATTTTTTGTCCAAAGTCGCGACGACCTCCTCGGGTGGCTTGTCATCCCAAGGTGTCGCTACCGTTGAAAGGCTGAGTATCGATAACATCAGAGCAAGCATAACCTGAGTTATGCTTTTGAACTTTAAACCTATATCCATGTTCATCTATTCCCGAGTGCGTTTTATTTGTTATTTTTCAAGCTTTCGACATCGCTAATTTAGCTGATTAATATTAGAACAAGCACGTGACAAGTGCTTAACATTTTTTAGCTGGTTGACTGTAAAGAGGAATGATTTTGTAGGGATAAATAATAAGTGTGATCAATGTCTCATTTTGTGCCGAGGATGACTTTTTTTAACGCTTATTGAACATGTTGTTCGATTGCGATAAATGGTGGCAGCTAGCTGGCATTTTTATTTTCGGTCAGGCGTTTATTCATTGAGATTTTTGTCACATAATACTCAACACAATTGAAAACTATTATCGTTACCAGTCAAAAAGCTTGATCTAGGTAAAGTTATTAGCTCCATAGCTCAGATACAATGAACACAGTTTTTCAAGCTGAAGCTGTTACAAGGTGAAATAGGTAATGAAGTTAAGCGAACTCAGTCCCGGTGACCGTGGCATTATTTCTGAAATCGGGCGATTAGATTTGCCGCAAACAGTGAAGCGTAAATTATTGTCCATGGGCATTACCCCAAATACACGATTTTCTTTGATTCGCCGAGCGCCAATGGGCTCTGGTTTAGAGCTGGATATTCGTGGTAGTAAGCTTTGTATGCGCAGAGACTTGGCAGACATTATTGAGGTGGAAAAGGCGAATGACTAAGCAGTTTCATTGCGTCACCGTTGGTAACCCAAACGCTGGGAAATCAACACTCTTTAACGCGCTTACAGGCGCTAATCAGCAAGTTGGCAACTGGTCCGGTGTGACGGTTGAGAAAAAAACCGGTCATTTCACTCTCAATGGTGCTGACGTTTACTTAACCGACTTACCCGGTATCTACGATTTACTCCCTGCGGGTAATAGCTGTGATTGTTCTCTCGATGAGCAGATTGCTCAACAATATCTCGCCGAACAACGTGTCGATGGCATCATTAACTTAGTTGATGCGACCAATATCGAGCGCCACCTCTATTTGACGGCACAACTCCGTGAATTGTCGATCCCTATGGTGGTGGTGTTGAACAAAATCGATGCTGCTATCAAGCGTGGCATTCGTGTCGATTTAAAGAAAATGAGTCAAGAATTGGGCTGCCCAGTGATTGGGGTTTGTTCCCGCGATCCTGCTGATGTTGCTAAAGTACAAGCGCAAGTGCTTGACTTACTTCAAGGTCGTGTATCTGAAGCGCCTTTGTTACTTGATTACGACGAGCAAATTGAAGCAGGCGTGCAACTACTTTGTAGTAAAGATCCCAACTTAAGCCGTGGCCGCGCCTTAGCGATGTTGGGTAACGGTTCTGGTTGTGGTAGCTGTAAAAATGCTGAGCTTCAGGATGAGGTGAATACTTGTACTCAGCAAATTTCGCAGCAAGGACACGACATTGAAGTGATGGTCGCAACCACTCGCTTTAATTTTGTGGAGCGAGTATTCCAAGGTTCCGTTAAAACCGATGGCTTCTTAACCTTGAGTGATAAACTCGATAAATTAGTCTTACATCCTGTACTTGGCATTCCGGTGTTCTTATTTGTTATGTATTTGATGTTTATGTTCAGCATCAACATCGGCAGTGCGTTTATCGATTTCTTCGATGTGTTCGCAGGGGCATTACTGGTCGATCATTTTGGTGCACTGCTCAATAACATAGGCGCGCCAGCTTGGTTGGTGACTATCCTTGCGGGTGGTGTGGGCCAAGGTATTCAAACCGTTTCTACGTTTATTCCTGTGATTGCGGCATTATTCCTTGGTTTATCTGTTCTTGAAAGTTCGGGCTATATGGCTCGTGCCGCGTTTGTGGTTGACGGATTAATGCGTCGCATAGGTTTGCCGGGCAAAGCTTTCGTACCAATGATCGTGGGCTTTGGTTGCTCTGTGCCAGCCATTATGGCAACGCGTACCTTAGGCAGTGAGCGTGAGCGTATTGTCACGGGAATGATGGCTCCCTTTATGTCTTGTGGCGCACGGTTGCCTGTGTATGCACTATTTGCGGCGGCATTTTTCCCTGACTCTGGCCAAAATCTAGTATTTTTACTGTATATCATCGGGATTTTTGCGGCCATAGGTACCGGATTGTTGCTGCGAAGCACTTTATTACCAGGCACCAGTAGTGCGGTAGTGATGGAGTTACCAAGTTATGAGTTGCCTAAATTTAAAGCGGTGATGGTGCGTACTGGTAAGCGGACTAAGAGTTTTATCCTTGGTGCGGGTAAAACCATTGTACTAGTGGTGACACTGCTCAATTTTATCAATGCGATAGGGGTAGATGGTAGCTTTGGCCATGAGAATAGCCAAGCGTCACTCTTAAGCGTAGCGAGCCAGAAAGTGACACCTATCTTCTCGCCAATGGGAATTGAGCAAGATAACTGGCCTGCAACGGTCGGGATTATCACTGGGATTTTTGCCAAAGAAGCTGTGGTGGGAACACTCAATAGCTTATATACCAATGCCGGTTCTGAGGACGGCGAATTAACACCATTAGCCGATAGTTTTAATGAGGCTCTTGCGACTATCCCAGCAAACTTGTTTGGTTTAGATTTGGAAGACCCGCTTAAGTTATCTGTAGGCGATGTGTCCAGTACCGATGTTGCGGCAGAGGCGCAAGGTGTTGCAACGTCAACCTTTAGTGCCTTGCAATCTGGGTTTACTACCAAGGTGGCAGCGTTTTCTTATTTGCTGTTTATCTTACTCTATACTCCCTGTGTTGCGGCGATGGGCGCTTTAGTGAACGAGTTTGGTACTCGTTGGGCAACGTTTGCAGCGACATGGACATTCTCTCTGGCCTATGGCAGTGCAACTATCGCTTACCAAGTAGCAACCTTTGCCGAGCACCCATTGCAATCGGGTCTATGGATTGGTTTCTTCCTCAGTGCGTTAGTCATATTCTATCTATGGCTAAAACGTAAAGGGCGCAGAACTCAGCAAATTATCCCAGGCGTGCGGATTATTACTGAGTAAACCCCTGAGTAATAAATGTCAGCTTAGTGGTTACAAAGATAAAAGCAGCTTTCACGGCTGCTTTTATTGTTTTACTATCCACGGCATAACCCTTAGTTTTTAATACTGGGCATTGTAACTGGCCGAGATCTGTAGGATCATGCTGGTTTTGTTAAAATTGCCATTGTTCGCAAAGAGGAATTCCATGAGTCATGTGGACACTGAAGTACGTCCGAGTAACTTTATTCGTAATATCATTGATGAGGATCTGAAAAGCGGTAAGCACACGAGTGTGCAGACGCGTTTTCCACCTGAGCCAAATGGTTATTTACATATAGGTCATGCTAAGTCCATCTGTTTGAACTTTGGCATCGCCCGCGATTACCAAGGTCTCTGTAACTTACGATTTGATGATACCAACCCTGAAAAAGAAGACATCGATTATGTCAATTCTATTCAGGCGGATGTGCGTTGGTTGGGATTCCAGTGGGATGGTGAGGTGCGTTATTCCTCTAACTATTTCGACCAATTACATCAATATGCCGTTGAGTTAATCAATAAAGGCTTAGCCTATGTGTGTTTTCTCAATGCTGATGAAACCCGTGAATACCGTGGCACGTTAAAAGAGCCTGGTAAAAATAGCCCTTATCGCGATACTCCTGTGGAAGAAAACCTGCGCTTATTTGAAAAAATGCGTCTAGGTGAATTCAAAGAGGGCGAATGTGCGCTGCGCGCTAAAATTGATATGGCATCGCCTTTCATGTGTATGCGCGATCCGGTGATTTACCGTATTCGTTTTGCTCACCATCACCAAACGGGTGATAAGTGGTGCATTTATCCAATGTACGACTTTACTCACTGTATCTCTGACGCGCTCGAGCACATTACTCACTCATTATGTACACTTGAGTTCCAAGACAACCGTCGTCTGTATGACTGGGTTCTCGATAATTTAGATGATTTCCAAGCGCCAAATCGTACTCGTCAATATGAGTTTTCACGCTTAAATCTTGAATATACGCTGATGTCTAAGCGTAAATTAAATGACTTAGTGACACGCAAGTTAGTAACCGGCTGGGATGATCCCCGTATGCCAACAATTGCAGGTCTACGCCGTCGTGGTTATACCCCAGCGTCTATCCGCGAGTTTTGCCAACGTATTGGTATCACTAAGCAAGAAAACATGATTGAAGCGGCGATGCTCGATGCCTGCATCCGTGAAGAGCTCAACGAACATGCGCCACGTGCGATGGCCGTACTGCGCCCATTAAAAGTGGTGATTGAGAACTACCCAGAAGGTCAAATCGAGACGATTCAAGCGGCTTCTCACCCAAGCGATGAAAGCATGGGTACACGTGAACTTGCCTTTGGCCGCGAATTGTATATCGATGTGGCTGACTTCAGAGAAGAAGCCAATAAGCAGTACAAACGTCTAGTCATGGGCAAAGAAGTGCGCCTGCGTAACGCCTATGTGATTAAAGCCGAACGTTGTGACAAAGACAGTGAAGGTAATATCACTACCGTCTACTGTAGCTACGATGCTGATACTTTAGGTAAAAACCCTGCCGATGGTCGCAAGGTGAAAGGCGTAATCCATTGGGTTGAAGCGACTACGGCTAAACCTGCTGAGTTCCGTTTATACCAACGCTTGTTCACTGATCCAAATCCTGCTGCTGCCGAGACAGTGGATGAAGTGCTTAACCCTAACTCACTTGAAGTGGTTAATGGTTTAGTTGAAGCAAGCCTTGCGAATGCGCCAGCGGAAAAAGCTTATCAGTTTGAGCGTGAAGGTTATTTCTGTGCTGACAATAAAGACTCTTCAGCCGAGCATTTAGTGTTTAACTTAACGGTTGCACTGCGGGACTCGTTTGAATAGCAAGTTGTTGGCCGCGATAATCTCTGTCGCGACTAACTGTCAACAGCAGTAAAGAATAAAAAGGCCCTTAGTGTTTTCAAGCTAAGGGCCTTTTCTGTTTTACAACTTTTCGTTTTCAACACGTCTATTTGCCACTATCAATTTGTCACTATCAGTATTTCAAGTCGTTTGCACCTGAGTGCGGATTAATCCCTTATTGGTACATAGGACCAAAGCCAATGCTCCAGAGGATAACACTGGTGGCCATTAATCCAACCAAGAGCACTAAACCTGCTGTGACCATCGAACTGGCGTAAATAAAGCCTTTCTCTTCAGGGATATTCATAATGATGGGCACACCTGCATATAGCAGATAAACCGAGTAGGCTAAGCCAATCAGCCCAACAATCATAATAAACCAGAGTACTGGGTAGAGTGCCGCCAAACCAACCATAAACAGCGGTGTTGCGGTGTAGGACGCGAGTTCTAATGCTTGGGTGAAAGTTGGCTGAGCATCGAAGGTTTTTGCCATCCAAAAGGCTAAATAGGCGAGGGCAAAGACGCCTGCAATTAGGCCAAAATACATACCTACGGACATAAACATTGCACTTTGCGGCGTGAGATAAATAGGATCACCGGCTCCTGGATTCCAGCCAATGTAAGCTGTTGCAATAAAGCTACAGACAGCGGGAATGAGCGCGATGAGAACAACGTGACTTAAGCTACTTTTGAGTGCTTCATGGTTTTGTTCAATCGCATGCCATTCTTGCTTTGGATGAGTGTATAACCCCATTAAGTGATTCAGTATCATTATAATTATCCTTGTTCAGCATTGATGATGGCTCGCCAAACGTCAGACGAGCTGATAACAGCTCTGCAATCAGGGTTAATGCTCCGCAATCCCTTTAACTCCCGATTGCCTACTCTTTGAATTGAGATGTGCCGTGATCAGGATCTCAGTTCTTAAAGTGTAGATTATTTATTGAACAAAAAGTTCAGCTAGTCAAGTTTACTGGTGTCTAAAGCTATAGCTTGTTGATAATTACGCGTAAAATATGGCGATATTTTCTTTAAGATTTTTGAGTGATCCCATGCAGCAATTACTGGCACCTGTTCATGCGTTTCTTCGTTGTGAGACGCCGCAAACTTGGATTGATGTAGCAAGAGCCTCTACCTCGTTAGATGAACTCTTAATTGACCATTGTAATTGTGAGCTAAAAGCGGCGCAGACTGCGATGTTCTTATTGAGGCGATATGCCTTGGATAAAGACAGCGGACAATCGCTATTGGCATGGGCGAAACCTTATGAGGAATTTGTTTATCATAAGGATCGCGATATCGAGCAGTTTTTGGCTCGTGATGTCAAAAAGAACGAGTTGGTAGCCAATCTACAGCCGAATCAACATTTTGCTTTTGCACAGGATCTGATCCCACCACTGATCCGTTTGATAAAAGAAGAATTCCATCATTTTGAGCAAGTGCTGGAGCTGATGCACGCACGGCAAATCCCATATCGTAATATTCGTGCTGGGCGTTACGCAAAAGGGATGATGAGCCACGTGACCACCCATGAGAAGGATATTCTGCGGGATAAGTTGATTGTGGGTGCATACATTGAGGCGCGCTCCTGTGAGCGTTTTGCCAAATTAGCGCCTTATTTAGATGCAGAGTTAAGTAAGTTTTATGTGTCACTGCTGCGCTCAGAGGCGCGTCATTTTGAGGATTATCTTAAGCTGGCACAGTTAGTATCGACCGAGGATATTAGCGAGCGAGTTGCTTATTTTGGCGAGAGAGAAGCCGAATTGATTATGGCGCCCGATGACGAGTTTCATTTCCACAGTGGTCAACCCTTAGTTGCCCAGCGGGAAAGATAAGTAGCGGCCTCAACCATATTCAGGTATGAGGCCTTAGCGGTAGATGTTTTAATGGTGAAGACGCTATAGGTGCTTAGCTGGCGTCGAAGGGCAGGCTTTTTAGCTCCACGCCGTCGGCACTGACCACTAACACGCTGCCTTGCTCGTACCAATCACCGACTACAATCCGTTTGCAGCCATTGTTTAATTCATGGATAGCAGGCCTATGGGTATGACCGTGGATCATCTGTTTGCTGTGGGTTTGAGCAAATAACGCATTCACCGCACTGGGTTCTACGTCCATAATCACATAGCTTTTTTGCTGATTACTGCTTTGGCTGTTACTGCGGATTTTATTGGCAATGGCTTGACGTTTTTTCTTCGGCAAACAGCTATAAAGCCAACGGGCGAAGGCAAAACTACGTAGTTTGCGAAAGCGTTGGTAGGCTTTATCTAAGGTGCACAAGCTATCGCCATGCAAAATAACCGTGTTAACGCCATAGAGATCTAAGCATTTGACTTCGGGCAACATTTGCATACCCGCAGCATCGGCAAATTGTTTGCCTAACATAAAGTCTCGATTACCGTGAATAAAGTAGATGGGCAATCTTTGGGAGACTTGTTTGAGCTTGCGCGCTAATTCGAGGGCAAAAGGTGCGGCTAAATCGTCGCCGACCCATACCTCAAAGAGATCCCCCAGAATATAGAGAGCATCTACATCATCAAGTTCTGTATCGAGAAAACGATTAAAGGCTTGGGTGATATCGAGGCGATCGGCACTTAAGTGCAGATCGCCAATAAATAAGGTCCGCATCCTAGGGAATTAGGCTGCACTTACTTTTTCAATCACAACCGCTTCTAATGGCACATCTTGGTGCATGCCACGGTTACCAGTGCTGACAGCTTTGATTTTTTCAACGATGTCCATGCCTTCAACCACTTCACCAAATACGCAGTAACCCCAGCCTTGCATGCTTTCAGATTTGAAATCAAGGAAGGTGTTATCGTTGACGTTGATGAAAAACTGAGCCGTCGCTGAGTGTGGGTCCGAAGTACGCGCCATCGCGATAGTACCAGTACGGTTTGATAAACCGTTGTTCGCTTCGTTTTTCACTGGCTCATGGCAACGTTTTTGGCTCATTTCAGCGGTAAAACCACCGCCTTGGATCATAAAGCCGTCAATTACACGGTGGAAAATGGTGCCGTCGAAGAAACCTTCGTCAACATATTTCATAAAGTTTGCCACGGTCAGCGGGGCTTTTTCGGCGTTCAGTTGCAGTTTAATGTCGCCAAAATTAGTGTGTAATGTGATCATGTTTTCATACTCTCAGTAAATAGTGGCGCGATTCTAACTTATCTCGGATTGCGCGCAAAGTGCAGTATTCAAAACCCTCGTCAGCGTGGTAGACTGACCCCTTGATTTTACACTTGAATCTATCTTTGAAGAGAATACCGATGTTGAAGATTTACAACAGTATTACCCGCCAAAAACAGGAATTTAAGCCTATTAATCCCGGAAAAGTTGGGATGTATGTATGTGGCGTGACCGTTTACGATCTCTGTCATATTGGCCATGGGCGTACTTTTGTTTCCTTCGATATGATTGTTCGCTACCTGCGTTACGCGGGTTATGAAGTGAATTTCCAGCGCAACATCACCGATATTGATGACAAAATCATCAAACGCGCCAACGAAAATCAAGAAGATTGCAATACATTAACCGACCGCTTGATTGGTGAAATGCACAAGGATTTCGATGCGCTGAATATGAAACGCCCTGATTTTGAGCCGCGTGCCACACTGCACATTGCCGAAATCATCGATATGGTCGAACGTTTATTGGCCCGTGGTCATGCTTATATCGCTGCCGATGGCGATGTGCTGTTTAGTGTGGCCTCTTTCCCCGAATACGGTCGCCTATCTGGCCAGAATCTGGAGCAATTACAGGCTGGCGCACGGGTTGAAGTTGATGATAATAAGCAAAATCCAATGGATTTCGTGCTGTGGAAAATGTCTAAACCAGGTGAGCCAACATGGGAATCGCCATGGGGACCAGGTCGACCAGGCTGGCATATCGAATGCTCTGCGATGAACAGCAAGCACTTAGGTTTACATTTCGATATCCACGGTGGCGGCTCAGATTTACAGTTTCCACACCATGAGAATGAAATTGCCCAGTCTTGCTGCGCTCATGACACGCCTTATGTGAATTATTGGATGCACACTGGCATGGTGATGATCGACCGCGAAAAAATGTCTAAATCTTTAGGCAACTTCTTCACCATTCGTGATGTATTAAGTCATTACGACGCAGAAACCGTGCGTTACTTCCTGCTATCGGGTCACTATCGTAGCCAGATTAACTACTCTGAAGAAAACCTCAAGCAGGCGCGTGCGGCGTTAGAGCGTTTATACACTGCGATTAAAGATGTTGACCTGACTGTAGCGCCGGCACCTGCCGAAGAGTTTGTCGCTAAGTTTAAAGCGGCAATGGACGATGACTTTAACACCCCTGAAGCCTATTCAGTGCTGTTTGATATGGTGCGTGAGATCAACCGTCTGAAACTCACTGATATGGCAGAGGCTTCCGCATTAGCTGTATCAATGAAACAACTTGCTGATGTGCTGGGTTTATTGCATCAATCTCCCGATGCCTTCTTTAAAGGCGAAGGGAGCGATGATGAAGTGGCAGAGATTGAAGCTTTGATCGTTGAACGTAACCGCGCTCGCAGTGAAAAAGATTGGCCAGCGGCTGACGTGGCGCGTAATCGTTTAAATGAGCTTGGTGTGGTCTTAGAGGATGGCCCAAGTGGCACCACTTGGCGTAAGAAATAAGCTTAATTAGCTATTGTTTTTAATCAAAAAAATCTTCAGCCAATAAAAAAACCTGCATTATGCAGGTTTTTTTATGCTTGCCGAACCTAGAACCTAGTCGTGATATTGCTCGGCGGCATATAAGGTGTTTTCTAAAAGACTGGCTATGGTCATTGGTCCCACACCGCCAGGTACAGGTGTGATAAAGCTAGCATTTTGCGCAGCAACATCATATTGCACATCGCCGACTAAAGTGCCGTTTTCTAAGCGGTTAATACCCACATCAATCACAATCGCCCCAGGTTTGATCCACTCACCGGGAATAAAACCGGGTTTACCCACGGCAACTACGACTAAATCAGCTTGGCGAATTTTTTGTTCGAGGTTTTTAGTAAAACGATGGCAAGTTGTGGTGGTGCAGCCCGCAAGCAGTAGCTCGAGTGTCATTGGTCGGCCGACAATGTTCGAGGCGCCAACGACAACCGCATCTAAGCCATAAGTATCGACGCCAGTGGATTTAATGAGTGTCATAATGCCCATTGGCGTGCAAGAGCGCAGCACAGGAATACGTTGTGCTAAACGGCCAACGTTATAGGGGTGGAAACCATCGACATCTTTATCGGGGCGAATTCGCTCGATAACCTTAGAGTCTTCAATATGGGCTGGTAAGGGCAGTTGCACTAGGATGCCGTCAATGCTTGGATCATCATTGAGGTTATCGATGAGTTTGAGTAATTCTTCTTCGGTGCAGCTTGTCTCGAGATCATATGAACGGGAAATAAAACCGACTTCTTCACAGGCCTTACGTTTGCTTCCAACATAAACCTGAGAGGCAGGATCGGCTCCCACTAATATGACGGCTAAACCTGGTACGCGTTGTCCAGCCTCTTTACGGGCGGTAACTTTTTCGCGCAGTTGAGTGCGGATGTATTGAGCAATCGCCTTGCCGTCGATTATTTGGGCTGTCATGGGTGTAGGATATCCTTTATATTGGCGATGGTTAAAACGGTAGTTAACACAGAGATTGGCAATCGCGGCTATTTTAACAGGGCGTAGCGGGTGTGTCATGGCAAATGCCGTCGTGAAATGGATAAAAAAAAGCGTATTCGACTGATAATTCAGCATCTAGCGTGAACGGTTAAAAAAATCGTTGACGGGTGCAAAGTGAGGGGCTAAGATGCGCTCCGTTCTCGAGCAGATGTGTTGATTTGCTTTGAAAACTTTTTTGGTGATTAGCGCAGTCCTGTAATGAATCCAGATTTTGGATGAGAGCAGAACAGAGGAAACCCTCTCAGTTAATGCCAAATATAGTAAGACCTTCGGTGATTAGCGCAGTCCGGTAGCGCATCTGGTTTGGGACCAGAGGGTCAGAGGTTCGAATCCTCTATCACCGACCACTTTAATTGTTATTTGCTCGAGTGTTTACATGAGCGAGTAGCATGGATAGCCAAATGCTATCCAACGCCGGTTAGGATGCAGAGTAATCTGTAGACCATGCGCCCGTAGCTCAGTTGGATAGAGCACCCGCCTTCTAAGCGGGTGGTCGCAGGTTCGAATCCTGCCGGGCGTACCAGTTTCAGTGGTGATTGTAGCTCAGTTGGTAGAGTCCCGGATTGTGATTCCGGTTGTCGTGGGTTCGAGCCCCATCAGTCACCCCATTTTTAGTACTTTGAGTACAAAATAAAAAAAGCGACCTCTGGTCGCTTTTTTTATACCCTAGATTCGGCCGTTGAGGCTCGACTCTGCACAAAACGGTGGCTATAATGTCGCGTCTTGATAGATATCAACTAACAGCGACCTGTGCCAAAAGCCAGTAGTGGTGGGCATTGTAGTCAAATTTAATGATCAAGAAACGAATACCTGAATAGTTGAAGATTCGACTATTACAAAGGACGTTAGACAAATTTCGAGGTAAAACAATGCAAGTTTCTGTTGAAGCAACCCAAGGCCTAGAGCGTCGCCTGACCATTTCTGTTCCTGCTGAACAAATTGAAAAACTGGTTAAAGACAGTTTACAACGTGAAGCTAAGCGTGCTCGTATCCCAGGTTTCCGTCCTGGCAAAGTGCCTGTTACTGTAATCAACAAACGTTATGGCGCAGCTATTCGTCAAGACATCACTGGTGAAGTGATGCAACGTAACTTTATCGAAGCGATCATCGCTGAGAAATTAAACCCAGCAGGTGCACCAACTTTCGTTCCAGGTGCAACTGACGGTGAAAAATTCGAATTCGTAGCAACTTTCGAAATCTACCCAGAAGTTGAGCTGAAAGGTTTAGATGCAATTGAAGTAGAGCAACCAAAAGCCTCTGTAACCGATGCAGATGTAGACAGCATGATCGAAACTTTACGTAAGCAACACGCGACTTTCGCCGCTGTTGAGCGTGAAGCCGCTGACGGCGACAAAGTGAAAATGAACTTTGTGGGTTCAGTTGATGGTGTTGAATTCGAAGGTGGTAAAGCTGAAGATTTCGAACTGCAATTAGGTAGTAACCGTATGATCCCAGGTTTTGAAGCGGGTATCTTAGGTCACAAAGCC
Source organism: Shewanella sp. DNRA4 (assembly GCF_012843185.1). NCBI lineage: Bacteria > Pseudomonadati > Pseudomonadota > Gammaproteobacteria > Alteromonadales > Shewanellaceae > Shewanella > Shewanella sp. DNRA4. Next base: position 274,640 of record NZ_JABAIP010000001.1, read on the forward strand.
GGTGAAGAGTTCGTTATCGACGTGACTTTCCCTGAAGAATATCACGCTGAAAACTTAAAAGGTAAAGCAGCTAAGTTTGCTATCACCTTAACTGAAGTATTAGCGGCTAACTTACCTGAAGTAAACGATGAGTTTGCAGCATTATTCGGTATCAGCGAAGGTGGTTTAGAAGCCCTTAAAGCTGAAATCCGTAAGAACATGAACCGTGAGCTTGAGCAAGCGTTAAAAGCTAATGTGAAAGAGCAAGTGATCGCAGGTTTATTAGCTAACAATGACATCGAACTGCCAAAAGCATTGATCGATGGCGAAGTTAACGTATTGCGTCAACAAGCGATGCAACGTTTCGGCGGTCAAACGGCTAACATGCCTGAGCTGCCAGCTGAATTATTCACTGAGCAAGCAGCTCGTCGCGTGAAAATCGGTCTGTTATTAGGCGAAGTGATCAAAACTAACGAGCTGAAAGCGGAAGATGAGCGTGTACAAGGCTTAATCGCTTCTATGGCTTCTGCTTATGAAGATCCAAGTGAAGTGATTGCGTATTACAACAGCAATAAAGAGCTGATGCAAAACATGCGCAACGTTGCGCTTGAAGAGCAAGCTGTTGAAGCACTGCTTAAAACAGCCAAAGTGACCGAAAAAGAAGTCGCTTTTGAAGAATTTATGAACAAGGCTACAGGTCGCGCATAAGCTAAGCTTGACTTGATTGGCAGTTCGCCATTTATAATGGCTCGTATGAGGCTCCTCATGCGAGCCATTTTTATTTAGGGAAATGAATAATGCATAATGCGTCAGACATACAAAGTGCTTTAGTGCCTATGGTGATCGAACAGACTGCTAAGGGTGAACGCTCATTCGACATTTATTCTCGTCTGTTAAAAGAGCGGATTATCTTTTTAGTGGGTCAAGTTGAAGAGCATATGGCGAATCTGATTGTGGCGCAGTTGCTATTCCTCGAATCAGAAAGCCCAGATAAAGATATCTTTTTATATATCAACTCACCCGGTGGATCAGTCACCGCGGGCATGGCGATTTACGATACCATGCAATTTATTAAGCCTAATGTGAGTACGGTGTGTATTGGTCAAGCGGCCAGTATGGGCGCGTTTTTATTAGCTGGCGGTGAAAAGGGCAAGCGTTTCTGCTTACCTAATTCTCGCGTGATGATCCACCAACCATTGGGTGGATTCCAAGGTCAGGCTTCTGATATCGCTATTCATGCCCAAGAAATCTTAGGCATCAAGCATAAACTGAACCTGATGCTGTCAGAGCATACGGGCCAGCCACTCGAAGTAATTGAGCGTGATACTGATCGTGATAACTTCATGAGCGCTACTCAAGCTGTGGAATATGGTTTAGTTGACGCAGTGATGACTAAACGCAGCTGATTTTTACTTTTGACTGGGCTATGCTCTGTAAAGCAACGCTGAGTTTAAAGTGAACAAGTTTAAGATAAGCAGTAGAGCAGACTGCAAATGAGGTAATTAATGGGCGACAACAAAAATAATGGTGACAGCGGTAAATTGCTGTACTGCTCTTTTTGCGGTAAGAGCCAGCATGAAGTCAGAAAACTGATTGCAGGCCCATCAGTATATGTATGCGACGAATGTGTCGAGTTATGTAATGACATTATTCGTGAAGAGATTAAAGAAATCTCCCCCAAGCGTGATAATGATAAATTACCCACGCCACATGAGTTGCGTGCACATTTAGATGATTATGTCATTGGGCAGGACAGAGCTAAAAAAGTCCTTTCTGTTGCGGTATACAATCACTATAAACGTCTGAGAAATTCATCCCCTAAAGATGGGGTGGAATTGGGCAAGAGTAACATTCTGCTGATTGGTCCAACGGGCAGCGGTAAAACACTGCTGGCCGAAACGCTCGCGCGCTCATTGAATGTCCCATTTACTATGGCAGACGCAACCACTTTAACTGAAGCCGGTTATGTAGGTGAAGACGTTGAAAACATCATTCAAAAGCTGCTGCAAAAGTGCGATTACGATGTTGAGAAAGCGCAGCGCGGTATTGTCTATATCGACGAAATCGACAAAATCAGCCGTAAATCAGATAACCCATCGATTACCCGTGATGTATCGGGTGAAGGCGTACAGCAAGCGCTGCTGAAACTTATCGAAGGTACGGTTGCCGCGGTTCCACCCCAAGGTGGGCGTAAGCATCCACAGCAAGAGTTTTTACAGGTTGATACCTCTAAGATCCTGTTTATCTGTGGTGGTGCATTTGCGGGTCTTGAAAAGGTGATTGAACAACGTGCTCATGTTGGTTCGGGTATCGGTTTTGGTGCGCAAGTTAAAGGCGAAAAAGATAAAGCAACGATATCTGAAACCCTGTCTCAAGTTGAGCCAGGCGATTTAGTTAAATACGGCTTGATCCCCGAGTTTATCGGCCGTCTACCTGTCGTTGCTACACTAACTGAATTGGATGAAGATGCATTAGTGCAAATTCTGTCTGAGCCTAAAAATGCCTTAACTAAGCAGTACAACGCACTGTTTGAGATGGAAGGGGTCGAATTAGAGTTTCGCGAAGATGCACTTAAAGCGATTGCCCATAAAGCCATGTCACGTAAAACAGGTGCCCGTGGTTTACGCTCCATCGTAGAAGGTATCTTACTTGATACTATGTATGATATCCCATCTATAGAAGGTGTAGTGAAAGCGGTTGTCGATGAGTCAGTGGTTAATGGTGAGTCTGCACCGATTCTGATTTATGAGCGCAATGAAGCACAGGCGGCTTCTGGCGAACAATAATTGTACAGATAGCTAATAAACTGAAAATCAAGGAGTCCAATGGGCTCCTTTTTTCGTATTGACCATTGAAAGGGCCTAAACCGCCCCAATATACTCCTTAACAAATCCCTTTTATTTAAACGGAATCGAACTATGACCTTAGAGCGTGAAGCGCATATCGAACTCCCCGTGCTGCCACTGAGAGATGTGGTGGTCTATCCCCATATGGTAATTCCGTTGTTCGTTGGCCGAGAAAAATCGATTCGTTGTCTCGAAACGGCAATGGCCCAGGATAAGCAAATTATTTTAGTTGCTCAGCGTGATGCTGAGTTAGATGAGCCGACCAAAGACGATATCTTTGACGTTGGTACAGTGGCATCTATTCTGCAACTGCTGAAACTACCAGACGGTACAGTCAAGGTGCTGGTCGAAGGTGGTCGCCGCGCCCGTATTACGCGTTATACCCAAGAAGCAGATTTCTTTGTGGCTAAGGCTGAATATCTCGAATCTGAGCCTTTAGAAGACAAAGAAGAGGAAGTCTTGGTTCGTAGCGCGATTGGCCAATTTGAAGGCTATATCAAGCTCAACAAGAAGATCCCGCCAGAGGTTTTAACCTCGCTTTCAGGTATCGATGAAGCGGCACGCCTTGCAGACACGATGGCGGCTCACATGCCGCTTAAGCTTGAGGACAAACAATCTGTCCTTGAGATGACCAATATTGGCGAACGTCTTGAATATTTAATGGCGATGATGGAGTCGGAAATTGACCTGTTACAGGTTGAAAAACGCATCCGCACCCGCGTTAAAAAGCAGATGGAAAAGAGCCAACGTGAGTACTATCTGAACGAGCAAATGAAAGCCATCCAAAAAGAATTGGGTGACTTAGACGAAGGCCATGACGAATTTGAAGTCTTAAATCGTAAGATTGAAGAAGCCAATATGCCAAGCGATGCCAAAGAAAAGGCGGTCGCTGAACTGAACAAATTACGTATGATGTCGCCGATGTCTGCCGAAGCGACCGTGGTTCGTAGCTATGTGGATTGGATGACGTCCGTGCCTTGGAGTCAACGCTCTAAAATCAAACGTGATTTAGCGAAAGCCCAAGAAGTATTGGATACTGACCACTATGGTTTGGAAAAGGTCAAAGACCGTATTCTGGAATACTTGGCGGTGCAGAGCCGTGTACGTCAACTGAAAGGGCCAATCCTGTGTTTAGTTGGACCACCAGGTGTAGGTAAAACCTCACTCGGTCAATCGATTGCCAAGGCGACGGGTCGTAAGTATGTGCGTGTTGCCTTAGGCGGCGTGCGTGATGAAGCGGAAATTCGCGGACATCGCCGCACCTACATTGGCTCTATGCCAGGTAAAATCATCCAAAAAATGGCCAAAGTGGGCGTGAAAAACCCCTTATTCCTGCTGGATGAAATCGACAAAATGAGCTCGGATATGCGTGGCGACCCAGCGTCAGCACTGTTAGAGGTGCTTGATCCTGAACAAAACGCGACCTTTAACGACCATTACCTCGAAGTCGATTACGACTTATCCGATGTGATGTTCGTGGCGACCTCGAACTCGATGAATATTCCTGGCCCATTGCTGGACCGTATGGAAGTTATTCGCCTGTCGGGTTACACCGAAGATGAGAAGCTCAATATTGCTAAGCAGCATTTATTGACGAAGCAAATCGAGCGTAACGGCCTTAAAGCGAATGAAATTCATATCGAAGACAGTGCGATAGTCGGCATCATCCGCTACTATACTCGTGAAGCGGGTGTGCGGGCGCTAGAACGTGAGTTGTCGAAGATTTGCCGTAAGGTCGTAAAAATGATCCTGCTGGATAAATCCATCAAGTCAGTTACAGTCACCGCGGATAATCTCAAGTCTTTCCTCGGTGTGCAGCGTTTTGACTATGGCAAGGCGGAATCGAACAACCAAATCGGTCAAGTCACAGGGTTGGCTTGGACTGAAGTGGGTGGTGATTTGCTCACCATTGAAGCGACTTCAGTGCCCGGCAAAGGCAAGTTGACCTACACTGGCTCACTTGGCGATGTGATGCAAGAGTCGATTCAAGCGGCAATGACAGTTGTTCGCGCCCGTGCGGAACAATTAGGTATCAACGGCGACTTTTATGAGAAGCGTGATATCCATGTTCACGTGCCAGAAGGGGCAACGCCTAAGGATGGTCCATCCGCAGGTGCTGCAATGTGTACTGCGCTTGTTTCTAGCCTCACTGGTAACCCTGTGCGCGCCGATGTGGCGATGACGGGTGAAATTACCTTACGCGGTGAAGTGTTACCTATCGGTGGTTTAAAAGAAAAACTGCTGGCAGCACATCGCGGTGGCATTAAATTGGTGCTTATTCCAAAAGAAAATGAGCGCGATCTGGAAGAAATTCCTGCCAATGTTATTGCCGATTTAGAAATTCGCCCTGTGCGTTGGGTCGACGAAGTGTTAAAACTGGCGCTAGAAAGACCCGTTGAAGGCTTCGAAGTGGTTAAAAACTTGGCATAACGCAAGAAAATGCGCTATGACGTTAAAAAAAATGAAAAAAGGGGCTTAACAAAGCGCAGACCTGTGGTAGCCTAGGTCAGTGGAGAGCCAGCTGCTCCAAGCCCTTGGGGCAACTGGCTTTGAGCTGTATCTAGTTTTATTTCTTTGGTTTTCGAACTCAGCTTGAACTTTGAATTCAAGCTTGTTATAAAAGCCTCCGCAGACCGCTCTAGAGACGGATTTGGTTGCGGCGCAAAAAAATTACATTCAAGGGGATGACATGAACAAATCTGAACTAATCGAGAAAATCGCTTCTGGTGCTGACATTTCTAAAGCCGCTGCCGGCCGTGCACTGGATTCTTTTATCGCAGCTGTGACTGAAGGTTTGAAAGAAGGCGATAAAATTTCTCTTGTTGGTTTTGGTACTTTTGAAGTGCGTGAGCGCGCTGAACGCACTGGCCGCAACCCACAAACGGGTGAAGAAATCAAAATCGCAGCAGCAAAGATCCCAGCTTTTAAAGCGGGTAAAGCTCTGAAAGACGCTGTCAATTAATTTTTGATATCGCAGCCTTTGTAAGGCGTTCGTAATGATAAGCACTGTTTAAACAGTGCTTTTTACGAATTGAAAGTAATGGATTTTGAAGGTCAATTTCTACCATTACTCGGGGTTTTAGCACTTACCAGTGGTAGCGTCTGAATAATCCCTATTAATTACAGAAAGGCGCATCTCAAGCTGATGCGCCTTTTTATTTTGTTAATCGCAACGAACGAGATATCTGATGTTAGAAAAGATCCGCGATGGTTCGCAAGGCGTGATTGCTAAAGGCATTCTCGTACTTGTGATTTTATCTTTTGCATTTGCAGGGGTGAGTAGCTATTTAGGCTCAACTTCCGATGTACCTGCCGCAGAAGTCAACGGTGACAAGATCACTAAAGCCGAGTTAGAACAAGCCTACCAGAGCGAACGCGCTCGTATGGAACAACAACTGGGCGAAATGTTTGCTGCCCTATCTGCGGACGAAAGATACCTAGAAAGCATTAAGCAGAGTGTTCTCGAGCGTCTAGTGGCAGACAAACTGATCGATCAAGCTGCCGCTGCGATGGGATTACGTGTTTCTGACGAACAAATTATTGCAGCGATTAAATCTGAACCCGCTTTCCAAACTGACGGTAAATTTGATAACGACCGTTATCAGGCTATTTTGCGTCAGTTAGGTTATCAACCACAAACCTTTAGAAGCATGATGCGTGTCGATATGACTCGTCGTCAGTTAACAGCGGCGTTAGTGGGCACTGAATTTGTGTTACCCGGTGAAGCTAAACAATTAGCTGAGCTGCAAGGCCAAACTCGCGACATTCGTTATTTAGTGGTGGACTCTGCGCCATACCTTGCCAATGCCTCTGTGACAGACGAGCAAGTAAAAAACTACTATGACGCCAACCAGGGCCAGTTTATGAGCCCAGAGAAGGTGAGTTTAGAATATGTTGAGTTAAACGCGGCTGATTTTGCCAAAGACAGCAAAGTGACCGAAGAAGAAGCTCAGGCTTACTACGATGAGCATAAGACGCAATATGTGTCTAACGAGAAACGTTTAGCCGCGCACATTCTGATTGGTCCAGGTAGCGATGAAGCCGCAGCGAAAGCCAAGGCTGAAGATTTAGCCAAGCAGTTAGATAACGGTGCTGATTTTGCTGAGTTAGCCAAAGCCAATTCTGAAGACACGTTAAGTGCGGAGCAGGGCGGTAAATTAGACTGGTTTGAGCCCGGTGTGATGGACCCCTCATTCGATGCTGCGCTTTTTGCTCTGCAAAAAGGCCAACACTCAACAGTCGTCAAAACAGATTTTGGTTTCCACATCATCAAACTGTTAGACGTTCAGCCTGGTACCACAGTGCCCTTTGCCGACGTTAAAACTAAGATTATTGCTCAGTTACAAGAGAAAAAAGCGGTAGATCAATTCTATAGCTTGCAGAGCAAATTGGCCGATACCAGTTACGAAGTGCCTGATACCTTAGCCGAAACCGCAAAAGTGGTGGGTGTTGAGATTAAGACAACGCCGCTATTTTCACGTGATGATGTGCCAGCGGCACTGAACAAGCCTGATGTAGTAAAAGCTGCATTTTCAGACTCAGTGATGCGCCAAGGGCTAAATAGTGAAGTGATTGAGCTTGAACCGAATCACGTAGTGGTTATTCGCATGAAAGAACATCACGATGCGGGCACTATGCCATTAGCCGAAGTGAAGGCCGACATCGCAGAGCGTTTAAAGCAAGATCAAGCGAACGCAGCAGCACGTGCTAAAGCAGAAGAGTTAATGGCGCAAGTGAAAGCTGGCGCTGCTGATGTGAGCTTAATCGCTAAGGCTAAATTGGGGCGTGGTGCACAGGATTTAGACGCGGCCATTGTGACAAAAACCTTCCAAATGCCAACGCCGAGTGCCGCACCTGTGGTTGATACTGTCGCTTTAGCAAATGGCTATGCTGTGATTGCACTGGACAAAGTGAACGCGGCTGAGTCTATTAGTGATGAGTTAGTCAATGCACTAAAACAACGCCTAAATGCACAATACAGCGAAGCGGATTACCGCGGTCTGATCGAGTCACTGAAAGCGAATGCAAAAATCCATTACCCTGTAGAAGGTTAATGGTGATAAGGGATAACTCAGTCTATCCCTTATATTCGCAAGCAAATATAAAGTGTTTTGCTAATCAAATAGAAAAGGCCAAGTGTGTTTACTTGGCCTTTTTGTTTGTGCGTTATCAAACGATATGGGCGCTATTTCAGCAGCTTAATCATCCACGCCAATCATCACGCTGCTGGCTTTAATGAGTGCGTAAGCCGAATCACCCTCCTTCAAGTTTAAACGCTCACAGGAGGCTTTAGTTACGACGGAGGTTAACACTACGCCCGGTGCCAGTTCGATAGTGACTTCGTTGTTTACAGAGCCAATTTCGATTGCGGTAATAGTGCCACTTAGGGTATTACGTGCACTGATCTTCATTCTTTATCCTTATTTAGTGTTGAATGGTCATGCTATTCTAGCCTATTGTCATGGGTTTGCAGCAAATAAAAACGCCACCCGAGGGTGGCGTTTAAAAGCAAGCTGTAATCGTGACGATTACAGCTCGATCACATCGAACTCAACGTACGGATTCACATCAGCGTCGTAGTCGATGCCTTCAATACCAAAGCCGAAAAGTTTAATAAACTCGGCTTTATATTCTTGATAATCGGTCAGCTCTGATAGATTTTCAGTGGTCACTTGTGGCCACAGATCACGGCAATGCTGCTGGATATCTTCACGCAATTCCCAATCGTCTAAACGCAGACGGTTATCGCTATCGGTCTCAGGTTTTGCACCATCGGCACGGAACAGACGCTCGCTGAACATGCGATAGATTTGCTCCATACAGCCTTCATGCAGACCTTCTTGGCGCATCTTCTTAAACACCATTGCAATATACAGTGGCATCACTGGGATGGCTGAGCTGGCTTGAGTGACAACGCTTTTGAGCACGGCAACGTTGGCGCTACCGCCTGTCACTGAGAGCTTATCGTTTAAGGCTTTTGCAGCACGGTCTAAGTCCATTTTGGCTTTACCTAATGCGCCATGCCAGTAGATTGGCCAAGTTAACTCAGTACCGATATAGCTATAGGCAACGGTTTTGCAGTTGTCGCTCAATACGCCAGCCTCGGCGAGCGCGTTAATCCACAATTCCCAATCTTGACCGCCCATCACTGTTACTGTATCGGCAATTTCTTGCTCTGTCGCAGGTTCGACAGTGGCTTCGATAATGCAGTCTTTATTAGTGTCTACCGCTGTTGCAGTGTAAGTTTCACCAATTGGTTTGAGCGCAGAGCGTACTAGTTCGCCAGAATCTGGCAGTTTGCGCACAGGTGATGCTAATGAATACACCACCATATCCACTTGACCTAAATCTTGCTTGATTAGCTCAATGACTTTTTGTTTAGCTTCATGGCTAAAGGCATCGCAGTTGATGCTCTTGGAATATAAGCCTTCCGCTTTGGCAAACTTGTCGAAAGCGGCAGAGTTGTACCAGCCAGCAGTACCTGGCTTAGCTTCTGTACCTGGTTTTTCGAAGAACACACCAATAGTTGCTGCATCGCTACCAAAGGCGGCGGCAATGCGTGAAGACAGGCCATAACCACTTGATGAACCAACAACGAGGACTTTTTTAGGCCCGTTGGCGATTTTGCCCTTCGCTTTGGTTAATGCAATTTGTTCTTGAACGTTAGCTTCGCAACCAACGGGATGAGTAGTGGTACAAATGAATCCACGAATTTTGGGTTTGATAATCATGTTTAAGCTTCTTCTATCAAAATGACCAATAGGATAAATACTTCGGCGATTAAATGGCATCTATTTTTAGCCAATTTGCCTGAATATTTAAGTGGTTGGAGCAGTTTAACGCTTATGAACAAACAGGCTCTGCTCCTGAATAAGCCTTTGGGTATATTCGTGCTGCGGTGAATTAAATATCTGTTCTGTGGGAGCTTTCTCAACCATAACGCCTTTATGAAGAACCATAATTTTATCGCTAACATGGCGAATAATATTGAGGTTATGGGACACAAAAATATATGACAATCCTAAGTCTTTTTGCAATTTCAGTAGCAAATTGAGGATTTGCGAGCGTACGGACAGATCTAAAGCGGTCAACGCTTCATCGGCGATAATGATTTTGGGGTTGAGCATTAGCGCCCGCGCCACGGCAACCCGCTGTTTTTGGCCTTCAGAAATCATATGCGGATAAAAGTCAGAATGTTCAGGTAATAAACCGACTTTCCTTAATGTCTCAATTACTTGAGAATTACGCTCTTTGGCAGATAGCTGAGTGTTAAAGCGCAATGGTTCATCGAGTAATTGACCAATGGTGAGCCTTGGGTTGAGCGAGGTATTAGGATCTTGAAAAATCATCCGAATAAGGCGGCAGCGTTGTTTGATATTGCGGCTGTCTAAGGCTTCGCCTTCGAAGTAAATTTCACCGCCGCTGCGCGGTTCTGCGCCCACTAAAATACGTGCAAGAGTACTTTTACCTGAGCCAGCTTCACCCACGATGGCTAAGGTCTCACCGCGATTGAGTTCAAAAGAGACTGGCGCGAGGGCATCGTTATATTGGCGGGTAAAGCCTTTATAACCAGTATCATACCTTTTAAAGAGATCGTTAACTTTAAGCAGTGGAGTCGTCATTTGTCGTTTCACCGTGGTAAGGGAAATGGCAGGCAAAGTAGCGGTCTCTTGAATGACTCAAACTTGGCTGATTAACACATTTCTTTTGCGCCTCAGGACATCTTGGCCCTAAGCGACAACCAATGGGGAGATGTTGGAGTGCTGGCGCCGAGCCTGGCAGTGTTGGCATAATTGCCTTGTGCGCCTCTATCCCCGAATAATCCGGCATATTATCCAAGAGTGCCTTAGTGTAAGGATGATAGGGCTGATTAATTAATTCATCCGTCGGTCCTGACTCCATCACTTGGCCGCAATAGAGTACCGATAAGTGATCGCACCATTGGGCGAGGGTCTCAAGCTCATGACTGATGATTAAAATTGACACATTTTGCAGTTGGTTAAGCTGTGATAGTAGGCGAAATATCTGTGCCTGAGTACTCAGCTCCATCGAGTTTGTCGGCTCATCTGCAATCAATAATCTAGGCTGGTTGGCAATTGCCATGGCGATCATCACTTTTTGGCATTCGCCTTCGGATAATTCCCATGCATAGCTGGACATGACTTTTTGCGGATTTTTAATGCCAACTTTGTGTAGCCATTTCTGCGCCGTGAGTTTGGCATGTTTATGCTTTTGCCAAAAATAAGCTTTAGGATTCTTAGGCATGGCCTGCATCAGCTGGCTACCCACGGTTTGCGAAGGATCAAGGCTGCCTGATGGGTCTTGGAAGATCATCGCCATATCTGAGCCCATCAGATTACGGCGCTCCTTCGAGGTCATGGCCATCAGATTATTACCATCCCACATCATGCGGTCGGCAGTAATGGTCCAGTTGGGGCCAGGGATACCTAGAATGGCTCTGGCGAGTAGACTTCGGCCCGAGCCGGATTCACCCACTAGGCCGTGGATTTCACCCGCATTCAAGGTCAAGCTTACTTTCTCAAGAGCCCGCACTTTGCCGTGGGGCGTGTCGAGTTCAATAGTCAGGTTTCTAACGTCGAGTAATGGCATAGGTTAGTTTCTGATGGGCGCAAGCGCCGATCTCAAGCCATCGCCTACCAAGTTTATGGCAAGCACACTAAAGAGAATCGCCAGCCCTGGAATAGTTACAGTCCAAGGTGCGGTCAATAAATTATCCATGCCTTGCGCCACCATAGCGCCCCATTCTGGGCTAGGGGCTTGAGCACCAAGACTTAAAAAGCCGAGGGCAGCAATATCTAAAATCGCGGCAGAAATGGCTAACGTGGTTTGAATAATCACTACTTCCCAGACGTTTGGCATGATCACATACCAAAAAATCTGCATTGAATTGGCTCCATCCAAACGGGCAGCGGTAACATATTCTTTTTGTAATTCTTCATGGACCGATTGATGAATAGAGCGGACAAACTGTGGCGTCAAGGCAATGCCCACGGCCCAAAACACGTTTTCAAGTCCTGGCCCCATAACGGCAACCACTAAAATCGCCATCAGAAGCGAAGGGATTGACAGCAATGCATCGAGCAAATGGCCCAAAATACTAGACTTTAATCCACGCATCATGCCGGAAAGTGAGCCGATGATAAATCCAGTAAACAGAGCTGTACCGACAATCATTAATGCCATGCCAAAGGTTAAATGCGCGCCATGTAGCAAGCGGCTAAAAATATCCCGGCCAAGATCGTCGGTGCCTAAAAAATGCGCCACAGTGCCGGAAGGATCCCAAGAGGGAGGTAACAATAGGGCGCGTGGATCTTGAGCCTCTGGTGCGAAAGGCGCAATCATTGGACCAAAGAGGGTGAGCAGCAGCAGAAAAATAATGGTCCACAATCCCGCTAAGGCAAAAGGGTTTGCCGAAAAATTTTGCCAGACCCGCATCATTGGGGAAGCAATTTGATCTTCCTGATAAATTTTAACTGGAGGCATAAAGATCTTTTCTGCTTAATGGATTGAAGACGGTATGTAGCACTTCAATCAAAATACTTAAAAAGATGATCAGCAAGGCGACAGCCAATATTCCACCTTGAATAACCGTGTAATCCCGCTGATAAATTCCTGATACTAACCAAGAGCCTACACCTGGCCATGAAAATATCACTTCAACAACAATAGCATAGCTAGCAAAGGCACCTAGCATTAAACCTAAGTGCTTTAATACAGGGATAAGCGCGTTGGGTAAGGCATGGCGTAAAATAATGGTATTGGTGTGCATGCCTCTGGCTTCGGCTGCGCGGATAAAGGTTTGGTTCATCACATTCATCATTGCAGAACGTGTGCTACGTACTACCACAGTAAAAGGCAGCACTGCGAGCGTTGTCGCTGGCAGAATAATGTGTAGCAGTGCATCCTTAAACGCCGATATGCGATACTCCGAATCAGAAAGTAGGATATCGACCAGCATAAAACCAGTGACGGGTTTTATCTCATATAAAAGATTGAGTTGCCCCGATATTGGCAACCAACCGAGATCGACACCAAACCAAAGCGATAAATACAGTCCCAACCAAAAGACTGGAACAGAGTAACCCGTAAGAGTAATAGCCATAATGGTATTTTGGGTGAGTTTATGCTGACTTTGTGAAGCCAAAACGCCCAAAGGCACGCCTAAACCAATGGCGATTACCGCGGCCATGACTGCGAGCTCGAAGGAGGCGGGGAGTACGGTACTTAACTCCTCTGCAACGCTTTGATGGGAAGTCACTGAAACCCCTAAGTTACCACTCAGCCTTTGCTGCAAATAAGCAATAAACTGCAACGCCTTGTTGCTATCTAACTTATAGTCTTGTTCGATTTGGCTAAGCTGAGCTGCCGATGGTGAATGTATTCCTGTGAGGGCAAAGGTGCGTTCAATGGGGAACAAACCTGTTGCATAAAATAGGACACCAATCATGACGAGTGAAGTCGCTAGGAATAAATTGAGGCGCCGTAACAGGTATCTTAACATCAGTTAGTCTCCTGTGTGGTTTGGCTGGTTTTTGTAAAGGAAATGCCGCCAAAAGGCGTGAGTTGCATAGTATGTACATTATTACGCGTTAAAGCGACCCGTTTGGCATGAGCCAAACTCAGCATTGGTACTTGCTCGGCGATGAATGCTTCGGCTTCTTGATAAATTTGCTTGCGATCTGCTTGTGTTGAGACTTCTCTTGCTCTGTCTAGAATGGCATCAAACTGTTTATTGCACCAGCGAGAGCGGTTGTTGTTTGATTGCATCGACGCGCAGCTAAGCAGTGGCGTGAAAAAGTTATCGGGATCACTGTTATCGGCGTTCCAGCCGATGAGCACTGAATCGTATTCATCTCGACTTAATCTTTGGGTAAAGACACTCCAGTCGTAACTGATGATGTTGACTTTAACGCCGATATTGGCCAAATCAGATTGGATTAACTCAGCTGTTTTCAGTGCATTAGGATTATAAGCTCTCGCAACAGGCATTGCCCAAATATCGATGCTGAGATTGTTAATACCTGCCTCTTTTAGCAGGTCTCTGGCTTTTTGGGGGTTATAATCGAGTAGCTTCTTATTGCTGTCGTAGGCCCAAGAGGCTGGTGGAAGTACGCCTATCGCCTCTATTGCGGTGTTTTGATACACAGCACGTAAGATATTTTGTTTATCCACCGCATGGGCGAGCGCGCGGCGAACTCGAACATCATTTAATGGCGCTTTTTGAGTGTTAAATGCCCAAAATGCTACGTTAAGGCCGGGTTGTGATTCGATATTGAGCTGTTCATGTTGCTTAATAACGGGAAGTTCCCCTGCTTTGGGCAGGGCTGAAACACTGCAGTCACCCGCGATTAACTTTGCTAATCTCACGGTGCTTTTAGGGGTGATATCATAGACCAACATCTCGACATTGGCGGGTTCTCCCCAAAAATCCGGATTACGGCGATAGCGAATATATTCGTTTTTGGCGTAATGCACTAAAGTAAAAGGCCCTGTACCAATGGCAAAATGGTCAACATTTTCCGGGTGACCTAGTGCAAGCTGTTGTTCGGCGTACTCACTGGAGAGAATAACGGCAAAGTCAGTCGCTAAATTCGATAAAAATGAAGCATCCTTACGGGCTAAGCGAAAAATGACTTCATAGTCATTGATTTTTTCAACACTTTTAACTTGTTCAGAAAAACCAATGCTTTGAAAAAAGGGATAACCGGTGCGTGACACACCATGGTAAGGGTGATGCTTATTGATAATTCGATTGAAGGAAAACAGTACGTCGTCGGCGTTAAAGGAGCGACTTGGCGTAAAACGGGAAGAGTGCTGAAACTTAACATTCTCCCTGAGCGTAAAACGATAACTAAGACCATCATCACTTTCAGCCCAACTGGTTGCCAAGGCCGGAACCAACTGACCAGAGAGCGCGTCATAGTCTACTAAGCGGCTATAGATTAGGTGTGAAGTGGCGTCGATGGTTGTGCCTGAGGTCACCAATTGCGGATTAAAAGACTCGGGATTCCCTTCGGAACAATAGACCAAACCAGAAGGAAGTCGTTGGGGGCCACATGCAACCAACAACCCACTCATGCAGAATACCGCAGTTGCTAGGCACAGGCGTCTAATTAGCACACTCATTTATAAATCATTATTTTATCGACTATGAACGACTATTTTAGCAGTGCATCTCGCCCATGGGCAATCAGCTTATGCTTTATCGAGCAAATTGTATTTTTTTAGAATGCCGCGTAGCTGATGATAACTTAACCCCAAGATTTCAGCGGTCTTCTTTTGATTATATTGGCTCGCCGATAAGGCTTGCTGAATAAGCTCCATCTCATAACGCTCGGTTTGTTCTTTAAAGTCTAATGGAAAACTAAAGTCATTTAACGGCGCTTCACTAGGTGCAATTACATCAATATCGGTTTTTGCCGTAACGGTGGGAGGGCTTATGATGGTTGAGTGCGGTGTGGGCACCACCTGACGCTCAAGAGTGCGCACCCGAGTTGTCGGCCGGTACGGGGAGGCGAAAGGGTCGAGAATAATGTGCTCGATGGGACGATTTTCACCGCAATTACGGTAAACACTTCGCTCAACTACGTTTTTAAGTTCACGAATATTACCGGGCCAGTCATGACTCATGAGCTGCTCGATGGCATTTGCACTAAAGCCACTAAAGAGTTCGAGCTTGAGTTGCCGAGCCATTCCCACAGCAAAGTATTCGGCTAATGTCATGATATCTTCTGGACGACAACGTAGTGGCGGCAGTGTGATCACATCGAAGGCTAAACGATCGAGTAAGTCGGCCCGAAATTCACCGGCCTCGGCCAGTGAGGGTAAATCTTCGTTGGCGGCGCAGATAAGGCGCACATCCGCTTGAATGGTTTTACTGCCACCGACACGTTCAAATTCACCGTACTCGATAACGCGCAGTAGTTTTTCTTGAATCAATCCAGAAGTATTGGCTAACTCGTCAAGAAACAGTGTTCCACCATCAGCCCGTTCAAAACGGCCTTCGTGTTTACCTTTGGCACCAGTAAATGCACCAGATTCGTGGCCAAACAATTCACTTTCAAGCAAGTTTTCGCTCAAAGATGAACAATTTAGCTTAATAAAATTTTGATCCCAGCGCTTAGACAGATAATGTAGGCGTTCGGCAATCAGCTCTTTACCTGTGCCTCGTTCACCAATGATCAGTACAGGTTTTGATAACGGAGCGATTTGTGAGACGTGCTCTAATACTTCAAGTAGGGCGTTTGATTGACCGATTAGATTGTCTTGCTGAAATTTATTATCCACGATATTTTTTAGTCTTTAACGCTAAATTTTGGTGAAAATCATAATAAGTGGCTTGCGCTGTAAAATAAAGGAAAAGTTAAAATTTTGTTTATCTAATTGAATTTAAATAATAAATAAAAGTTGGCACAGTTAGTGTATTACCTTAAGCGAGACCAACATCAATTTGAGGATAGCATTATGGGTATTTTCTCTCGTTTCGCCGATATCATTAACTCTAATATCAGCGCATTACTCGACAAAGCCGAAGACCCTGAAAAAATGGTTCGCCTGATCATCCAAGAAATGGAAGATACACTGGTAGAAGTGCGTTCAACCTCAGCTAAGGTATTGGCTGAAAAGAAAGAATTGCATCGCCGTATCAGCCGAGTCGAGGAGCAAGTTCAGGATTGGCAGGATAAAGCGGAACTGGCACTTTCAAAGGACCGTGAAGATTTAGCCAAAGCAGCTTTAGTTGAAAAACAAAAAGCGGCGGGTTTAGTGGATACTTTAAACCAAGAGTTGGCAGTGCTGGATGAGCATATCGCTCGTTTAAAAGACGAAGTGAGCCTGCTGCAGGAAAAACTGTTAGATGCAAAAGCGCGCCAAAAGACCATTATTTTGCGCACTCAAACTGCGTCATCACGTTTAGAAGTGAAAAAGCAGTTAGACTCAAGCAAAATTGATAATGCCATGCTTAAGTTTGAGCAATATGAGCGCCGTGTTGAAGGATTAGAAGCGCAGGTTGAATCCTACGATCTTGGCAGCAAAAAAACCTTAGCTGATGAGTTTGCGGCATTAGAAGCTGAAGATTCAGTCAATGCTGAGTTGGAAGCGCTCAAGGCAAAAGTAAAAGGCAAAGCTCCCACAAAGTCAAAAGAATAACATTTTAGAGGTGAGTTATGGATATGGACATACTAATGGCTCCGATTATCATCTTTATGATAGTGGTGGCGCCTATATGGTTAGTTCTTCATTATCGCAGTAAGCGACAAGTGAGCCAGGGACTCACTGAGGAAGAGTTTTCACAGCTGAATGACTTGATTGCGAAAGCCGATAAAATGGCTGCGCGTATCGAAACCTTAGAGGCGATTCTCGATTCTGAATCGCCTGAATGGAGGGGAAAACATGAGAGGATCTAATGGTCGAACTTTGTACCGTATTCCCCAGTCAGGTAAAATCGCCGGAGTGTGTGCAGGGATTGCTGAGTACTTTGCGATTGAAACTTGGTTAGTACGCGTACTTGCTGTTTCTATCTTTCTATTAGGTGGTTCGGGTGTTGTCTTTATCATCTATGTGGCGTTATGGGTGATACTCGATATCAAACCTCAAAATAGCTCTGTTAGGGATGACATTGAAGTGAAGAAGAAGCCTTGGCAGTCGGGAGAGCCAGCTAAACAGGCGCTAAGCGATGTGAATCGTCAGTTTAGGAGTCTAGAGGTGAGATTGCAAAACCTTGAGCGCCATGTCACTTCTGATAATTTTGATTTAAAAAGACAAATCAATAGTTTGTAATCCCTCGAAAGGGCGGCCATGTCCGCCCTTGTTGTTTAATCTTTGGTTGATTCCAGTGTTATCTCCCGTTGATTCCAGTATATAGTTATCTCATTCAACATTTAGGGAAATCCTTATGGGAATGCTTGATGTATCGCTCCACAAAATCACGCAAAAGAGCCAATCCCTCCTCCATCGAACGGCCGATAGGCATTTGCGCCTTGCGGTAACAGGGTTATCGGGAGCGGGAAAAACAGCCTTTATTACAGGGTTAGTCAATCAATTACTCAATAGCGGTGCAGCATCATCTGCATCGCATTCTCGCCAACATGGTTTGCCTCTTTGGCAGGTGAGCCGTGAACAACGTCTGCTTGGGGTTAAGCGCGCGATGCAGCCAGATCTTGAAATCGCGAGTTTTGATTATCAGGGCGCTATGTTAGCGCTGACTTCGAATCCTCCGACCTGGCCGGCGTCGACTCGCACCATTTCAGAGTTGCGTCTAGCGATTAAATATCGGCCGCAAAAGGGATTACTCGCCAAGTTTGCCGATACCGCAACGCTATATTTAGATATTGTGGATTATCCAGGGGAGTGGCTTTTAGATTTACCTATGCTGCGCCAAAACTATATTGAGTGGTGTACTGCCCAGCAGCAACGGCTTGCGGTTTTAAAGAGTTCACCGTTATACGCTGGATTTGAAACGTCGTTAAATGCACTCAATTTAGCGGCGATGGCCGATGAATCGGAACTGAAACGGCTTGCCGATCAATATCAGCAGCTATTACAGGATTTAGTGCATGTGCAGGGGTATTACCAAGCGCAACCGGGGCGGATGTTATTACCCGGTGAGTGGCAAGGTGCGCCGCTGCTGGCGTTTTTCCCGCTGTTATCTGTGACTGATGCTCAGTGGAGCAACTTTAAACAAAGTGATAAACACTGTGCTTTTCATGTGCTGGAAAAGCGCTATCAAGAGTATGTCGCTAAGGTTGTTAAACCTTTTTATAAACAACATTTCGCAGGTTTTGATCGTCAGGTAGTGCTCGTTGATTGCTTCAGTGCGTTAAATCGTGGCAAATCACAATTTGAAGATATGGGCGCGGCGCTAAATGCCATTATGGAGAGTTTTCAATACGGACAATCCAGTTATTTACGTCGGCTTTTTGCGCCGCGGATTGACCGTTTGCTCTTTGCCGCCAGTAAGGTTGACCATGTCACGCGGGATCAACAAAGTCATGTGTTGTCGCTGTTAACGGATATGCTCAAGCACAGTCAGCACTTTGCTAGTTTTGATGGTTGTAAAGTCGAAACCATGGCCATTAGTGCGATTAAGGCTACGCGCCACGGTATGGTGACCACTCAAGATGGGGATGTGGAAGTCGTGCAGGGCACAGGATTGAATGGCCAAGCCCTGACACTGTTTCCCGGCGAAGTGCCCACTCGCTTACCTGAGTCCACTTTTTGGCGTGAGCAAGGCTTTAACTTTTTCGGTTTTGCACCGCCGGATAACCGTAATCTTGATCCATCTTCGGTGCATTTTGACCATATCCGTCTTGATCACCTTCTGCAGTATCTTGTAGGGGATAAACTGGCATGAGAAAAGACCCGTTACCACATTCAACTGAGTCGCAAATAAATGAGTCGGAGCAGTCTGTCGCTCCGATTACAACTCAAGCGCTTAAAAAGCAGCAAGTATTTGATGCTGAACAGGTCAAACTACAGTCTGTAACAGATGAGTTCAAAAGTGCGCAAATGTTTGCGCCACAAACCCCGATAAAGGCGATTGATGACGTTGTTGAAGAGACGTTAGCGGCCCAACCGCAGGTTTTAGATGTGACATCCATACGCCCTAAATTACATCAATCTCGCCGCTGGTCTTGGTTGGCACGCTTATCACTAATGGCATTAATACTACTCACGCTAGTGCAAACAGGCCTTGGTTTGCGGGATGCTTGGGTTGCCAGTCCTTGGCTATTTAGTTTTTATGGTGTGGTGCTTGGTTTAGTCGGGAGCTGGGCTATAGTCGGTGCTGTTAGCGAGTACCAAAAATTAAAACGCTTAAAACAGGTTGCCGATACCCAGGATACAGGTGCAAGGCTTGCCCTCAGTATGCAAATGGGTGAGGCCGATAGCTTTATCGATAATATTGTACGGCATTACCCCGATAGCCAAGGATTACAACGGCTGCGTCACTCGTTAAAAGATGAACATAACGATGCCGAAAAAGTGCTGTTATTTGAGGACTTAGTCCTAACGGAGCGGGATGAACTCGCCAAAAAAGTCGTGTGTCGATATGCGGCTGAATCAGCAGTGTTATTGGCTGCTAGCCCGCTTGCTGCATTGGATATGGCGATCATTCTTTGGCGTAATCAGCGAATGCTGCGTGATGTCGCTGCCTGTTATGGGATAGAGTTAGGCTATTGGAGCCGGATTAAACTCATTCGCAGCATAGTGATTAACATTATTTATGCGGGCACCAGTGAGTTAGTCACGGACTTAGGAACTCAATTGCTGTCGGTCGAGATGACCGGTAAATTATCCGCGCGGCTTGCCCAAGGATTAGGGGGCGGTTTGTTAACGGCGCGCCTAGGATATCAGGCCATGGCACTGTGTCGGCCTATCGGTTTTAGGGAAGGACAGCGCCCCAAATTATCGAAAGTTCATCAAGAGTTGTTGATTGAGCTTAAGCAGTTTGCTGGTAAGTTATTGACCAAAGATGGGCGTGATGCGCTTAAGAGCCAATTAGAGGCTGCTGAGCTAAAAAACAGCTCAACGGCAAAAGACAAATAACATAGCCGAATGCACAAAACCGCGAGTGCACTTTAGGCTAAATGCTAATGCGCTAATGACTCTGTCATTAGCGCATTTTTTATCGCCGATGTTCTGCCCCAAACGCCTGAATGTAACAACTTAGTTACAGTGGTTCTGTTGCTATTTTCACCGTTGCACTGGTTTCAACTGTTCAGCAGGGTATGTTAGTGCTTATTCGATAGGGCTAATGTTTTATTAACTTATCTATATGGACTAAAAACACAAGCAAATCATCATTCCTCGAACAATCAATCAAGAATCGAATGATGTAATGGCATAACAAGGAGTAAGCAATGCAAGATGAATCGAGCAAGATGTGGAAAACGGCGACCCAAGCCATCCATGCAGGACATGAGCGAGAGGCCTTCGGTTCGTTAGTCACACCACTTTATCAAACTGCAACTTTTGTATTTGAATCGGCGCAGCAAGGTGGCGAGCGTTTTGCGGGTAACGAGCCCGGTTATATTTATACCCGTCTTGGTAATCCAACTGTGGCCGAACTTGAGCGTAAAATGGCGATTTTAGAAGGGGCTGAAGCGGCGGCGGCAACAGCGTCAGGTATGGGGGCGGTTTCGGCGGCGCTGCTCGCTAATTTGCAGATGGGTGATCATTTAGTGGCTTCTAATGCGGTATATGGGTGCACTTTTGCACTTATGACCTGCCAATTTGCCCGTTTTGGCATCGAAGTCACCTTAGTCGACTTTACCGATTTAGTGGCAATTGAGCGGTCAATCAAACCGAACACTCGGGTGATTTTTTGTGAAACGCCGGTCAATCCTCATCTGCAGGTGTTTGATCTTAGAGCTATTGCCGATATTGCGAAGCGGCATCAATTAGTTAGCATTGTCGATAATACTTTTATGACGCCGCTACTGCAGCAACCGATTGCACTAGGCATTGATTTAGTGGTGCACAGCGCGACTAAATACTTAAATGGTCACGGTGATGTGATTGCGGGCGTCGTCTGTGGCAGCGAAGAGCAACTTCACAGAGTGAAGTATGAAATCCTAAAGGATATCGGTGCAGTGATTTCACCCCATGATGCTTGGCTTATTCTACGAGGCCTTAAAACCCTCGATGTGCGCTTACAGCGCCATTGCGAGAGTGCCCAGCGGGTTGCTGAGTTTTTAGAGCAACACCCTGCTGTGACGCGAGTGTACTATCCAGGGCTTAAATCCCATTCGGGTCATCAATTTATTGGTGATCAGATGCAGCGAGCAGGAGGGGTGATCGCCTTTGAATTAGCTGCGGATTTTACTCAGGCTATGGCGTTTGTTGGCAAGCTTAAATTATTTTCAATTGCGGTTAGTTTGGGTGATGCGGAATCCCTTATTCAGCATCCGGCTTCAATGACCCACTCTCCTTATTCCCCTGATGCACGGGCAGCTGCGGGCATTGGGGATAATCTGCTGAGAATTTCTGTCGGTTTGGAGGATTGTGACGATATTATTACTGATTTAAGCCAGGCATTAGCAACGATTGTTTAGCTGGTTATGGATAATTTTTATAACAAGGATGCATTAACCGCATCCTTTTTCTTCATTGTTATCTGTAAATTCATTGCTCTAAAGTTACATATTTAAGCCAGAGGTAATATTTGTACTTTGGCGTTTGGAAATTCATAAAAGCTTCGTCTATGTTTGATTGGAGGCCACGGAAGTTGGACGAAAGGCCGAATATCAAGGAGAGAGAGGAAGCATTATGAAACTAAAACCTAGTTTACCTGCGATGGTATCTGCTATTGCATTTTCTGCCCTGTTAACCTTGCCAGTAATGGCAGCTGATCCGGTAAAAGAAGCGAGTAAGGTGCAAAACCAAGCGAAAACTGAGGCCAAAAATATGGCAAGCGATGCTAAACAAGCATTGCCAGACGCAGCTCAAGTCAACATCAATACCGCTTCAACTGAACAATTACAACTGCTAAAGGGGATTGGTGCCGCTAAAGCGCAGGCAATCATCGATTATCGCACTCAAAATGGGCAATTTAAGACTATTGATGAGTTAGCAAATGTCTCAGGGATCGGTGCTAAGCTGATTGAGCAAAATCGTCATATGATTAAGCTGTAACGCCTTGGCATTGTCTTGAGTCATTTGCGTTAGCTTGACGTCTTTTAGCGAATAAAAAGCCTGCTTTGCAGGCTTTTATCATTTTCAATACTTAGGTTTGCCTATAGATTGTCCAGTTAAACCGGATATTTATCAAATGGGCGGATTAGCACTTGATCCCATAAAGGTCATAGGGGATAATCCGCGTCGTTCGGTGATGATCCTTTTGGTGACCCACTTGAAGTTATGGTGACCCTAGGGTCCCCCCGCAATGATAACTTGTGAACTCGGCCAGGCCCGGAAGGGAGCAACCGCAGCAAGCGACTCGTGTGCCGGGGTGTAGGCTCTAGGGGAACCTCCAAATTTCCCCATCCTGTTCTAAGATTCTTTATTTTAATCTGAATTCCTTATGGCGAGACTTAGCTGTTGGCTTCTTCCTGCTGCATTCTTTTTTGTAAATTCTGTTTTAAAAAGGCTCGCGATTTTTCGAGTGCAGCCTGTATTTCGCGTTTAAGTTCCTGTAATTCATCATAATCTTCAAAGAAATAAGTGTCGACTAAATGGCGGATATAACGCACGGGCAGTTGATTGAGTGTCACACAGCAGAGATCGGCTAAATAATCCTCCGGCAATTCATCCATCAGGCCTTCATCGGATAACATTTCCATTAAGAGAACTTCGTAATAGTTGCGGATTTCGAGTTGCATCGCTGTGCTCCATGATGATTTTTATTGAGTTTGTTACCACAAATGGTTGGCTGCAATAAAAAGTTGGCTATGTCTTTGGCTTAATTGTAGTTCGTCTCGGCTGTAGCCGCCGCCAATTACCGCAGCAACAGGAATATTTGCCGCTTTTGCCATGGAGAGCACAGTAACATCACGTTGATAGAGCCCTTGTTGGCTGATCTGTAAATGGCCTAAATCATCGTCCTGATGAATATCAACACCAGCGTCATACAGGATTAAATCTGGTTGATGGAGCCGAATAAGCAGCTCGAGAGTCTGTTCGACGGTTTCCTGATAGGCGCTATCATCTGCACCTTTCGTTAGTTCAATATCATAGTGTGACTGCTGTTTACGGCAGGGGAAATTCTCTTTGCAGTGGATGGAACAACTGATAATGCCTTGATGCCTATGGCTGAGGGTAGCAGTGCCGTCTCCTTGGTGCACGTCACAATCAAAAATCAATACCTTATGCAGTTGCTGCTCGGCGATAAGTTTGCGGGCGGCGATAATCAAGTCATTGAAAATACAGTAACCACTGCCAAAGTCATAGTGTGCATGGTGATAACCGCCGGTTAAGTGAAGGGCGATACCCGTTTGTAGTGCCAAGCTTGCGGTTAAACTCGTCCCCGATACCGAGTGCAAGGTTCGCTCGACCAAGGCTTGACTCCATGGAAAGCCGATGCGTCTTAAGGCCGTGTTGGCTAAGGTACCTTGAATAAATTGTTCGACATAATCTTGCTGATGCACCTGCATTACATCTTCAGCCGTCATCGGCGAGGGAGTATGAAATTGATCCGCAACAGCCAGTTGATTATCGAGAAGATACTGATAAAGACGTGCGTATTTGGTTGTGGGAAAGCGGTGATGGGCGGGTAACGCCAGCTTGGAGTAGCTGGCGTGATAAACCAATGGGATCATCTGGATTAGAGTTGTGAAATAGCCCAGCTCATAAACTCTTTACGTGTTTTCTCATCGGCTTGTAACCACCAGTATTGCAACATCTGCTGTGGATTTGCGCCAGCCGCTTTAGAAGTATCAACCGGAGCGGTTAATGAGGTTGCCTTAACTGTTGCCTGCGCCGAAGTGGGTGCTGGCGCGGCAACCACCGCTGCTGTGCCTGCTGCGCCTGTTACTGCGGCTGCTGTGCCTGACACATCTACCGCTTGGTTACCGCTAAAGAGACGAGAGACAAAGCCTTCTTCTTCAATATCGGTGTTTGCCACTTGGTAATTAACCTGACCTTTGTCGGAGCGGGTTAACACGACTTGGGGATTTTGGGCAAACACTTTAGGCTTTTTAACGACTTTGCCTTCAGCGGCTTGTAAATAGTATTGATGATCGCCATCAACCTCTAAGGTCACAATAAAAGGAGATGACTTAACAAAGGTTTGGCTGTCACTAAAATCGTCTTCCACCATTTCGTGGTAGCGAATGGCGATTTTGTGGGTGCCGGGCGCCAACTCTAAGCTGCTTTTATGGTTGAATACGCTGGACTCGACTTTTTTGCCATCGAGGGCAAGGTATTCGAAGGACATAGGGATATTCAGATCTGCGGCAAAGGCTGAGGCAGAGCCGAGTAGCATTAGCAGGCTGCTGATTGGCAAAAGTGATTTCATTGTTGCTCCTTAACGATTATGGCTCTGATGCGGACGTTCGAATGCTTGAATGCGATCTTCGATATAACTGATGGCTTGCCTGCATTTTCCCAAACGACGATGCATCAAAAGGATGTCATTTTGCAAACGGATTTTGTCAGCACTATGACAGTTTTCAAGTTTTGACTCCATTTCTGCAATTTTTTGTTCAAATTTTTTCGCCCAATTCAGATGCTTATTCAGTTCGGCATAGATTTCGTGGCTATTTTGTAACACATTGCTGGCGATCCAAGCAAACCCGCTGGCTTGATGCGATTGGTTTTGTTGCTGGGCGAAACGTGCGCGCTTACTGGCACGTTGTTGATTTTTAGACTTTATATCGATTGAGGTCGTCAGTAGCGCCCGTTTAACCGCGGTAAAGCGGTCTTGAATACGTTCACAGCTTAAGGCGATGGTTTGCGGTGCCAATTTTAGGGCGATTTGCTTCTCTAACTGACCGATACTACTTCGAATTTGTTCAATACAGGGCATCAACTGGGCGCCATTTTGAATAAACAGCGATTGGTTAAAGCGTTCAATATCTAGTAGGAGTTTGCGTTGGCTCGGTGCAAGATGACTGTCGTGTTGCAGTACTTCTTGCTCTAATGTTTTTAGCTGATTTTTCAACGTGCTGATTAGCTGCGAAGTGTTCAAAACCATGCGCTCCACGCCAGATTAGCGGCAATTGATAGGACAATTAATATAAATAAAGGTCGAATAAAAGGCATACCAAATTTTATCGCACAGCGAGCGCCGATAAAGGAGCCGAGCATCATACACAGTCCCATCCACAGGCCAATTTGCCAATGGACTTGCCCAAGAAAGCCAAAGATCGCCAGCGCCGTCAAATTGCTGGTAAAAGTCATGGCTCTAGCGAGCGCGCAACTATGCAAAAGAGGTAATTTATATAATGAACCTGAACTCACTGTCCAAAAGGCGCCAATGCCGGGACCAGCAAAACCATCGTAGATGCCTAGTAATAAACCTTGCAGGCTTTGCTTGAGCTTGGATTGGGCTTTTGTCGGCGTCTGACAATCGGTATCCGAGATGGCATTAGGGCTCAGCAAGCTGTAAATTGCAATGCCAATAATGAGCAGTGGTAAGGCTTTTTCAAGCCACTGCGCGTTTAACAAATACACCAATACGCTGCCAAGAACTGCGCCAAAAAAGGTTGCGACAAATGCCATATACCAAAAAGCGGGTTTGAGTAAGTGTTGACGGTAATAGGTAAAGGCAGCCATTGAGGAACCAAAACTGGCGGCAAATTTGTTGGTACCTAAAGCGGTGTGAGGCGAGAGACCAAGGGTTAGCAGGGCGGGAATGGAGAGCAAACCGCCACCACCAACAACGGCATCGATAAAGCCGGCAACTAAGCCTATGACAGCCAACAGGGCCCAGTTACTGGGCTCGAGTAACAACTCCAAATCTTAATCCTACTCAATGACTCGTCTAAAGGGGGGCAGTGCGTCTAGCAAGGATTTGCCGTAACGTTTGGTCACTAATCGTCTATCTAGGATAGTGACTCGGCCATAATCCTGCTCTTTACGCAGTAATCTACCACAACTTTGGATAAGCTTTCGCGATGCATCTGGAATGGTGAGTTGCAGAAACGGATTTCCACCCTTTATTTTCACATATTCAGCATGGGCTTGCTCAACGGGCGAGGTTGGCACAGCAAAGGGTAGCTTAGTGACGATGAGGTTGGTGAGGTAATCTCCGGGTAAGTCCAAGCCTTCAGAAAAACTGCCTGTGCCAAATAAGATGCTTGGCTCACCTTTATCACATTTAGCTTTGTGAGTCTCAAGCAATTGCTGGCGTGGTGCATTACCTTGGATCAGGATTTCCTGTGTGAGTTTGCCCTCGAGCAATTCGGCCACTTTTTCCATTTGCCAGTAAGAGGCAAACAGCACTAAGGTAGCCATTTCACCTTCAATTAGCTCGATAATTTGTTCGGCAAGTTCAGCAGTATAGGCATCATCCGTCGGCTCGGTTTTCATCTTAGGTAAGTACAGCGTGGCGTTATTGGGATAATCAAAGGGCGATTGCAGGGCAAGATAACGGCTGCCGTCCTTTAATGATAACCCTACCTGATGGGCAAAATGGTCAAAGTTATTCAGCGCCCGCAGCGTAGCGCTACATAGCACGACGCCAGCAGCCTTTTGCCACAGCATAGATTCGAGCATAAAACCGACTTCAATCGGCGAGGCGCTAAACAGATAATCGACCTGTTTGCCTGTAATTAACTCGATCCAACGGGCCATTGGGGCACCTTTAGTGGAATCTTCCTTGGCCATCATTTTCCAGAGCTTTTGCAGGTTTTCGAGTCGCTGCAACATAAAGCCCATTTCGGCCTGTAGCGCTTCAGCCTGGTGCTTAGGAATATCGCCATCTTTTATCGCTTCTGCGAGCAATAATTGCATCTTATTAAATTGCTTGAGAGCAAGATTGGAGGTGGTTGCGAGATTCTCGGCAGGGATTTTTAACGCATCGGGTAATTTGCCGTGTTCGAACCGATAGCGACTCTCTGGATTGGCAAACTGCTTGGTCTGGGTATCACAGAAGTGGGCGACTTGATTGAGCTGAGCAATTAAGTCACCGATATGATCCTGCATCGCCTGTGCTGGGGCGATGATGTTGTTGCTTTTTATCTGATTTTGTAATTTTGCGCTGGTCTTACCGACTTTTTCAAGCCAGTCGGCGGCGCCTCTAAGCGTTGCCTGTGCGCTAGAAAAGTCTCGGGCAACAATAGGTAAGTGGTGTGCTTCGTCAATGACGTAAAATACTTCTTCGGGATCGGGCAAAATCACCCCGCCGCCTAGCTCTAAGTCGGCAAACAGCAAACTGTGGTTGGCAATGAGCACATCCCAAGTATCCACATCCTCACGGGCCTTGTGAAACGGGCAATTACGATGGCTGGCGAGTTGCCGATGACAACTGTGTTTATCGCAGGCGATTTGTTGCCAGAGATGGTCCGGTATCGGTGTCGATAGCGTATCGATTTCACCGTTCCAGCGGCCTTCATTAAAGTCGCTGAGCAGCTCCTGCAACATGGCTATTTGGCTGTTATCAGGCTTTGTTTGCCACATGGCCATTTGGGTACTGTTATCATCGCCGATTAACATTGCAAGCTTGGATAAACAGACATAGCGCTGACGCCCTTTGACCAGACCAAAGCGAAAGTTTAGCCCTGATTGTTCGAGAAAAAACGGTAAGTCTTTGTGCAGCAACTGCTCCTGCAGCGCCACGGTTGCCGTAGCGATACAGACCTTTTTCTTACTCGCAAGCGCAAGCGGAATCGTGCCTAAAATATAAGACAATGATTTACCAATCCCCGTACCCGCTTCGACCACTATGATGCGTCTATCTTTGTCATAGTCGCCAGCCAGGGTCTTAGAGATTTCTGCTACCATAAAGTTTTGCTCGCGGCGCGGCCTAAAATTAGGCAAAGCGGTGGCAATATCTTTGTAGATAGCGCGGATCTGGTTTTTTACGTTGTCAGGTAACATGCGGCACTACTTTATCGAATTAATGCTGTACATAATAACAGTGATTGCATAGCCTAAGAAACTTTTCTGCCATTTTATGGCAATTTTATTCTGTATCCCGAGAATCAATAAGCAGCGAGAGCCTTAGAGTGAAACCGCAGTTGAATCCCCCCGAGAGTCTTGCACATGACACTGCTGCGCCTGTGAGTGTACAGGGACGCGTCCTCTCGCGCCATGCTATTACACGCGGTGCAACGCTTGTGTTGCAGTATTATCTCGCCACCGTTTCAGGCCCTGTGCTGGTTGAGTTACCTGGCTCTGAGTACATTTGTTTTTGCCATCAAAGCGATATGGCTGCATTACAGTTACAAACGCCGGGGCTGGCGCTACGCTTTGTGCCGCTTATGCTTAAAAGTTTTAAAAGACAATCCGTGGCGGCGATTTATGCCCAGTCGAGCAGTGTGTTTCGTCACTTGCAGCGGATAGCGACAGATGCGGGTATTCCCTTATTTGAGTCGGATATCCGTCCAGAGCAGCGTTTTTTAATCGAGCGTTTTGTGGCACTCGATGTGGCATTTTTAGGGTATTATGTCAGCAAAGCTGGCATAGATGGACAGTTGCCTGTGTTTAGCGCCATACGGGCCAAAGCAGTTGCGCCGCAGCCGGAAATAAAATTGCGTTCAATCTCGCTTGATTTTGAATGCAGCTTTGACGGATTACTCTATTCTGTGGCCCTTTATGGGCGCGGTGCGCAATCTCAGCCCTATGAAAAAGTCATTATGGTGGGTGAGCCGCAACCTGATGCTGCAATCTACATTGAATGGGTGAACGATGAAGCGGCGCTTATTCATCATCTCATCGCTTGGTTTACTGAGTTTGATCCCGATGTGATTATTGGTTGGTCAGTAGTGACCTTTGATCTGGCCCTGTTATATCGGCGTGCGTTACTGCACCGGATCCCGTTGCGTATCGGTCGAGGTGGCGCACTCCTTGAGTGGAAGGTTGAGAATAAATTTCGGCCAGAAACCTTAAGTTTGCCTGGGCGAGTGGTACTCGATGGTATCGATTGGTTAAAGGCGGCTTTTTATCAATTTGAACGTTTCTCTTTGGAGTTTGTCGCCCAAGCGTTACTCGGTGAAGGCAAAGCGATTCATGATGTAGAAAATCGAGCGCAAGAGATTGATGCGCTATTTACCGAAAATAAACAAGAGCTTGCTCACTATAATCTGACCGATAGTCGCTTAGTGTGGGATATTTTTGAGCATACTCAGTTGTGGGATTTTGCCCTCGCTCGCGCCGAGTTAACGGGATTAGAACTGGGGCGGGTAGGCGCCTCGGTCGCCGCATTCAACCATTTGTATCTACCGCATTTACATAGAGCGGGTTTCGTCGCGCCCGCAGAGCCTGCAAGTCAAGGGATTGAAAGCCCTGGCGGTTATGTAATGGATTCAGTCCCGGGTTTTTATCAGCATATTTTAGTGTTTGACTTTAAAAGTCTTTATCCATCGATAATTCGTACTTTTTTGATCGATCCGAAAGGGCTCATTGAAGGTCTAGATAACGAGGAACATATTTTGGACGAGTCTGAAATCGTTCCCGGTTTTTTAGGGGCTCGTTTTAGTCGGCATCAACCGATCCTGCCAAAACTTATCCAAAATCTCTCAGAACAACGCGAAAAAGCCAAGCGGGAGGCGAATGCGCCTTTATCGCAAGCGATTAAAATCATCATGAATTCGCTCTATGGGGTTTTAGGCTCCCAAGGCTGCGTGTTCCATGATGCGAAACTGGCAAGCTCCATCACCATGCGCGGTCATCAAATAATGAAACAGACTCGCGCTTGGATAGAGGAAATGGGTTATCAAGTTATTTATGGGGACACGGATTCCACCTTTGTTTATTTGGGCTCTGATCCTGATCTCAGTGATATTAATGCCTTAGGTAAGCAGATTGCCGCGCAAATCAATCAACAATGGCAGAGTAAAATCGTAAAGGAGTTTCAGCTAGAAAGCTTCCTTGAGCTACAGTTTGAGCGCCATTACGAACAGTTTTTTATGCCGACCTTGAGGGGATCGGAGGAGGGTAGTAAGAAGCGTTATGTCGGTGCTTGGCGCAATAGGAATGGAGGGCTGGAAATCACTTTTAAGGGGATGGAGCAGGTGCGAAGTGATTGGAGCCCCTTAGCGCGTAAGGTTCAAGCTGAACTTTATGAGCGAATGTTCAATCAGCGAGATATCAGCGGTTATCTCGCTGGTGTCATAAGCGAACTGCAGACAGGAAAGCGGGATGCTGAACTAGTGTTTAGTAAACGAATGCGCCGAAATCTTGAAGAGTACACCGCAAAATCTTCCCCCCATGTCAAAGTCGCACGTCAGCTATGTGAGTTAACAGGAAAGGTATCCTATGGCAAGAGAGGAGCTCAGATTAATTATGTCATCACTGTAAATGGTCCTGAACCTGTTTCACATAGATCGTCTATAATTGATTATCAATACTACATTGATAAGCAAATTAGTCCCATTGCAGAGCCTATTTTTTCAATAATGAAATTGAATTACACAGACATTGTCTCTAAACAGTTGCTGTTAATTTAATGTTTATGTTGTTTTATTTGTGTTTTATTAACGAGTGTTTATAGTGTTTTAACCTGTTTTAACCTGTTTTACAGCGGTTAATCAGTCGGTTTTTGTGATATTTATCTACAGAATGCTTAGGTTTCCCTTGGAGTGTTTATTGAAAGTTTGCTACTCTCAATGGGAAATTGTAAGGAAATATAACAACGGAATGACGTTGATAAAACATAAACGAAAAAGGTTAAGCACCAAATGAACAAAACGATAGTCGCCACTGCGTTAGCAGCACTCTTTCTTGCGCCAACTGTATCAGCAATCGAAATCTACAAAGATGACAAAAATGCAGTCGAGATAGGGGGGTTTATTGATGCGCGTGTAATCAACACTCAAGGTGAAACTGAGGTTGTAAATGGTGCTTCTCGAATTAATTTTGGTTTCAGCCGTGAGTTAACCCATGGCTGGAATGCATTTGCTAAGTTGGAATGGGGCGTTAACCCTGTTGGTAACAGCGATATTGTCTATAACAACCGCTTTGAATCCGTTCAGGATGAGTTTTTTTACAATCGGTTAGGTTACGCTGGTATCAGCCACGATAAATACGGCACGATCACTATTGGTAAACAATGGGGTGCTTGGTATGACGTGGTTTATAACACCAACTACGGTTTTGTATGGGACGGAAACGCTGCTGGTGTGTACACCTTTAATAAAGACGATGGCGCAGTAAATGGCGTAGGTCGTGGCGATAAAACGGTACAATACCGCAACTCATTTGGTGACTTCAGTTTTGCGGTACAATCTCAGTTAAAAAATAATAGCTTTTACACCTGTGATATTGAAAATATCACAGAAGAAGCCTGTGAAGCAGAATGGAATGCAGGTAAAAAAGAAGCACAACGGGTTACCTATGATTACACCTATGGTGGTTCTGTCACTTACAAAGCCACAGATAAACTTAGTCTGATGGCGGGTGTAAACCGCGGTGAGTTTGATATTGCTTACGGTAATGGTGATCAAAAAACGGCTGTTGATTTAATCTATGGTGTGGGCGCTACTTGGGGTGACTTCGACAAGAATGGTTTATATGTTGCCGCCAACGTTCATAAAGAAGAGAACCATGATACCGATAACATTGGTCGCTTGATTAAAGATGCCTATGGCGTTGAAACTTTAGTTTCATATAAGTTTGACAATGGTTTACGTCTATTTGTTTCCTATAACATTCTGGATGCTGGTAAAGACTATGTTATCCAACCAAACTTTAACGCCGATCCTAACGATGTGTTTAAGCGCCAGTTTGTAGTTGTAGGCTTACACTTTGTTTGGGACCCAAGCACAGTTCTTTATGTTGAAGCACGTAAAGACTACAGCGACTTTACCAGCGCAGATCAAGCCCAAGAAGCCAGAATGTCATTGTCAGAAGATGATGGCATCGCTATTGGTATTCGCTATACGCTCTAAGCCTCTGCTGTTTACCTAGAAAATAGATAACGAAAAACTAACAAAAATGCCAGTCAGCAATGACTGGCGTTTTTTTTTTGAAAACAGAGTTTTATTTACGGTTGTAAGCTACCTAAAAATTTATGCATCTTTCAAGCTGCCTTGTTAAACAAATTCTTAAATATTTAAATGTTGGCATCATTGTTTTTATTTGGTTTGTTTTATGTTGATTTAATGTTAACTGTATGGTTCTATTGAGTCAGCTGAGTACTCCGTAATTGTTCGAAGTGCTCCTGTATGAAGCTGCTCATAAGACCAGCACATAAATAATAAGAAACAATATGTATCGGGAGATAGACAATGCATAAGAATAACTTACTGGCCAAATCAGTGCGTTTAGCACTAATTGGTGGGATGACTGCTACGGTATTAAATGCACCTTTCACTTTTGCCGCAGAGGAAGATGGGGCAAAAGTTGAACGTATTGCAGTAACTGGTTCACGAATTAAACGTGCCGATATGGAAACTGCTAGCCCTGTGAGCGTAATTGATGCCTCGGCAATCATTTCATCTGGCGCAATTTCAGTGGATGAAGTTTTACAAAAAATGACATCAGCGGGTGGCGCAATGACCAACGCAGGTATCAACAACGGTTCGGGCGGTAATACTCGTATTAACTTAAGAGGCTTAGGTGAAAATCGCACGTTAGTTCTTGTCAATGGTCGCCGTATGATTGCATCTGGAACAGGCGCTGCTTCAAGTGTCGATCTTAACACTATCCCTGTTTCGATGATCCAACGCGTTGAAGTCCTTAAAGATGGTGCTTCTGCTATCTATGGTACTGATGCTATCGCTGGTGTGGTAAACGTTATTCTTAAGAGAGACTTTGAAGGTTTTGAAGTCAATGTTCAAACAGGGATTTCTGCTGAAGGCGATGCTGATGAGTCATCAATTGATATGACTTTGGGTAACACCTTCGATAAAGGTAATATCGTTGTTAGTGCTCAATATACTAAGCGCGGTGAAGCTAGCCAAGCTGACCGCGGTTTTTCTGACTGCCCGATAACTGAAACGAAACCAGATGCAAATGGTAATGTCAGTTTGTATTGTGGAGGTAGTGGTTACGCTCAAGGCGGTCATGTTTGGGGGGATAACAACTTTGGAATCGTTGGCACAGGTCCTGATGGTGCATATGCTATAGGTGACAAAGGGCACTATGGTGAATATGTTGATGACGGTAAAGGAAAGCCCAAATTTAAATATTTTGATGGCATGTCTGAAGCGGATTTAAGCGGCCGAGGTGGTACTTATCATGATTATGTTACTGCTAATGATGCATATAACTATGCCAAAGATAGTTATCTTTTTACGCCAATGGAGCGCTTAAACCTGACTTTAGCAGGTACATATGAGTTAACCGAAAATACTCGTTTCTTTACTGAAGCAATGTATTCCAAGCGTTGGTCAAATCAACAAATGGCACCTCAACCAATTTGGAATAATGATGCTTGGGTCTATAACCCTATTTCAGCCGGTGGCTGGATGACCGATGACTTACTTCCTTGGGTTCAACCAGGTGAAGAGTTAGCTTATGGTCGCCGTATGGTTGAATCTGGTACTCGTGATTTTGATCAAGTTGTAGATACTATTCGTATTGTTGTTGGTGTTGAAGGTGAGTTCGAAAACGGTTGGAGTTGGGATGCTTCATACAACAAGGGCCGAAATGACTCGGTCGATACACTAGCAAACTTACACAACTTAGGTTCAATTAACGCTGCTGTACTGGAAGGTACATTTGATCCGTTCCTCCAATCTTCATGGCAGGGTGAGAGCATTGCTCCGTTTATCTACACTGAAGTTAATAGTGGTGGTAGTGAGCTGGATATCATTGCAGCAACTTTATCTGGTGATATTGTTGAATTACCTGCTGGTATGATGGGATTTGCTGCTGGTTATGAAAACCGTAAAGAGGCTGCAAAGTTCACACCTGATTCTCTGACGGCACAAGGGCTCGCTAATGACCCTCGTGTGGAACCGACAAGTGGGGATTTCAGCGTAAATGAAGTTTATGCAGAATTAGCCATCCCATTACTGAGTAACATTCCTCTAGTTCAGCAATTAGATCTCAGCGCTGCAATGCGTTACTTCGACTACAGCACATTTGGTGATGATACCACTTGGAAGCTGGGGTTAACTTGGCGTGTTTTCGATGATTTAATGTTACGAGGCGGCTTATCAACGGCTTTCCGTGCTCCAACTGTCGATGAATTATATGGCGGTAAGTCTCCATCATTTGAACAAATTGTACACCCTGCAACAGAACAAGACCAAGCAGAAGTAACTGTAGGTGGTAATGCGTTACTCACACCGGAAGAAGCAGATATTACCACTGTAGGTTTAGTGTACTCTCCAAGCTTCGTAGAAGGCTTGTCTATGACAGTTGACTACTACGATATTGAGATTTCAAATACTATTACTTCTGTTGATAACAACTACATTGCAAATCAATGTATGGATGCAACTGGCAGTCTCATCAATACAGGCACTGCACTGTGCCAATCTTCACATATCCAAATTGATAACAGTGGTCGAATTAAGTTCGATAACGGATTACAAAACATTGGTGCAACTAACACTTCTGGCTACGATATCAACGTTGCTTACGCATTTTATGCTGTAGGACTTGATTGGAAAGTAGGTTGGGATTCTTCGATTTTAACTAAATATGAAGAGTTTGATCCTGATGGAGTAGCTGTTGATTACCGTGGTTATGTTACTGGTGGTGTTGGTGCTTATGCTAAACTGAAGAGTAATCTCAACCTTACTGCGACTGCCGATGACTGGAGCTTCACTTACGAGGCACGTTATATCGATGGTATGGATTCATTCGCGTGTATCGGTAAAGAGTCTAGCTGCTATGCTCCATCAGTAGGTAGTGTTGTTTATCATGACCTATCAGGTTCATATGATTTAACGAATAATATTCGTTTATCAGGTGGTATTAATAACCTCTTCGATAAAGAACCTCCTTACTACACTGGTAACAATGATTCGAACACTGACCCTTACACCTATGATGTGTTAGGCCGTTACTTCTTTGTTCGTGCAAGCATGAAGTTCTAATCGCGAGCCTTATTAAGACCCCAAGTTGGCTTGGGGTCTTATCATTAATGATGTTCCAACAATTAGCATCATATTCCACTCAGATATCTTATTTTAGCGTATTTTGCACAGTTTTTATTCTATATCTTTGTCGACTAGGTGTTGTTAAGGCTGTTTATATAGGAGTCAGATTGTTAATAACATTTTGAATTAATTGTTTTTAATTTCACCCCCCACCCCCTCATTTGCATCAATAGTTACCGAAGCTCCCACATGAAATCTGTCTAGGCAAAATATAGTTGCCATAAGTGTTGAGTTGTTATTTTTTTTGTTAAAAAAAATAATTAAATGATTTATTTGTGTTGATTAAGTGCGGCTATTGTGATTTTATTGTGCTTCATTCGATGTTGTGATTACTGATATCATCGATGTATTACACACTACCCGCGTCAAAAAGCAGAGGTAGAAAAATAAGAACACATCTGTGTCAAGGGAGATAGACAATGTATACGAATAATAAAATAGCTAATTCAATACGTATCGCACTGGTCAGTGGTGCAGCTTTAACTGTGCTAGCTGCACCAACAACATTTGCTGCTGATGAAGACGGCGCTAAAGTTGAACGTATTGAAGTAACAGGTTCTCGTATCAAACGGACAGATATGGAAACAACAGTGCCCATTACTGTTTTATCAAGAGAAGATATTGCACAAACGGGTGCGATTAACGTTGCCGATATCTTAAACTCATCGCCTGTAACTATCGCTGGTTCTGACCAATCAAATAGTGCATTCTCAACTTCTACTGTAGGTCTAAACACTACATCATTACGTAATCTTGGTGACTCAAGAACGTTGGTGCTTGTAAATGGTCGTCGATTTGTATCTGGTGTTGATCCTTCAAGTGGTTATGCTGTTGACTTGAACGCGATTCCTACATCAATGATTGAACGAATTGAAATTTTGAAGAGCGCATCTTCTGCTATATACGGTTCAGATGCTGTTGCTGGTGTTGTGAACATTATTACTCGTAAGGATTTTGAAGGCGTTGAATTAAACGCACAAACGGGTGTTTCTGGTGAAAGTGATCGCGAGACTAAAACCGTTAGTTTAACATCTGGTAAAACGTGGTCAGGCGGTAACGCTTGGATTTCGTTAGGTTATGATGATGATGCTGGTATCAAATCGACAGACCGTGATTTTTCAAAGCAAGATTTAGCAATATTCTTGGATGAAAATGGTAACGAGTATGCAGGACCTCTAAATTCATCTTTCGCGCCACAGGGACGCCTAACATGGAAAGATCAAAATAAAAAGACCAAAGCCTACAATGCAGACGGTACAGTTTATGATGGTAGTACAGATAGCTTCAATAGAGCATCATATCGTCAATTGGTTACACCTTTAGAGCGTAAATATGCTGCTGCCGGTTTAAATATGGAACTGTCTGATAATGTTTCTATGTTTACTGAAGTTAACTGGAATACGACTAAAACTAAGGACTCAACAATTGAGCCTACTCCGTTAGATGTCGTAAACGATGTGTGGTTAAAGAATCGTAATGGCACTGGTGGAATGGATGTCAATTCACCTTTAATTCCAGATGCTCTTCGTAACGCACTGATCGCAGATGGCATTACAAATTTAAACCAAACTACATTTTCGCGTCGCTTAGTTGAATTTGGACCACGTTCAACTGACTTAGAGCGTGATACTGTTCGTATTGCAACAGGTATTGACTGGGCTATTAATGATACTTGGGCATCACAAACGTATTTAACTTGGGGTCGTACTGATCAGCTACAGGATAACGGTGGCCAAGTTAATAAAGAGCGTGCGGCTTTGGCATTAGATGTCATTAAAGATGCCAATGGCAACTTGGTTTGTGCTAATGAGTTAGCTCGTTTGCAAGGTTGTGTGCCTTTAGATTTATTTGGTGCAGGCACTGTTTCTGATGCAGCAGTTAAATATATTGAATCACCAGCGAAAGCGACTGGTCAGGCCGAACAGTTTGTCTTAGGTAGCAGTATCACTGGTGCTCTACCAGTTGCCTTACCTGGTGGCGACATCGGTGTAGCAATGGGAGTTGAATATCGGGAGGAACGCGGTGTTTATAGCCCTGGTGACTTAGCTCAAACTGGCGCTTCAAGTACTAACCAATCAGATCCAACAGATGGTAAGTTATACTCAAGAGATGTTTATGTTGAGGCCATCTTACCTGTATTAGAGGATTTAGAATTCGATCTGGCAGCTCGTTTTGCTGATCACTCTGTAACCGGTGGTGACTGGACATGGAACGCTGGTTTAGAATATACACCGTTTGATTCATTCAAAGTGAGGGCTTCTGCGGCCACAGCGATTCGTACTCCAAACATTTCAGATCTATACGGTGGAAAAGGTGAAACATTTGCTACTGTTGTTGACCCTTGTAATGGTATCAATGCCACAACTACAGGTGATGTAGCCGCAAATTGCCGCTCAATTCAGGCTATTAGTGATAGAATTGCTGCTAATGGTGAGTTTGTGCTAACTCAAGCTGAACAGCAAGGTACTGGTGGTACAGTCGGCGGGAATCCAGATGTCAAAGCTGAAACAGCTGATACATGGAGTGCCGGTATTGTTTGGCAAATCGTAGATGATCTAGCATTTACTCTAGATTACTACGATATTTCTGTAAAAGATGCTATTTCGACAACAAGCCGTACAACAGTGCTTAACCGTTGCTTTGACGTTAACCCTAGCAATTTCTCTCAAAACTGTAATGGTGCAGCGATTCGTGATCAGAATGGTGCCTTAATTGACGTAAATTCTGGAACTTCAAACGAAAACAATATTGATACATCTGGTATTGATGCTGAGTTCAACTACACAACAGATATTGGTCCTGGTAGCTTCAAAGCGCAGTTAGTTTGGAACTATACAAATGAATACGTAGTAACAGGTATTCTTTCTGGTGAATCAATTGATTATGTTGGTGAAGTTCTTTACCCAGAACATAGAGCTAACTTGAATTTATCTTATGCAATTAATGAGATGAGTTTTGCATGGCGCATGCGTTATTGGGGCTCAGTTGAAGACTCTATCGATGGTAGCAACTTGAACTACACTGACGGTGAACCTTTAACTAAGTTTAACAGTATTGATGCGGTTCTTTATCATGATCTGAATGCAAGCTATACATTCACTAATGGATGGGAAGCTATGGTTGGTGTCAGAAACCTATTTGATAAGCAACCTCCGTTGTTACCACAGGGTTCTAACTCTGGTTCAACAGGTATCAACACTGCTTCTGAAGCGTATGATGTAACTGGACGTTATTTCTATGCAGGCTTGACTGCTAAGTTTTAATTAGATCCTAAGTAAAAACCGGAGCAATAGCTCTAATGCCGTTCACTTAAGAGTGAACGGCATTTTTCTTTGGTCTAACCGGAAACTGATCTGATCCGGCAACACTGGACACGCCACTAAGCTACTTTCTTTAATTCATAGTTTTCTGGGCTGAGATAGCCAATAGCACTATGCCTTCTGGTTTTGTTGTAATCAACTTCAATGTATTCAAATACCTGTTGTTGAAGCGTTACCCTCTCAGTTAACGGTTCATCTTTGAGCAGTTCGACCTTCAGAGTATGGAAGAAGCTCTCTGCCACTGCATTGTCCCAGCAATTGCCTTTTCTACTCATGCTTTGTATAAGCTGATGTTTTTCAATCAAATTTCTATAAGCCGTTGAACAGTATTGGCTGCCTCGGTCGCTGTGAACTATGACGTTCTTGGGGCGTCCGCGGCGCAGTAAAGCCATTTGCAATGCTTTACACGTCAGCTCTGCCGTCATCCGCGAATTCATCGACCAGCCAATCACTGCTCGCGAGTACAAATCAATGATAACGGCCAGATAGAGCCAGCCCTCGTTGGTTAGCAAATACGTGATGTCACCTACCCATTTCTGGTTAGGCGCATCCGCACTAAAGTTCTGCTCGAGCAAATTTGGGGCCACTGGCAACTGATGGTTGCTATCTGTGGTCACCTTGAACTTACGAGCTGCTTTGGCTTTTAACCCTTGTCTTTTCATGCTGTTCAATATCGTTTTCAGGTCTGCATGGTCGCCATTTTCAGCCAACGCAACCTGAATACGGCGCGCACCGTCACGTTGCTTACCTTGCGTAAAAGCCTTATTGATTTTCTCGTCCGGCGCGGCCCGCCGTAGGGCTTTCTCGCCAGGTTCTTCACCGGTATGACGCCACTGATAATACCCACTTCGCGATACACCAAACACAGCGGCCATGCGCAGCAGGCGGAACCTGTGTTGGTGCTCCAGCATAAATTCAAATGCAGCTACTTTTGATTTTTCGCGAAGTAGGTTGCGGCCTTTTTTAAGATGGCTAAATCCTCAGCCTGATCAGCCAGTTGGCGACGTAACTTAGCTACTTCGGCCGCTAGTTCAGCTTCACGCTGGCTGGTAGTGGATTTTTTCTCTGATGCATTACGCCAGTTGTAAATCTGGGTTTCGTATAGCTTCAACTGCCGTGCTGCTTCGGCCACGCCAACACGCTCGGCCAGTTTCAGGGCTTCGGTTTTAAATTCTGCGGTATAAGTCTTACGGTTCTTTTTAGTTGTCATAGGCACCTCGTTATGTGATTTTACTCACTTAGCGCGGTGTACAGAACTACTGGATCAGATCATCCGTAAAAAAATTCATAACTAAGACTTCTTTACACTCGTTTTTACATGTTCTGAATGTTGACACAGGTCAACATTTTGTGAAATGATGCCAGCGGGTCTATGCCTGTAAGGGCATAGGAAAGGGAAGAAAAAACTAAGAATCACAAGAGAAAGATGAGCTTACGGTAAGCATTTCCTAAAGTAAGTCTTGCTTAAAGTGATGTTGCTGGTAAGTTAACTTTTTTATTCACTTCAAATTGGTTGGGAACTATGTCCAAGGTAAGCAATAGAACAAAAATCGCTACTGCACTTGTTGGCGTGCTTGCATTAGCGAGCAGCAACTTAGTAGTTGCAGATCCTCTTACCGACGTGCAGAAAGCGGATAGTATGATCCATGCTGATGCTGCTGCGTCGCAAAAGAACGTTGATAAGTATTTCGATCAAGCACAAGACATGCTTTTTGAGTATGGTTCAGTTGCTGATGAGCGTGAGTCACTGAAGTCCTATAACGATTACGTTGCCAGCTTGGTTGCTGATCAACAAAAAACAATGGACGCAGTTCAAAATGACATTAATGGCGTAGATAAACTACGTCAGGGCGTTGTGCCTTTAATGTTTAAAATGGTTGAGTCTTTAGAACAATTCGTTCAATTAGACTTGCCATTCAACTCTGAAGTCCGTGCTAACCGTGTTAAAGAGTTAAAAACACTTTTAAACACAGCAGAAGTGACTTTAGCTGAAAAATACCGTTTGATCCTGGATGCGTACAGCATCGAGCGTGAGTATGGTAGTGCTGTTGCAGTTAACCAAGGTAAATTGACCTTAGATGGTAAAGAAGTATTAGTAGACTTCTTTAACTTGGGTCGTGTTGCTCTGTATGCACAAAGCTTAGATCAAAAGACTGGCTGGATGTACAACCCAGAAACTAAGGGTTGGGATAAGTTAGATGACAGCTATCTGCGTGAACTGACTAAAGGTATCCGCATTGCCCGTAAACAAGGCGCTCTAGATCTATTCGCATTACCAATTCCTGCTGCGGAGACTGCACAATAATGAAGAAGTTAATTACTACAGCTGTATTAGCTGCAAGTTTTTCTTTAACTGCTGGTATGGCTAGCGCTGCTGATGCACCTAAGACCATCGACCAATTATTGCAGCAAGTTAAAGTTGATCGCGCTGCTGAAGGCAAAGTTAACAGCAAACGTGAGCAAGAGTTTCAAGCTGAGCGTGGCGATAAAGCGGCTTTATTGAAGCGTGAAAAAGACGCTTTGGCGGCTGAAAAACAACGCGGTAAAGATTTAAACCAAGCCTTCTTAGATAATGAGCGCAAAATCGCCCAGTTAGAAGAAGATCTGAAAACTGCTCAAGGTGACTTGGGTGAGATGTTCGGTGTGGTTAAAGGTGAAGCAGGCGATTTCGCGGGTAAATTAGCGAGTTCAAACGTCAGTGCTCAATTTCCTAATCGTGACAAATTTGTTGCTGATTTAGGTGCTCGTAAGCAATTACCAAAAATTGAAGAGTTAGAGCAATTCTGGCAAGAACAGTTATTCGAAATGGTGCAATCTGGTAAGGTTGTTAAATTTAATGCGTCTGTTACTGCGATTGATGGTAGTGTAAAAAATACCACTATTCACCGTATTGGTACTTATAACCTAACTGCTGATGGCAAATATGTTGTTTACAATCCTGAATTAGGTTTAGTTCAAGAGTTATCACAACAGCCTGAAGGTTATCAAGTCAGTGCTGTTGGTAAATGGGAACAAACCACCTCAGGTACTGCACCATTCTACATTGACCCCGCTCGTGGTGTTTTGTTAAATATCTTTACAAACAAAGCCAGTATGGAAGATCGTTTAGAGTCTGGTGGCACAATTGGTTATATCATTCTGGTATTACTTGCACTTGGCTTATTAATTGCTGCTGAGCGTTTTATTGTTCTGGCTGCTATTGGTGCAAAAGTTAAAAATCAAGCGAAGAATGTTGATAAACCAGGTAATAACGCTCTTGGCCGTATCTTGAAGGTTTACCATGAAAACAAAGACGTTGATGTTGAAACGTTGGAGTTGAAATTGGATGAAGCCATTCTGAAAGAAACCCCAGCATTAGAAGCGCGTATTCCAATTCTAAAAGTGATTGCTGCTATCGGTCCTATGTTAGGGCTGCTAGGTACAGTAACCGGTATGATTGCAACCTTCCAAAGTATTCAATTGTTCGGTACTGGCGATCCAAAACTGATGGCTGGCGGTATCTCAATGGCGCTGGTAACGACGGTTCAAGGTCTGGTTGCGGCTCTGCCTCTGATGTTATTGCATGCACTTTTAGTTGCACGTAGTAAATCAATCACCCAAATATTGGAAGAGCAAAGTGCGGGTATCATCGCAGCACATGCTGAGAAGAGGGCTAACTAATGATGATTCACCTGATGGACATATGGGATTCCGTCAGGGGCTTCATGGCCTCCGGAGGCAACGTCCTCTGGTTAGTTGCGTTTGTGCTGTTCTTAATGTGGGTATTGATGCTTGAACGTTACTGGTATCTAAATTGGATATCACCAAAGCAACATAAAGCAATCATAGCTGCATGGGATGCTAGAGAGGAAACTACCTCTTGGTATGCACACCGTATCCGTGAAGCTTGGCTGTCCCAAGCGAAGCAAGATTTGAATGCACGTATGCTGATGATTAAAACCTTAGTAGCGATTTGTCCTATGATAGGTTTATTAGGTACCGTTACCGGTATGATTTCAGTGTTCGATGTGATGGCAGTTCAGGGGACGAGTAATGCTCGTTTAATGGCGGCTGGTATTTCAATGGCAACTATGCCCACTATGGCGGGAATGGTTGCAGCACTATCGGGAGTATTCTTCAGTACTCGCCTTGATGTGAAAATGAAAATCAGCTTAGAAAAGCTAAAAGACAGCATGCCGCACCACTAGAGAGAGATTGAACATGGCACGTAAAAAGCATTCCAGTGTAGACGAGGAAGCGCAAATTGATATGACACCGATGCTCGACATCGTGTTCATCATGCTGATCTTCTTCATTGTAACAACGTCATTCGTGAAGCCATCTGGTTTGGATTATAACAAACCAAAAGCATCACAAGCGACTTCAAAGCCTTCGGCCAACATCTTCATTGGCGTCAGCAAAACTGGCGTTATCATGATGGAAAACCGTCAGGTTGATATCGAACGTGTAACAGCAAACGTTGAGCGTATGTTAGCTGAAGCGCCTGAAGCAGCAGTGCTTATTCAGGCTGATAAAGACGCAATGCACGGCTTAGTTGTTAAAGTTCTAGACCAAGTCAAAGCGGCTGGTATAGATAAGATTTCGGTATCTGCGGGGAACGATTAATATGCTAAGAGCACTAGTATCAATCATTATTGGTGCTGCTGTGACTTTTGGTCTGTTCGCTTTTATGGCGTTCTTGGTCGGTGGTGGGGCGCAGCGCGCTGAAACATCGGCCGAGACCCCTGTAATTGAAATCACCATGGATAGACAGGATGCAAAAGCACAGAATAAGCCAAGGGTAGTGCCTAAACCGCCACCACCACCAGCACAGCCTGAGAAACCTCAAACTGCGCCACCAGATACTTCATCAAATATTGATACGGCAATGTCGTTCAATATGGGAGCTGTCGAAACCGGTGGTCATAGTGCAGGTGGTTTTAAACTGGGTAATATGATGACTCGTGACGGCGATGCAACACCTATCGTTCGTATCGAGCCACAATATCCAATCGCAGCCGCT
Organism: Shewanella sp. DNRA4; assembly: GCF_012843185.1. Taxonomy (NCBI): domain Bacteria; kingdom Pseudomonadati; phylum Pseudomonadota; class Gammaproteobacteria; order Alteromonadales; family Shewanellaceae; genus Shewanella; species Shewanella sp. DNRA4. The sequence goes on from NZ_JABAIP010000001.1 coordinate 318,459, forward strand.
CGTGATGGTAAAGAAGGTTGGGTGCAATTACGCTTTACAATTAATGAGTTAGGGGGTGTTGATGACGTTGAAGTTATTCAAGCAGAACCTAAACGTTTATTTGATAAAGAAGCAATACGAGCACTGAAAAAGTGGAAGTACAAACCAAAGATTGTTGATGGTAAGCCACTTAAACAACCTGGTATGACAGTACAACTTGACTTCACTTTAGACAAAGGAGGCAATTAATAATGCGTAATGCTAATAAAATCGCAGTTGCGTTATTACTTTCCCTTTGTGGTGGTGCGTTATCAGTTTCTTCTGCTATTGCAGCTGAAAAGTGTGAAGTTGATAAACGTCAATCTAAAGCGGTAGGTGAGAGTGCTGCGAAAAAGGTGCAGAAGTCCTTTGAAGCTTATACGAATGGTCAAGTTGATGAAGCGATTGCCATTCTGTTAGAAGCAAACCCAAAGAATGATTTCGATAAAGCCTATGTCGCGCGTATGCTAGGTAACTTCTATGCCGAAAAAGGCAAGATGGATACTGCGATCAAGTACCTAAAACAAGCTGTTGAAGCCGATATTTTAGGTGGTACCGATCACGCTGCAACATTGCGCCTTTATGCTGATTTGTTGTTACAAGAGAAAAAGTTTAAGGAAGCGATTCCATACTATTACAAATGGATGGATTTCACCTGTAAGACTGATGCTCAGATGTACCGTCGCATTGGTATTGCACATTCAGAACTTAAGCAGTGGGATAAAGTAATTGAAGTGGCTGATAAAGGCCTTTCACTTGCTGAGTCACCTGATAAAGGTCTGTATCAGATGAAGTTAACGTCTTACTTTAACCAGAAGCAATATAAGAAAGCCGTTGGTGTGTTAGAAGTCATGGTACCGTTATTTCCGGATGACGGCAGATTATGGGTTCAGCTCGCACAATTTTATCTAATGGTCGAAGACTATGATAAAGCGCTAGCGACTTATGACTTGGCATATCGTAATGGTTTCTTAGAAACTGGGGCTAACATTACTCGTTTAGCTCAGCTGATGGCTCAGAAGGGTGCGCCATACCAAGCAGCGAAAGTTTTTGAGAAGCATATGAAGTCGGGCTTAATCACACAAGATGCTAAATCTTATGAGATTTTGGCTGGTTTTTACCAAAATGCGAAAGAGTTTAAAGAAGCCGCTGACTTTTATGGTAAAGCTGCTGCAATCAGCAACGATGGTAAGCTTTATCTGAAGCAAGGTCGTTTACTGAGCTTGGGTGAGAAATATAATGAAGCGATTCCTGTGCTTGAAAAAGCAATCTCTTTAGGTATTGAACATCCCGGTGAAGCAAACTTCGAGCTGGCTTTAGCTCATCTTAGTTTGAAACAGTATAAGTCTGCTTATAATCGTGCTGTATTAGCTGCGAAAGATAAGAAGACAGAGAAGAGTGCAAACAGCTACATCTCTTACATCAAAGAGAAAGCTCGTATGCATAACGTCGAACTGTAATTCATCTAATTTGCTAGGTAGATCTAAAAAGCCCCGAAAGGGGCTTTTTGTTTATTGAAGCTTTACTAATGCTTTGGATTGCTGTTGTTTACGTTCAAGCTCTTGTGAAAGTTTGGAAACATTATTGAATATAGATTCAATTTTTTGTTCTTGAGTCGGTAAGCAGAGGCAAGCTGCGAGTTTGTAGTCAATTTTTAGCTTATGAGTTTTGCCAAACTCTTGATTAAATTCTTGAATATGATCTTCTATGCGATTAAGAACAACTTCGGTACCTGCTTCATCAATATTGAATAATCCTAAGGCAAAATGATTGTGGTCTAATCTAGCAATTAAATCCGTTGCTCTTAGCAGTGCTTCTTGTACTTGTTTAGTAAAAAATTCGAGTAAATGTGGTTGTTTAACGGTTTCGTGAATGTGAGGGCACAGATACAATAGCGCCAAGCTTTGCTGTTCTCGTATATGCCTATGCCATTCTCGGTTAAAGACTTCCATGAAATAAGTTTGGTTGTAAACCCCTGTTTCTGGATCTCTAAAACCTGAGTTACGAAATGAGTAGATCATAGAATAATCCCGTAAGTAGACTTTTCAGTAAGTATAGGAAGAGTCTGGCTATCTCGGACGTAAAAGGAGAAATATAAAAAATGAAATTAAATGTAGTTGCGGGAACGATAGCCTTAGTGCTAGCCCTACAGGGATGCTCAAAGCCTGAAACAAAAATTGTTACACAGGAAGGGACAACGCAGACCCCAGCGACTCAAGCAGAAAACCAAACGGCTGAGTCGCGTTATGTTGCACTCGTCGATGCCTATTTTAAAGACTACTTGAAGCTTGAGCCTATTTACGCCACTTTTGTGGGTGTTAACGACTACAATGCGCAGTTTGGTGGTGATTTAACTGAAGAGTATCTTAAGGCTCGACACGATCTAAATACTCGCTATCTAGCACAAGTTAAGGCTATTGATGTTGAGCAATTACCAGCGGATCTGCAATTAAGTTATTCGTTGTTTGTTTATGATCGTGAAATGGCGTTAGTTGATGAAACCTATCCGTCACGCTTTATGCCTATCAGCCAGTTTTACAGTACTGTTATAACTATGGTGCAGCTAGGAAGTGGTGAAAGTGCTCAGCCTTTTAATACCGTTCAAGATTACCGCAATTGGGAACAGCGTGTGAATGGTTTCATTCAGTGGATCCAGCTTGCTCAACAGCGTATGGATGAGGGGATTGCAAGTAAGGTTGTACTTCCTCGAGTGCTGGTTGAGCGTATTATTCCACAGCTAGATGCTATGCTGACGACCGATGCCAGCCAAAGTATTTTCTATTCACCGATTAATCACTTCCCAGAAGGTTTTTCAGATCAAGACAAAGCTGAGCTAACAGCAAGTTATCAGGCGATGATTAATGAGCGTTTAGTGCCTGCATTAGCAGGGCTGCGCGATTACTTTAAGCAGACTTATTTGCCTAAGTCCCGTGCAACGGATGGTTGGTCTGGTCTACCAAATGGTAAAGCTTGGTATCAGCATTTAGCCAATTCTCATACCACCACAACCATGCCAGTGGATGAAATTCATCAAATTGGTCTGAATGAGGTCGCACGAATCCTTTCTGAGATGGACAAAGTCCGTGAGCAAGTGGGTTTTAAAGGTGACTTAAAAGCTTTTTTTGCCTCTTTATCGTCTGAGCCACAATACTTCTATGGCGATCGCCAAGGCTTAATCGATGGTTATATGGTGTTGAAAGATAAGATTAACCAAGTATTGCCACAGTATTTTAATGTAATGCCAAAGGCCGACTATGTGGTTAAACCGGTTGAAAGCTTTAGAGAGCAATCGGCTGCGGGCGCATCCTATGAATCACCAGCTGTAGATGGGAGCCGTCCAGGGGTGTTTTATATCAACACCTACAACTTGAAAGCTCAGCCGAAATGGGGCATGACGACACTGTCACTGCATGAAGCGGCACCTGGTCACCATTTCCAAATCGCCATTAAGCAAGAGTTAACGGGTGTACCTGAGTTTCAACGCTTCAGCGGTTATACTGCGTTTGAAGAGGGCTGGGCGCTGTATGCTGAATACTTAGGCATCGAAATGGGGCTCTTTAGCGACCCTTATCAGTACTTTGGTAAGCTTTCAGACGAAATGCTGCGTGCGATGCGTTTGGTGGTGGATACGGGATTACATGCCAAAGGCTGGAGTCGCGAACAAGCGATTCAATACATGAAGGACAATTCGCCCATGGCCGAGTCGGATATTATTGCCGAGGTTGAACGTTATATGGCAATTCCTGGCCAAGCGTTGTCTTATAAAGTGGGTCAACTAAAAATTCTTGCCCTACGTGAGCGTGCTGAAAAAGCCCTAGGTGATAAGTTTGATCTTAAGGCTTTCCATGATCAGATTCTGACTTCTGGCTCACTACCTATGGCGGTGATGGAACAGAAAATTGATCGCTGGATAGCGGCGACTAAGGCTTAACACGGAGTCGATTATGTAGCGCCGTTATCGATAACAAAATTGATAACGGTGCGGTTTAAAGCTTTTTAATTAAACATAATGTTTTTATACTCAACATTCACATCTCGTTTTCAGTCATAAAAACGGGAACCATATGATATTTGGGGCAAATGTCTCAGCATTATTCAGGGAGTTTTATCATGGTTCAGGCTACAGCAAGACATTTGTTAGTCAGCAGTGAAGAGCAGTGCCAAGCACTTAAACAACAGATCCTCGACGGTGCTGATTTTGCGCAAATCGCGCGCGCTCATTCTTCATGCCCATCGGGCGCTCAAGGTGGTGAATTAGGTTCATTCGGTCCAGGCATGATGGTGCGTGAGTTTGATGAAGTGGTATTTAGTGCGCCGTTAAACGTGGTTCAAGGTCCAGTTAAAACCCAGTTTGGTTACCACTTACTCGAAGTCACCAGCCGCGGTTAATCGTCTTCTTGCCGAGGCAATGGCAGCGTTTAGCTGCCATTTTTTTTAGTTCGTCCATCCATTGGGGAGCCGCTATGCTTGAACTCTATACCGACAGATTAAGACTTCGCAGTTTACAAGAGCAGGATTGGCCACACTTTTTGGCATTACACCAAGATCCTGACATCAATCGCTACGTGCGTAATCCTGAAGCTCCCGAATTGATCCGGCAAAAGTTTGAGCAGCGCTCAGTCACCTGGGACTATACCTCTGGCGATTGGCTTACGCTGGTGATTGAAACCCTTGATACCTGCGAGTTTATCGGTTTAACCGGTCTTCATTGCCAAAGTGTGGAGGAACAACGTACTGAGGTCGGTTATTTGCTGGTGCACGCGGGACAAGGCAAAGGCTATGCCACTGAGAGTTTGCAAGCTGTCATCGATTGGGCCTGTTTGAGCTTATCAATACATAAATTCGTCGGATACTGCGCCAAAGACAATATAGGTTCGGCACGAGTGATGGAAAAATGTGGTTTTCAACTCGAAGGCGTATTTAGGCAGCATTTTAAGATAGGCGATGAGTGGCTAGATGAATGCGCCTATGGCCTGCTCGCCGATGAAAGGCAAAGATAAGTTAAATTATCTGCATCGCAATGGACATGCTGCTATAATGCCGCAGGTTTATTTTTTGAGGCGTATTTAAGTGACGCAAATTAATCAGTTAGTTTTGCATCCCGGCGAAGATTTTATTGAATTGTACAAAGTATTAAAGGTACAAGGTATGTCGAATGCCGGTGGCGAAGCGAAGCATGTTATTGATGAAGGTTTGGTTACCGTCAATGGCGAAGTAGAAACCCGCAAACGTAAAAAAGTCATTGCGGGTGACATCGTCAGTTTTAACGGTGAATCGGTTCAAATCATTGCGGCTGAATAAGCCTGATACTGTGGAGTAGGATATGCAATTTCCAGACGACGATAATGGCAAAATGCTGGCCGCAATGGCTGAAGCCGGAATTGACCTTACTAAAGCCCTCGATGTTGATTTCTTTTTAGTTTTTGATGATCAGCGTGATGCTGAAACTGCACTTGAAGAATTAGCCAATTCGGATCTCGAAGGTGAAGTTGAGCTGAATTTGAATGATGAGCTAGGCAAGTGGGAAATCATCGTATGCATCAACATGGTGCCAGACTACGATGACTTGGTTGAGCAAGAAACCATTCTCAATGATTTTGCGGCCGAGTTTGGCGGCATGACCGATGGTTGGGGTGTGATGCAACACCAAGACGGCGATGATGAGTTTATGGACGATGATCACGTTCATGATGAGCATTGTCATCACTGATTTATGCCATATTATCAATGATAAAGGAGCCATAAGGCTCCTTTATTTTTGTCTTTCAATAATATTCCTGCGACTCGATTTAAATCCATCTCATACCCATTACGAAATGTAACTAGGCTTAAGCTGGTCTTACAGTTAATGCAATCAGATGCACTATTCTCAATTCTTGAAAAGCATCAGAGGAGGGGAAATATTATGCAGTTAAGTATATTGGTGGCGGCGTTATTGAGCTTGATGATTTGTATTTATTACCTATCGCAAGGAAGATTACAGATTATAGCCATGCTTCAGGGAGCCAATATTGCTCAATTGAATAAGCAAGTGTTACTTAGTTTATTCTATTGCCAAATGGGCTTTTTCATCACAACGAGCCTCTGCTTATTTGCTTGCGCGCTAGGTGTCGTTCCTCGTATGTATGCCTACAGTTTATTACTATTTATCGGTTTAAATTACGGTATTTTTGCTATTTGGCATTGTCATATAGCCAAACTTGGTCCACCCGAGAAGAGGTTTGGTTTATATATCATGGCATTGAGCCTGTTGTTGGTATCATTATTTACGTTGTTGGGAGCATTGCACTAATCCGTTTTATCAATATCGAGTTCGCACGAGGGCTCGAGATTAAATATTGCCTTTTAGGCACCATAGTGCTCACTAAATTGCTGTCAATACATCTTAGTGTGTGATTTGTCCTGCACTATTGTGTTCGCTGGCGAGCTCTAATCCATATTGGCGCACGAGCTCTGTGAGTTTGCCGTTTTGCTGCAATTGCTGTAACCAAAGGTTGAGTTTATCTGGGTGTAGTTTCGAATGTGGATTGATTAACACGCCATGATAATAATGTTGATCCCATTGATTTGATACATAGAGTTGTTGATCTTGCGGATTTGAAGCGAGGTAAAAATTGAGGTAGGAAATGGTCACTGGGGCAATTTCTGCGCGCTTTCGAAGTACGGTTTCAATGGATGCTTTATTGCTGTTTACAAAAACGACCTTGTAGTTTTTTTCTAGCACTGCAGGATCGGTTTCGAAGTTGGCAAAGCGATAGTGGTAGCCTTTAACTAATGCTAGCGTTCGCTCTTTGAACAGAGCAAAAAACTGAGGATCTTTTACTTTTTCCTTCAGGGCGATAAAGACTTCGCCATCATGGATATGTAGGGGGATAAATGCTGTATTAAGTTTTTCCCACCCCCAGCGTGGATTTTCAAACATGATCATATCGAATCTTCCAGCTGCATAGGCTTTATATCTATGCTCTATGCTGGTGGAGACAAACTCAAAGCTGATTTCTTGCTGAATTTGGTTGAGGGCGTTGATGAGATCAAGCGTTAAGCCTGTATAACGGCCATCGCTCTGTAAATTGACATAGGGAGCAAATTGATAGCCCCCAACACGAATAACGGGTTTTGTCTGAGCGGGAGAAAGGGGACCTGCAGTTGCAACACTGAATAAATTCAACACTAGGCCTAATAGTAAATTCAGTAATACAGCTAGTCGCATAAGTTATCCTGTTTATCGTGAAGTCTTAAGCTTATCTTTAACAGAGACAAGTTAATACAATTAATTATTGCACTTAAGTTGGTTAAATGCGTATTTTGTGTGAGTCAGTATCAAAAATAAGGAAGTTTCATATTGCGCAATCTTACTTCTCAAGTTTATGAGTGGCTGGAGCAAGGACATATTACTCGGGCGCAGGCAAATGAGTTGTTTCGCAGCGTATTGGTGTCGCCCAACTCTCTCAGTTGGCAGCGGTTATTATCCCTTTTGCTTCAGTGGGCGGGGGCGTTAAGCCTAGTGACGGGGATTATTTTCTTTTTTGCTTACAATTGGCAGTCCCTAGACAGAATAAGCAAATTTGCCCTGATTGAAGCCGCGCTATTGATTAGCCTTGTGTGCTTTGTTTGGCTGTATTACCGCAGCATGTTGAGGCAAGTTGATGCCCATCATCATCTTTTTGGTGCCACGCTTGCAAACGTGGCACTGTTAGTGGTGAGTATGTTAATTGGTGGACTTTTAGCCTTGGTGGGCCAGACCTATCAAACGGGAGCGGATCCTTGGCAGCTATTTGCGTTGTGGGCATTAGCCATTATCCCCTTAGCTTGGGTGGCAGGTTTTGATGGCTTATGGTTGTTATTACTCGGGTTAGTTAATTTAAGCCTTGGACTCTTTGCTGATACCGCATCCTACCTTTTGGATGAACAGATTTGGTTATTTGTCTTTGCGGCTATTAATCTGACTATCTATTATGTTTTTGTTTTTATGGGAAAAAGCCAGAGCAATCGCTGGCATGCACCACTTATGCTGTATGCGAGTTCACTTGTGGCCATGGGCTGTTTTACCTTATTGCTCTGTTGGATGATTTTTGAACCCAGTGATTCTAAGCCGCTACTTGTAGGTGTGTGGGCTGGTTACTTTATTCATTTGTTATTGGGATTCTGGTGGTTCAGGCACAGATTATTACAGATTTATCCGTTGGCTTTGGGCGGTTTTAGTTTGATTGCTGTGGGTGCTGCGCTATTAACCGAACTGCTGTTTAAGAATAGCGATCCTATAGGCGGCTTTTTATTGATTGGGCTTTATATTATTTTGGCAAGTACCGGCTTGAGTACTGTGTTAATACGATTACAATGGCAATTTAGCGCCGAAATGACGCCAATATCCCTCGTAGGAGAGGAGCTGAGTCATGAATAACCCCCTCACTGATTCGATTCAAGATCCTGGTGCTTCAGCGGCGCAAACGCTTTGGAATAGTTTGTATGCAAAGGGCGAAGTGAACGCACCAGAACGGCCCCAATCCCATGAAATACCTTGGTATATTGCGTTGATGCAAGCCTTTGCAGCTTGGATTGCCGCCTGGTTTTTATTGGGCTTTATGGCGTCACTTTTCGATAGTGTATGGGGGCGATTCGAAGGGGGAGCCGCTCTGTTTATCGGTTGTATCTATTTAGGCTTAGGACTCGCCTTGTATTGGGGCGGGCGCCAACAGCACTTTTTACAGCAATTTGCCTTTGCCTCATGTTTAAGCGGTACGCTTGCCCTTGCTTGGGGACTGTTTGATTTGCTCGGCGATACCTTTAATCTTGCTTGGTATCTGAGTATGGCTGCTTTGTTTCTGTTGCTTTGGGGCATGATAAAACACAAGGTTGCTCAATGGGTATTTGCATTCTGTTTATTAGCCTGTTTGACGGGGCTGTTGGCTGAGTGGCATTTACTCAACTTAACACCGACTTTGCTGGTGTCGTTACTGAGTGTGGTGCTATTAAATATCCATCGCACAGGATATCACTATCAGCGGGCGAGGATGTTGGTCTATGGTGCTGCTTCACTTTTGCTCTCCATTCAACTAATACATGTCTTCAGTATGGATAGGATCTTTGAGGCGTTATTTATATCCGGTTGGCAGTCGGGAATGGCAGTTAGTCATTTACTCGTAGTATTTACTCTTTGTGGTTTCCTACTCGTTAGTCTGTTTAACCAATGGCAAATCTCACTCACCGCCCCCAGTGGGTTGTTTGCGTTTTTAGGCCTAGTGCTGATTACTGCACTGTCTTTACCCATGCAGGGTTTATCGACAGCTGTGTGGCTCATCTTGTTGGGGCACTATGCAAATGAGTCTTGGTTGAAGGGAATGGGTATTGTTTCAGGGTTGGTTTTTGCTGGTGGTTATTATTATTCATTAGAGACAACGCTGATGCTTAAGTCGCTGTATTTGATGGGATTAGGGTTGTTACTGCTTGCCGCGAGATTAGTGATGTGGCGTTACTTTCCTATCTCAGACGCACAAGCAGAGTTAGAGGAGCATGTGTAATGGGGACGGCGATGTTGTATTTAGCGAACAGCCACCGAAGAGTCCTATTATTGGTTGTTGTTACTGTGGTGGCCTTGCTGACGATGGTGAATTGGCGAATCGCCCAGTTTGAGCAGTTATTGCAAGATGGCAAAGTGGTGCGTTTTGCCTTAGCGCCAGTGGATCCTCGCTCGATTATGCAGGGGGATTATATGGCCTTGGAATATGCCATTGCACAGGAGGTACGCGCCGCGTTGCCTGAGGGGATGACGCAGGGGCAACTACTGTTGACTCTCGATTCGCAAAAAGTGGCGCACTTTGTCGGTATTTACCGTGACCAGCCCAAAGCCGCCGATCAACTCACCGTAGATTTTCGCCTGCGCAATCATAGGGTAAAGCTGGCCTCAAATAGTTTTTTCTTTGAAGAGGGCCAAGCTGACCACTTCAGCCAAGCCAAATACGGCGAGTTTAGAGTCAGCGAACGGGGAGAGTTGTTGTTGGTGACGCTGCTCGATGAGCAGCTGCAACCGCTATAACGGGAAACCGTAATGGATGTTAACAAGATGGTGAGTTAGGCTCGCCATCTTCGCTATTTTTCCTAGTACAATCCGCTAAATCGTCGCCTAAATATACACCTTAAGTTGCAACTTAAGTGCAACTAATTTGTAACCTTGATTCCCTATAGTATCGTCAGTTTTCGAAGCTGAATGCTTCGTAAAATGGTCAATCATAAACTCAAATATCAATATAAAAGATACTTTTAGGGGTCATTATGTTTAATAACAAAACGCTGTTGGCGTTAGCCATCAGTAGCATCTGTGGCGTTGCTCATGCTGCCGATAATCTAATTATTTCTGAATATGTTGAAGGCAGCAGCAATAACAAAGCCATTGAGCTGTACAACCCAACTGCTAACACTATTGATTTAAGCCAGTATCAATTGCGCTTCTATTTTAATGGCAGCACAAATGTGGGCACGACTATCACCCTGAATGGCACCTTAGCGGCAGGGGCAACTTATGTTGTCGCTGATAACGACGCATCGGCCGATATTCTGGCGGTGACGAATCAACAAAGCAGCGCGAGTTTTTTCAATGGTGATGATGCCATTGTGCTGACCTATCAAGACCAAGTGATTGATAGCTTAGGCCAAGTGGGTGTCGATCCAGGCAGTGAATGGGGCAGTGGTGATTTATCGACCCAGGACAACACGCTACGCCGCAATCCCGATCAGCTAATCGCCGATACCATTATTGATGATGCTGTTACCTTTAATACATGGTTAGGTTTTGCCAAAGACGATATCTCGGATTTGGGTAAGTTCAGTGCAGGCACACCTACCGATCCTGTTGAGCCGCCACCGAGTTCATTAGCCTGTGGTGAAGCCTCAACGCCTATCCATGCTCTGCAAGGTTCGACCAATGTCAGTCCGTTAAACGGACAAACCTTAGTGGTAGAAGCCATTGTGGTGAGTAACCAAGAAGCTGGCCTAAAGGGCATCTTCGTGCAAATGGCCGACAACGAAGCCGATAACGATCCACAAACTTCTGAAGGGGTGTTTGTTTATACCGGTAATGCGCCTACGGGTTACGTGGCGGGCGACCGTGTACGTTTAAAGGCTAAAGTCACTGAATATCAAGGCTTAACGGAACTGACTACCGTTGCCGATCATAAACTTTGCGTTGCAGGACAAGCTTTGCCGAGTGCCGCGGTAGTAACTTTACCCGTCAACTCAAGCGATGATTTTGAGCCCTTTGAAGGCATGCGCGTACGCTTTAGCCAAGATCTGGTCGTGAACGAAGTCTACAATTTGGGCCGCTATGGTGAAATTTCACTCGGTAGCAGCCGTCACTTTATTGGGACACAAGTCGCTGCGCCAGGTGCCGATGCTTTAGCCGTCACGGCGGCCAATCTTAAAGACAGTATTTTACTCGACGATGGTCTAACGGCGCAGAACCCTGATCCTGTGATTTTCCCGGCGCCAGGTTTAAGCGCTTCAAACACTGTGCGTGTGGGTGATAAAGCCACGAGCCTTACTGGTGTTATGCACTATGGCTTTAATCTTTATCGCATTATGCCGACTGAGCCCGTTAATTTTGTAGCGGAAAATCCTCGTCCACAATCACCAGTGCTTGCCGAAGGCGGCAACCTGAAAGTCGCCAGCTTTAACGTACTGAACTACTTTAATGGCGATGGACAAGGCGGTGGTTTCCCTACTGCGCGCGGTGCCAATACCCTGAGTGAGTTTGAGCGTCAAAAAGCGAAGATTGTCAGCGCTATGGTGGGGATCAGTGCCGATGTGTTTGGTCTGATGGAAATCGAGAACGATGGCTTTGGCGCCAACTCGGCGATTGCCGATCTCGTGGCGGGCCTCAATGTCGCCGTGGGTGAAAATCGCTATGCTTATGTTATTCCAAAGGTCAATGGCAGCAGCTTAAGTGCGATAGGTACGGATGCGATTACCGTTGGTTTAATTTATCGCAGTGACAAAGTGAGCCCTCAGGGTGATGCGCGTATTTTATCAAGCGCTAACTCTCCCTTAGATGACGCCGCGCAGCCGCTGTTCGACGACAGCAAAAACCGCCCTATGTTGACTCAAGCTTTCGCGCTAAACGGCAGTGAGGAGAGTGTAGTCGTTGCGGTTAATCACTTGAAATCTAAAGGCAGTGAGTGTGCTGGCGATCCAGATATGAACGATGGCCAAGGCAACTGCAATATTACCCGTAGTCGCGCAGCAACGGCGGCAGGGCAGTGGATTGCCGCGCAGTATCCTGAGCAAGGTGTACTGCTGATTGGTGACTTAAACTCCTACGCCAAGGAAGACCCGCTGATGGCATTGGCTAACGCTGGCTTTAGTGAGTTGTTCGCCAAACTTGAAAAAGCTAATCCTTATTCCTATGTATTCTCGGGTGAATCGGGACAGTTAGACCATGCGCTCGCGAATGCTGCGTTAGTGGATAAAGTCCTAGATGTGACTGAGTGGCATATTAATACCGACGAGCCACGTGTGTTAGATTACAACGAAGAGTTTAAGACCCCTGCGCAGGTGCAAGACTTGTACGCTAGTGATGCTTATCGATCATCTGATCATGATCCTGTAGTGATTTCACTCTTGCTCGAAGCTGAAAAAGTCGCCCCTGAAGCCAGCTTCACTCAGGTTGTGAATGGTGCGAGTGTGCAATTGAGGTCAACCGCCATTGATAGCGACGGTCAAATCGTTTCTACTCAGTGGGACTTTGGCGATAATAGTCAAGGTATTGGAGAGGCGGTATCACACACTTATGCGCAAAGTGGTGATTATCTAGTGACGTTAACCGTAACGGACAATGACGGCTTAAGCCATAGCAGCTCGCAAATGGTGTCAGTGGTGGTTGAAAATGTGAAGAAACCACCCGTTGCCCAAATTCAGCGCATCAATCTATGGCTGGTCGATATGTTTATTTCGACTAGCTATGACACCGATGGGGTTATTAAGCAGCATAAGTGGAAGTTTGATAATGGCACCCGCGCCAATGGTCCTGTAGTACTGCGTCTGGCGCGCCGCGGAGAGCATACCGTCGAATTAACCGTTAAAGACAATGATAAATTAACGGATACGACGACACTGACGTACCGTTAAGCGTTAGCCTCTTTCTTTAAATATCAAAAGCCTGCTGTTGCAGGCTTTTTACTTTGATTCACTTACTTAATTCATCACTTGCTTAATTGACTTTATTAACTGGCTATATTAACGGACTATAGCATGCTTGAAATTCAAGCTAAGTCGCTGTAAGTACATCCTCGCTTAAGCTAAGATGACGCCACTTATGGATTTTTACTCACAGGGAGCACACTCATCGCAATGAATGCAGACACCTTGGCGTACCTCAATCAGTATCAATTAACCTCAGTGATGAACCTTACTAAATGGCGAAAACTTGAGCAGGCGCTTCATGAGGCACCAGAGTTTGTGCCTCATGTGCGTTATAAGCTGCTGGAGGATGAAGGGCCAAACCCTGGTTTTACGCCAGTATGGTGGGACGAGTTACTCGCTATTTGCGAGAGGATTGAGTGGCTTGAAATTGATCCGCTGAAAAGAGAGCACCGCGGCAGATTGCTGCCGGAAAAGACCACGGATTTTACAGATTATATTGAGGCGCAACTGCATAAGTATCGGCTTCCCTACAGTAAAGAAGCTCAAGGGATCAGGATTTGGGGCTATCTACGCCCCGATGCAACCATGCCTGTATTTGTTATTGCGGCTGGTGGCGAGACAATAAAGGAAGCGTAAGCAAATTCAGACGACAGATAAAAAACGGGGCGCTAATTGATTAGCGCCCCGCTAAGGATTACAGCACGATATAAAGTGGCCAGCCGAGTAGGCCGACGAGTCCTTCTTTATGCTCGAATCTTTCTAAACGCTCAGGTGAGGCGTCATTGAGCAGCAGCTCACGGTAGCTTTTTGCAAAATGCAGTGTTCGCAGCAATGCTGGCGCAAAGTTTTTCCCCAAATCTTTACCGATAGTCTCGGCCAGCTCCGCGGGGAGTTCTGCCAAGGCTTTTTGGGTTTGCTGCTCGATATACTCAAGGCTAAACCATTCGTCCTGCAAGCTGATTTTGGCAATGCGCTTTTTCAAATCTTGTCTGACTTTGGCATTATCAAACAACATCCGATACAGCACGGCTTCGGCCAATACGCTCTCTAGATTTAAGAAATCCAAAGGATCGTAGCTGGTTTGGGCATAAAACTGCGCCATTAGCGCCGCAATCGATTGCTGACGTTGGTGCTCGACTAATGCATCCTGATAGGCCTCATATCCAAGCCACTCTTCGGCGTCTGGTGGCGTAGAGACTTGTTCCAGTAGAAATTTATCTACATCACCATAGAGTGATTTGCCATTGACCAGCTTATGTTTGCTCACCACGCTAAGCATGCTCCAGCCCTTTTGGAAGCATTTGACCACACCATCTGCGGTGAGCAATAAACGCAATGCCTGTTGTTGATCTTTATTCGATAGTTCCATTAACCCGAGACTAACGACGCCAATCACATCGTGCGCCGCTTGTTCCAGTAAGTGCATCTTGTACTTGTTGTAGAACTTATCTGCCAATTTGAGGCTCATCAAAATGGCTTTAGATTTGATTTGTGCGAGCTGCTCACCGCTAAGGGTGTTGTCTGCTTGGCCTTTGGCCAACACCTTACTCAGGTATGGGCCTTGGTCTAAATCACGCAGTACCAGTTGCATCTAGGGATCCTTAATCTAAAAAGCTAAACATATCATCCACTTCTGCGTATTCATCCGTGACTTGGTTTTTCTCTTTGGCTTGGATAACTAATTCATTAACGAATTTGTTAATGATCATTTCCCAGCCAGAGCTTTCGTTACGCAGCAGGTTTTTAATGGCTTTTTCTACATCGGGTGCCAGCTCATGGATTAATGCCATCAGACTACGTGGGTCATCTAGGCTTAAGCTATGGGCTTCTTCGCTGGCGACACGGCTGTCATAGCCGACGGTATCAGTATCTTCTTCATCGTCATAATAATCGTTGAAGTGGTCTTCATCGTCGTGGCGTTCGCCCAGCATCATCTCAATAAAAGGGATAGACAGATAGAAGAGGCCGGCGGGATCTTCGGCAATGCACTCTAAAATAGCGGTTTGTTTTTCTTCGCTATCTTGAATACGAATTAAATAAGTTAAAAAATCAAAGGTATGCTGAATGAGTTCTTCGGCATTGTTTTTGATTTTTTCTTCCCAATACAAAGGTTGCTGACAGACGATGTCGCGAATTTGCTCAGGTGTCATCAGCTCCGACATAATTGACGGGCAGGAGATATCGTGGTGACTGTTGATTTGCGTCAGTGTCACAATATCCATTTTTTCAATGACTTCGACTAATTGCTCATCGTTCATTGTGGTGGCGATGAGTTCGAAACGTTTACTGGCCTGTTTTGGCTCGACATCGGCGAGCTCTTTAATCTCGGCAACGGTTATCTCAATGAGACTGGTGTTCATTAGCGGTCCTCATCATCGTACTGATCGTAATAGCCATCTTCCTCTTCGCCGTCATCATCGTCGTCATCGGAATAGTCGGCGTAATCACTGTCTTCGTCTTCAAAATCATCGTCAGCACTGCGTTTAGGGGCTGGCGTACTTTTGCCTTGGTTTTCCAATAAGTACAGCACGGCGCAGCTTTCAATCAGTAAATCCTCTGAGTAAGCGCGCACCGCTAGCACTAATGGCAAATCGGAATTGTTAAAGCCGATTGTGACCTTAAATTCATCCCACTCAGGTTGCGTTGCGGTGTTAATCCAGTGAGCCCACTTGAGCTTGGCGTCACTTGGAAATTTTACTCGGCCATAGAGTGCCACAGGCAGGTACTCGGGTACTGACTCGAGCATTTTTGGATCGGCCTGTAATACTTTTTTGATTTGACTGGTAAATTGCTCCAGTGCCTTGGGGGTATCCGGGTCATCATAGGACTCGATATTGTCGTAGGCATTGGTCTTAAGCTCATTAATGCGTGAGATATTCAGTTTTTTTGCCATGGGCTTGTCTCGAAATAAAGCGCAGAAATAATTTATTCGGCGTAGAAAATGCGGAGTTAACCGCTCGTTAATTCGGCGCTAAAAAAAAATATTAAGGGTAGAACTGATCCCATAATTCACGCATTGCGCCATTCGGATCGGTCACTATCACATTGTTGAAATCTCGGATAAACGCATTTCTAAGCTTCGGATCGGACAAGACTTCATACGCTTTTTTGACGCGTTCAAGTTGCTGTGACGCTTGCTCTTTTTCGTCATCAGAGGCACCTAACAACTTATCAGGATGATACTTGTTTGAGAGCCGACGATAGGCTTTTTTAATGTCGTCTTCTTTGGCGCTAGGTTTGATACCAAGCACACTAAAGTGGTTAATCATATTTGTACCTGCAGGCGATGGATTGGTATCGCAAGATAAAGCTTGAGTGCTGATTATCTGCCAATTTGTGGAATTATGATTAGTCAGTGACGGATCATAGCAGAAATGCGTGTTGGGCGGCAAACGACTATGGCTGCATTTAGAGCGAAAAATGAATACTAAACTGGGGTTTGTGAAGATCGGCAACCGCAAAGGCAATCGGCAATAAGTGGCTAAGACGAAGTTGGTACAAATATCAGCTAACACTGCAATTTTTCTACGAGTTAATGCCTCCGTTTTTATCAGTCATTTCAGGATATCACTAAAGTAATTCGATAAACGATTCGAGTAAATCAAGCCAAACTCAGGTGACGAGGAATTTCGGACACAAAAAAACCAGCTGATGCTGGTCTGGTCGTTACCATTGTTAAATTGGTTGCGGGAGCTGGATTTGAACCAACGACCTTCGCCTGTTGTTTATAAGGGGCTGAGCCCGACAAGCTAGCATGGTGAAACTCAGTACGATAAATTTCGGACACAAAAAAACCAGCTGATGCTGGTCTGGTCGTTACCATTGTTAAATTGGTTGCGGGAGCTGGATTTGAACCAACGACCTTCGCCTGTTGTTTATAAAGGGTTGAGCCCGACAAGCTAGCATGGTGAAACTCAGTACGATAAATTTCGGACACAAAAAAACCAGCTGATGCTGGTCTGGTCATTATCATTGTTAAATTGGTTGCGGGAGCTGGATTTGAACCAACGACCTTCGGGTTATGAGCCCGACGAGCTACCATGCTGCTCCATCCCGCGTCCGAGTAACGCTGCTGATAACTGTTTTAATTCTGTCATCTTAGAATTGGTTGCGGGAGCCGGATTTGAACCGACGACCTTCGGGTTATGAGCCCGACGAGCTACCATGCTGCTCCATCCCGCGTCCGATTAACGCTGCTGATCACTGTTTTAATTCTGTCATCTTAGAATTGGTTGCGGGAGCCGGATTTGAACCGACGACCTTCGCTGTTGTTTATAAAGAGTTGAGCCCGACGAGCTATTTCTTTTTATAAACGTATACATCTAAATTGGTTGCGGGAGCTGGATTTGAACCAACGACCTTCGGGTTATGAGCCCGACGAGCTACCATGCTGCTCCATCCCGCGTCCGATATCTATCTGTATTACTTATATTTGCTTTAAATGGTTGCGGGAGCTGGATTTGAACCAACGACCTTCGGGTTATGAGCCCGACGAGCTACCATGCTGCTCCATCCCGCGTCCGTCTTCAAAGCGGGGCAGACTATAACGGCAGCGCTGTGGCATTGCAAGGAGGAATTCTAAAAAAGCGGACGAATGCTTAAATATAAAGCGTAGTGCGGGGAATTTACCCAGTATTGACCGTGATATCGGATTTTAATGGGTTAAATGTGGATTAACTACCTGACTAAATCGAGTTTTGGCTAATAACTGTTTATCTTTTATGTGGCTTCGCAGGTATAATGTCGGTTTGATTTTGACTGCGTATTGATTATCCCATGCTTAATTTTTTTGCTGCCGCCCCTAAGGGCTTTGAATATAGCTTAGCCCAAGAACTGACAGAATTTGGTGCGACCGAGATTAAAGAAAGTGTAGCCGGTGTCTATTTTACCGCGCCTCTGGCTTTAGCCTATCGCATTACCCTGTGGACGCGTTTAGCCAGCCGTATTGTACTGGTGATCTATAAGGGACCCTGTGAGTCGGCGGAGCAGTTATATAATGCAGCCTACTGTATTGATTGGTCAGCACATTTCTCTAATCGCAACACCTTTAGTATCGATTTCCATGGCACGGGTGGTTTTATTAACAATACCCAGTTTGGCGCGCTAAAGATTAAAGATGCGATTGTTGACCGTTTCCGTGATGACGGTGATGCCCGTCCAAACGTCGCCCGTATCGATGCCGACATTAAAGTTGATGCCCATTTTCGCAATGGGGTCATTACCATTGCGATGAATTTTTCTGGCCCATCACTGCACCAACGTGGTTACCGTTCAACCACGGGTGAAGCGCCTTTAAAAGAAAATCTCGCGGCGAATATGCTAGTTCGCAGTGGCTGGAAAGCCGCGCCGACTACCTTACTCGATCCCTTCTGCGGTAGCGGTACAGTGCTGATTGAAGCGGCTTTGATGGCCGCCGATATTGCTCCTGGTTTACAACGCAGCCGTTTTGGTTTCGAACATTGGCGTCGTCACGATAAGGCCACTTGGCACGAAATTGTCGAAGAAGCTAAAGCGCGTGCATCGTTAGGAGTAAAGCGCTGCGAAGTGAAGTTCTATGGCTCCGATATCGACTCACGCTTAGTGGCGTTAGCAAAACGCAACGCGCAAAATGCAGGCGTGCTTGAATTAATTGAGTTTAAGGTGGCAAATGCCCTTAATGTTGAGCCGCCAGCGGCTGAAGGTTACCTCATCACCAACCCTCCCTACGGTGAGCGTTTAGGCAGTGTGTCTGAGCTGTTGCAGCTGTACTATCAATTAGGCGATAAATTCAAAAAAGAATTTGGTGGCTGGAAAGTGGCCATGCTGTGTAGCGATATCGAGCTTATCTCGGCATTGAAACTCAAAGCCGATAAACAGATGAAGATGTTTAACGGTGCGTTAGAGTGCGCTTTTAACTTATACACGCTTCACGCACAGAGTACTCGCCGCGATACGCCATTGTTGCCAGAGGGTGTCGATATTGCCGATATCGCGCCTGCTTTTGCTAACCGTATAAAGAAAAACGCTAAGCAATTTGAGAAGTGGGCCCAAAAAGAGGGGATTGATAGTTATCGCCTCTATGATGCTGACATTCCTGAATATAACGTCGCAGTCGATAAGTATCTTGATTATGTTGTGGTACAAGAATACATGGCACCAGCCAGTATTCCTGAGGCCGTCACTAAACGTCGTTTAAGTGATGTGCTGCTGGCTTTGCCTGCGGCCATTGGCGTTAATCCACACAAAATCATTATGAAGACCCGCGAGCGTCAAAAGGGCACTAACCAATATCAAAAGTTGGATGAACGTAAGTTAGAGCTTACCACGACTGAATATGGCGCTAAATTTAAGCTAAACCTGACGGGTTATTTAGATACTGGGCTGTTCCTCGATCATCGATTAACTCGCCGTTTAGTGGGGCAAAAATCTAAGGGCCGCCGGGTACTGAATTTGTTCTCTTACACAGGTTCTGCCTCAGTGCATGCTGCATTAGGCGGCGCAAAATCGGTCACGACGGTTGATATGTCAAACACATACCTTGCTTGGGCGAAAGAGAACTTTGCCCTTAATAATTTGTCTGGCAAGCAATATGAATTTGTTCAGGCTGACTGTTTGCAGTGGATCCGCGATTGTAACGAACAATACGATTTAATTTTTATCGATCCGCCTACCTTCTCCAACTCCAAGCGCATGGAAGATTCTTTCGATGTGCAACGTGATCATGTGAATTTACTCGGTATGCTAATCAAGCTGTTAAGTCCAAACGGTGAATTGGTGTTCTCCAACAATAAGCGCAAGTTTAAGATGGACACTGAAACTTTAACCAAAATGAAAATTAAGGTGCAAAACATCGACGACATGACGTTGCCGCTGGATTACAAACGTAATCCTCATATCCATAACACCTGGTTAATTACCCATGCAGATAAATAATGCATTGCAGGCAAGCTATGTGTTGTATCACACCGAAGGTTGCCATTTATGCGAACTGGCGGCGGCATTATTAAATGCCGCCGAGGTGCCTTTTACGGCCATCGATATTTGCGATGATGAAACCCTAGCAGAGCGTTATGGCGTGTCGATTCCTGTGGTTAAAGCCCTGGACGAGCGTTATTTAAGTTGGCCCTTTGATGCCACGCAATTACAAGAATTTTTAGGAGCTTAGTTTGAGTCTGGTTCGTATCAATAATGGCTCGTTAGCCTATGGTTACACCCCGCTATTACAGCATGCTGATTTTACTATTGAGCGCGGCGAGCGGGTCTGTATTGTTGGCCGTAACGGTGCAGGCAAGTCGAGTCTATTAAAGATTTTATCCGGCGATGTGCTGCTCGATGAAGGTGAATTTAACATCGATGGTAGCGTCACGGTCAGTCGGTTACAGCAAGATCCACCTAAAGCTGAGCAGGGTACGGTTTACGCTTACATTGCTGCAGGTTTAAAAGAAGTAGGTGAAGCTCTAGAGCAATACCATCAATTATCCCACGATGTCGCTTTTGCTGAGCCTGAGCAAATGGAGCGCATGCTCAATCAAATGCAAAAGTTGCAGGAGACGTTAGACCACCATAATGGTTGGCAACTTGACTCGCGGATCAATCAAAATTGTGAGCTTTTGGGGTTAGATCCCGATAAATCTTTAAGTGAATTATCTGGGGGTTGGCAACGTAAAGTGGCACTTGCCCGTGCGTTAGTCAGCGCGCCAGATTTATTGCTACTCGATGAGCCAACCAACCACCTCGATATTGATACTATTGAGTGGCTAGAAAAATTCCTACTGGATTTCCAAGGCGCCATCGTGTTTATCAGCCACGACAGGGGCTTTATTGCTCGCATGGCCACGCGGATTGTGGATTTAGATCGCGGTGTCGTGACTTCATGGCCCGGTAATTATCAAGCCTATCTTGATGGTAAACAAGAATGGCTGCGGGTCGAGGCTGAGAAAAACGCATTATTTGATAAGCGCTTAGCCGAAGAAGAAGTCTGGATCCGCCAAGGTGTTAAGGCGCGTCGCACCCGTAACGAAGGCCGTGTGCGTGCGTTAAAAGCCTTGCGTCAAGAACGCAGTGAGCGCTTGAATCGTCAGGGTAATGCCAAAATGGCGGTGGCCGATACTGAGCGTTCTGGTAAATTGGTCTTTGATGTGAAGGACTTAAACTATAATTTACCTGATAAAAATCTGGTCAAAAACTTCAATATCACAGTGATGCGTGGTGATCGTATTGCGCTTATAGGCCCTAACGGCTGTGGTAAATCGACCTTAATTAAATTATTGATTGAGAAGTTACAACCTCAATCGGGTGAAGTGAAAGTCGGTACTAAGCTCGAAATCGCCTACTTTGACCAATACCGTGAAGCACTGGATCCTGAGCAAACTGTTGAAGATAACGTGGGTGAGGGTAAAAAGACCATCACTATCAATGGTCAAGATCGCCATATTTTAAGTTATTTGCAGGATTTCTTGTTCTCACCAATGCGTGCCAGAACGCCAGTAAAGGCGCTATCAGGCGGAGAGAAAAACCGTTTATTACTGGCGAAGTTACTCATTCGTCCCGCAAACCTTATCATTCTGGACGAACCAACAAACGATCTTGATATTGAGACCCTAGAATTGCTAGAGTCGCTGCTGACTGAATATGAAGGCACGTTGTTGCTGGTCAGCCATGACCGGGCGTTTATCGATAATACCGTGACCAGCAGTTGGTGGTATGCCGGTAATGGTCACTGGACTGAGTATGTTGGCGGTTACCAGGATGCTATCGATCAAGGTGCAAAGTTTTATTCTGAGGAACCTAGTCAAGCAAACACGGTCGAAGCTCCTGCGACGGCAAAAAACGCTGAGGTTAAAGTGGCTGAGCCTGCCAAAGCCGCAAAAAAACTGTCTTATAAATTACAGCGTGAGTTAGAGGCAATGCCAGAGTTGATGGAGAAATTAGAGGCCGAAATCCTCGATTTACAAACCACAGTGGCAAGCCCAGATTTTTATAGTCAGACGCAGGATAAAATCAATCAGGTATTGAGCTTGTTAGCGGATAAAGAAAAGCAATTGGAAGTTTGCTTCGAGCGATGGGAAGAGCTTGAGTCACAGAAGTAAACCAATAATAAAAATGGGAATTGAATTAATGAAGTTAAAGTTGGATAAAGCCCTGTCCTTGGTTGCCTTAGGTGTCCTTGGCGTATTGCACAGTGCCCATGCTGCACCAGTCTATGAAATTGTTAACATTGATAATTATGATCTACCACTTGCAGACACCCTCCAAGGTACGCGTAATGGCTACGCTTTAGGTGTTAATGGCAACGATGAACTGGTCGGTATCGCCAAAGGCAAGAAAAAACTCAGTACATCCGATGTTGAAGGTGGTGTGATTGATGTTGAAGATGGTATTGCCTCAGAGGAAACTATCACCTATTCAATTACAGCGGCCATTATTGCGAATAACTTTGCCTTTATCGCTGCGCAAAATGGTGCCACTGGTGCGTGGAAGCCAACCTTTGACAGCATCAATGGTACCACGCCACCAAGTGATTCTTCGGTTGTGAATTCAGTTGATACTTTTTACTACGGCATCAATGATGCGGGTGTGAAAGTTGGCAGCATGACTGCCCCTGAAAAGAAGACAGAAAATACTGCAACCACAGATAATGCAACCGACTATTGGTATTATCGCGATTATGAGTACCGTGGTGTTGCCAAAGTGGGTGACATCGAGATCCCATTACCACCTCCTTATACTCAATATGTTAAGGATGATAAGACTGTAGAGCTCGGTGGTTGGTCTGCGGCAACGGCAGTTAACAATAATAACTTAGTGGTGGGTTATGCCAGCACTAATATCAGCAAGTATGGTGGTGATCGGGTTGCTTACTGTTTAGGTACTGATAACACTTTGCCATTAGATGTGTGTATTCAGCGTGAGCAATATCCTAATGCTCAAGGCACGCGTAACATCCAGTACCAAACCCGTGCTTATGTTTGGCAATTAGATAATGGCACTGCTACTGGCACTGAGTTACCGCTAGGATTAACTCCCGCCAGTGACAATACATTGACATTTACTGCACAGGCATTAGGCGTGAATAACGACGGTGTGGTGGCTGGTCGCTCACATGTTTACCGTAACGGTAATACCGATAGATTACGTCAAGATGCGGCCTATTGGACCAAAGATGCAGAGGGTAAATATCAATACCATTGGATCCCAATGGGAGACTCAATTTTGAGCTCTATTGCCTACGATGTAAACGACAATGGAATTGTTGTGGGAAGTTATCGTAGTTATATCCAAGGTTACCAACGCGATAAATTCTTCTATTTTGATATTAATACCCCAGATGTGCCTTATGTGACGCCTAATGATTTTGCTGCGACAACCACAGATTTATCTAGCAAAGCTAAAGATATCAATAACAAAGATCAAGTCGTTGGTTATATTGAAACCACCTATGATAAAGAAAAGCCACGCCCTAAGGCAGGCTTCCTGTATGAGAAATCAACGGGTGAATTCAATAACCTCAATAATTTGCTGACCTGTGAATCTAAAGGTTTTGAAAAGGGGGCTGATGGTAATTGGGCTCGCCACAAGGTTGAAGTTAAGGATGGAACAGGCAAGGTATTAAGCTATAACAGTGATATTCTCATTGTCGAAGCTGCCAGTATAAATGAAGAGGGTACTATCGTTGGTACTGCATTCATTCGCAAGCCTTCATACCAACTCGATAAAGATGGCAACATTATCGTTGGTGAAAATGGCCTACCTCTGTTTGAACTCAGTGGTAATGGTGACCCTGTGACAGCTTATATTCCACGTATGGTTGTGCTTAAACCTACCACTAACGGTGAAGCATGTACCGTGGATGAAAGTACTGATACGGGAAATTATGAACGTAAAGGCGCAGCATCTTTCGCGTGGTTATTAGCCTTACCCTTAGTTTGGTTACGACGTCGGGTTCGCTAGTTTTTAAGCTTGAATTCAGACTAAAAAAATCGAGGCAAAATGCCTCGATTTTTTTTAATCATGATCTCAATAGTTTAATAAATAGTCGATAAAATGAACGATTTTTTGATTGATCTCGGCGCTGAAAAGCACTATTCCTATGGTTGAAGCTGTTGCTTCTATTTCACGTAGAACAGAGGACGCTTGCATGAAAAGACAAAAACGAGATCGTTTAGACAGAGCTTTTTCAAAAGGATTCCAAGCTGGTGTTGGTGGACGCTCTAAGGAGCTCTGTCCTTATGCAAATCTTGATTCGCGGTCACAGTGGTTAGGTGGTTGGCGTGAAGGTGTGGATGGCCGAGTTAATGGGCTATTTAATAAATAATGGCGTTTTGCTCATTAATTAAATAGCCCAGAACAAACAGAGTAATGCAGCATAATTGCCCTCAGATGAGGGCATTTTTGTCTCTATTGAATATTGCCGGGTAAAGCAGGTTAGAAGGTCGAAGTATCGCTAAATACACCGACTTTAAGGTCGGTTGCACTGTAAATTTGACGTCCATCTACTTCAAGGATGGCATCGGCAATACCCATTACTAATTTACGGTGGATGGTACGTTTGATATTGAGCTTATAAGTGACCTTTTTCGCGCCGGGTAATACTTGACCTGTAAACTTCACTTCACCCACACCTAAAGCGCGACCTTTGCCTTCAGCACCTTCCCAGCCTAGGTAAAAACCAACCAGTTGCCACATGGCATCTAAGCCTAAGCAACCCGGCATAACTGGGTCAGTGATAAAGTGGCAGTCAAAAAACCATAATTCTGGCTTAATGTCGAGTTCGGCAACAATTTCACCTTTTCCAAACTCACCACCGTTGTCATTGATGGTGATGATCCTGTCGATCATCAGCATGTTGTCTACGGGGAGGCGAGGGGAGTTTGGACCAAATAATTTCCCATGGCCACAGGCGATAAGTTCTTCTTTGTTGAAACTGTTTGCTTTATTCATTGTTTTACTACTCCAGCAATAAGAGCGCCAAGATTAGCGAACACGTGTAAGCTAAACAACTCCGATCAGCTAATTAATGTCGAAAAAATCCTAGTTTTGCGAGTAATCTCGTCATTAAGCCTATTTCTTCTTCACCGTTACCAGCTAGCTTGTCTAATCGTTGTTGCACTAGACCATATAAGGATTCTGCTGGGAAGTCATTATCTTCATCGGCAACGCCAGCGGGCATCTGCATCAATAGCTCGACCGCTTCATCCATATGTTCAATGGCATAAATATGGAACAAGCCTTTGCCTACAGCTGTAATCACTTTGGGGTGTAGATTAAGCTGTAATATATTTGACTTGGGCATAATTACACCTTGCTCACCGGTTAAGCCTCGGCGTTCACAAAGATTAAAAAAGCCTTCAATTTTTTCATTAATACCACCGATAGCTTGCACATTACCAAATTGATCCAATGCACCTGTTATGGCTAACGATTGAATAATCGGCTGTTCGGCAATGGCTGACATCAAGCAGCAATATTCTGCAAGCGAGGCGCTATCGCCATCGATCTCCTGATAGGATTGCTCAAATACAATATTGGCATTTAGGTGCAATGGCGCATCGCGACCAAAGATACGATATAAACAGGCTGAAAGGATCATCATACCCTTTGCATGGATATTACCGCCCAGCTCTGACTTTCTTTCAATATCTGCAACTTCACCGTCACCATAGTGTACCGTAGCGGTGATCCGAGCTGGTTCACCATAGCAGTGATCAATCGCATCGATAACAGTAAGACCATTAATTTGTCCTACCATAGCGCCCGTAGTTGGCAGATTTATGAAATTGTCATCAAAACTTTGGCTTGAAAATTCTTCAGAGCTGTTATGGCGATAATTGGCTTGCGATAGCGCACGTTCAATGCTGGCTGCATTAATTGTTGATTTACCGCGATAGACTTTTGCCTGCGCCATTAACTGCGCCAAATCTAGCATTGAGAGACTTAAGCGACGTTGATGCTCAGTTAATCTAGCACTGTGTCTAAAGAGTGGGGCAAGACTGGATTGTTCTAATGTGACATCGACACTTTGTGCCACCGTTTGTAGCCAACTGGCATATTGCGCTTCTTTAAAACGGGTCAAATCCAGTTCACCCGCCAGTTCTGCCAACAGGTTAAAGTGGCGTTGAAATTGCCAATCTTCAGACCTAATTTGGCTATAGATTAAACCCGCGCCAATTAAAATAATTTTACAATTTAATGGGATTGGGCTTAGGTTGTGACTGATTTGATACTCTTTCTGTGTCAGGATTTGCAGCAGCAAATCCCATAAGCCTTCTCGTTTCCACAGGGATTCGGCGCAGATAAATACATAATGGCATTCGGCCAATGCACCCGCTTGATATTTACTGCTATTACCTGATTGCACCATACGGCCAAGTAGGTCTGAACGGCGGATATTGCCACTCAGATAGCGATAACTGACATGCTTTTCAGCAATTGAGCCTTGGTTGTCCTGCGGCGCTTCATATTGCCAATGGAATTGAATGGTTTTATCTTCGGGGCGCTTTGCCACCAGATAAGCTGCCGGCAATGGCTCAAGCGTTTCCATTAATGCTTTGATCATTAATAGTCTATCGATGCCAGGAAAGTCTGCGAGATACAGTTGTTGATCGGCAATGGCGTTATGTAACTTAAAGGCATCCAATACGCGCTCTTGACCTAAAAGCAACGCTTTATATCCTGTTGGCAATTGCGACAGGACGGGAAGATTAAATTCAGGGGCGAGTGAGGATGAAGGTATCAAGAGTGAATTCATATAAGCATTTACCGTGAAAAGTTACCGCGATTTTACCATACCGAGAGGGCAAGTCTCTTACTGTATAGGTGTTTTTATGCTGCTTTACCCAGATATTGCTGAAAATATGTTGGCTATTCGCCTGAAAATTCATCCGTCTGAACATAAGATGAGCATTTGACACAATATTCAAAAATTGCTGTTTACAAGCACCGATGATGCTTATATTATTTGCGGCGTTCGGAGGGGTGGCAGAGTGGTTTAATGCACCGGTCTTGAAAACCGGCGTGGGTTTATAGCCCACCCAGGGTTCAAATCCCTGCTCCTCCGCCATATTTCACGGAAAGGCCATCAGCAATGATGGCCTTTTTGTTTATGTAATGTCAGTCAAAAAGGCCGCTAAACAATTAGCGGCCTTTTTGCATCTGGTTCCACGGTATGAGATGTTTGATTACATTGCCAAAAGGCGTATCTGCGATTGTCTTGATAATCATTATGTTCAGATATGAAGAAGTTGATTTTTAAGGTTTGGATTAACCTTCTCCTACGATCCCTATTTATACTTCATCTTTTTCATAGGAAGCCGCCACCTTAAAAAAGTGCTCGCGATTCTTTAATCTATTCAAAAGTGACTTAGGTAATGTTGTTGTCATGCTGGTTTTTAGTGAGCAGAAATAGCAACAGATCAAAAATCGCCCTGAAAGCGATGATTTCATCGCCAGCTGGATATCAAATCGCCAATCAATTCAAATAATAATAAATTTAAGTTTACAGCTTTGGGCGAGATGTATATTATCTCGCTCGTTCGGAGGGGTGGCAGAGTGGTTTAATGCACCGGTCTTGAAAACCGGCGTGGGTTTATAGCCCACCCAGGGTTCAAATCCCTGCTCCTCCGCCATATTTCACGGAAAAGCCATCAGCAATGATGGCTTTTTTGTTTATGCAATTTGAACCCGGGTTCTTCATGCTAAGCGCTGCTCCAGCACAATAGTCGGCTAAAAAGCCGCTAAGCAATTAGCGGCTTTTTGCATTTACAGGACAACACGACTTCATTTTCGATGAGCGTTTTAAACCTGCTATATTTTGCGTCAGCTTATCAATTAGCCCAATCCTGAGCTCCACTCATACTTTCATCATAACAAGCTCTTAATTTCAAACTGCATTAATTAGCAAGTTGTTTCTTTAAATATCATCTAGTTAACAATATTCATTTTATGCTTTGCGAAATGCCATTGTTGGGCTAAATTACCCTGATAACCTATATTCCGGTTGCGGTATTCTGATTTGGCTAAACTCTCTTAGTCAGCATTGGTTAAAGGTGGATAAAGTTGATATCGATATATTTAGTTGACGATCATGAGCTGGTGAGAACTGGGATCCGCCGTATCTTAGAAGATGAGCGGGGGATCAAAGTTGTGGGTGAAGCGCCCGATGGTGAGACCGCCGTACAGTGGGCGAGACAAAATGAAGCCGACGTCATCTTAATGGACATGAATATGCCAGGTATGGGCGGACTCGAAGCGACGCGTAAGATTTTACGTTATCAACCTCATGCTAAGATTATTGTGCTAACAGTGCACACCGAAGATCCGTTCCCCAGTAAAGTGATGCAGGCGGGCGCGTCTGGTTATTTAACCAAAGGTGCGACGCCACCTGAAGTATTGCAAGCGATACGTCAGGTTTCCCGTGGGCAGCGCTATTTATCTCCTGAAATAGCCCAACAAATGGCATTGAGCCAATTTAATCCTGCCGATGAGAATCCGTTTAAAGCCTTATCTGAGCGCGAACTGCAAATTATGTTGATGATCACCAACGGTGAAAAGGTCAATGATATTTCGGAGCAGCTCAACTTAAGCCCAAAAACCGTTAACAGTTACCGTTACCGCTTATTTGCGAAACTGGGGATCAGTGGTGATGTGGAGCTGACCCGTTTAGCGATCCGCTATAAAATGTTAGATGCTGGCCATTTTTAATCTTTAGCATTAATTAATCCTGCTTATATAGTGTGTTAGGCGTGAGTTTGAAAACGATTTATCAAGCTGTTTTGAAGATAGTAAGTAAAAAAGTGGGTGTATAACGATGTCGACAGGTTTTAACGCCCAGAGTTTTTTACGTACAGTCACCTCTTCGGCGGGTGTTTATCGCATGTATGACGTCAAAGGTGACGTCATTTATGTGGGTAAAGCCAAAGACCTTAAAAAGCGCTTATCTTCTTATTTCCGTAAAAACCTTGGCAATGTCAAAACCCAGGCGCTGGTGTCGCATATTCATCATATCGATGTGACACTCACCCACAGTGAGACCGATGCGCTGCTGCTTGAAAATGACTATATCAAGCAGTACATGCCCAAATACAATGTGTTACTGCGGGACGATAAGTCATACCCTTATATTTTATTGAGTCAGCATGAGCATCCACGCCTTGCTTATCATCGTGGGCCGCAGCGGGAAAAGGGCCATTATTTTGGGCCTTATCCGAATGGCGGCGCGGTGCGCGAAAGTTTGCACTTGATGCAAAAGCTGTTTCCTATCCGCCAGTGTGATGATCTCTATTATAAATCCCGCACTCGCCCCTGCCTGCAGTACCAGTTATCCCGTTGCAGTGCGCCTTGCGTCGGTAAGGTCAGTAATGCGGAGTATGATGAGCAGGTTAAACTTGCCAGTTTGTTCCTAAAGGGAAAAGATAAACAAGTTATCAGTGAACTCGTGGCTAAGATGGAAGAGGCAGCTGAGCAGCAAGCCTATGAGCAAGCCGCGCGTTTTCGCGATCAAATTATGGCGCTGCGCCGCGTGGCCGAGCAGCAAGAAGTCTCGGGAAACACCGGCGATATGGATGTTATCGGCGTACACTATGCCTCGGGCATTGCCTGTTTTCACTTGCTATTTATCCGCGAAGGTAAAATTTTTGGTAGCCGCAGCTATTATCCAACGGTGCCCGCGCAAACGGATATCGAAGAAGTCTTACGCTCCTTCCTGCTACAGTTTTATTTAAATGCCGATATTCAACGCACTATTCCTAAGGAGGTGGTGATAAGCCATCACTTTGAAGAATTGCATGAGTTAGAGGCGGCCGTCTCTGAGGCGTTGAATAAAAAATTCAGCATTAAAACCAATGTGCGTGCTGATAGGGCGAGTTTTTTACGCCTCGCGATCACCAATGCTACCAATGCGGTTATGACGCGCCTGTCCCATAAAAACACCGTTGAACAGCGTTTTGTCTTGCTTGAGGAAATCCTCGAGCTTAATGCGCCGATTCAGCGAATGGAGTGTTTCGATATCAGCCATACCATGGGTGAGAGCACGGTAGCCTCTTGTGTGGTGTTTAACCGCGAGGGGCCACATAAGGCCGAGTATCGCCGTTACAATATCGAAGGCATTACGCCAGGCGATGATTATGCCGCGATGAAACAAGCCATTAGTCGTCGATTTGATAAAATCGATGCCAGCGGCAAAATTCCTGATATCTTATTTATCGACGGTGGTTTGGGTCAGCTGCGTATCGCGCAGCAAATAGTGGATGAGAAGTTCGTTAATTTAGATAAAGCGCCGCAACTGATTGGGGTGGCAAAGGGGGAGAGCCGTAAACCCGGGCTGGAAACCTTAATCTTTGGTGACACAGAAACGAGCTTTTCCCTTGAGGATGACTCACCCGCATTGCACCTTATTCAACATATTCGCGATGAATCGCACCGCTTTGCCATCACTGGGCATCGTAATCGCCGTCAGAAAACCCGTAACACCTCAACGCTTGAATCCATTCCGGGCATTGGCCCTAAACGCCGTAAAGCGTTACTCCAACATTTGGGCGGTTTGCAGGAAGTGAAGGGTGCGAGCGTGGCCGAGTTAGCGAAAGTGCCAGGGATCAGCATAGAAATGGCACAAACCATTCATGATGCATTGCGAGGGTGATAAAATTAAGGCAAGATTGGCGCTGCTTTTGACTAACTGGTTTGATCATGCCGTTTAACTTACCCATAGCATTAACTCTTTTTAGGCTTTTTTTACTGCCCATTTTTGTGGTGTTGTTTTATTTACCTTACAGCTGGACGCCTTTTGTTGCCGCATTTGTGTTTTGGTTGGCTGCGTTAACGGATGCATTAGACGGTTATGCGGCGCGTAAACTCAAGCAACTGACCCGTTTTGGCGCCTTCCTCGATCCCGTCGCTGATAAACTGATGGTGATCACCGCGCTCGTATTATTAGTTGACCAATACGCTGATATTTGGCTCACACTGCCAGCACTGTTTATGATTGGCCGTGAAATTGTGATTTCAGCCCTGCGGGAGTGGATGGCTGAATTAGGTAAACGCGGCACGGTTGCAGTTTCTTGGATCGGCAAATATAAAACGGCGGCGCAGATGGTGGCGATTATTGGCCTGATCTGGCAATACAATCCACTCATGATCACCGCGGCATTTGTGCTGTTATATATCGCTGCCGTATTAACGTTCTGGTCAATGATGAGTTACATTTTAGCCGCCTGGAAAGATTTAACGGCTGAATAGCACAATAAAAGATCAAAGAGATTATTTAGTGCGCAAGCAGTAAGTTATCGATAAAACAGCGGTTGACACTGCATCGTAAATAGGTAGAATGCCTCCCCGTAGACGAGAGACGAAGTGAAAACAAAATCTTAACTCTGCGTGATGCGACATTAGCTCAGTTGATAAGGTGGAATACGATACCTTGCTTTTTGAGTTGATGTGAAATCGAAGTGCGACATTAGCTCAGTTGGTAGAGCGATACCTTGCCAAGGTATAGGTCATCGGTTCGAACCCGATATGTCGCTCCAATCTAAATGATTGGAAAGATGGCGCGATGGCAGAATGGCTATGCTGCGGATTGCAAATCCGTCGATCTCGGTTCGACTCCGGGTCGCGCCTCCATATTAAGATATTAATGACATGATTCCCGTCGTTAATATGAAGAGTTTGCCCGAGTGGTGGAATCGGTAGACACAAGGGATTTAAAATCCCTCGCTGGTAACAGCGTGCCAGTTCAAGTCTGGCCTCGGGTACCATTATTATAATGGTGACAGCTCAAACGAGCTAAAGCGTTAAACTTCGTAATCTAAGTATTTGAAATATAATCAATAGATAGAAGCAAAGAGTTAACAATATCAACAGCAGTGCTGGCGATATTTAGAGTTTGCCCGAGTGGTGGAATCGGTAGACACAAGGGATTTAAAATCCCTCGCTGGTAACAGCGTGCCAGTTCAAGTCTGGCCTCGGGTACCATTATTCTTATTGAATAGTAAATAAGCCTCGACATTAGTCGGGGCTTTTTTGCATTTGCAGCACTGATTTTTCGTTTTGTTTTACCGCGACTTGTCTATTTTATGAGATAGAGCCTCTGGCACGCCGTCAGTAGCTGGCTTTAGGTTGACTTTGTTACTGCTCTCTAAGCTCTATAACATCAAACTCAGCTAGGGCAGGTTACGTTTTATCTCCCAAGCTCATTGCCAACGTAATATCGTTAATCTTGGCCGATAAAAAAGCCCCGTGGTTTTCACGAGGCAATTTTACACATCCGCAATACTACTCATTTATCGCTTGTTTTAGCGCTGTCGCCGCCTTAAAGCTTGGCTGGTTAAAGCCTGCAATCTCAATTGTCTCACCCGTCTGTGGATTTCGACCCGATTTAGGTAAATGATAACGTAACTCGAAGGTACCGAATTGCGGCAGGAAGACTTTCTCACCTTCGCTTAAGGCGATATGGATCTGTTGTAGGATCTGTTCGACAACAGGTTTAGTGCTGGCCTGGGACTGTTCAAGCGAAGTGGCGATACGTTGGATAAGTTGTGCTTTGTTCATTGAAACCTCTGAATTCAGCGAAAGAGCAGGAAAGGGGAGTTTATAACAAGCTCGGGATCAGATTGAAAGTCTAGGTTTACCAAAGCGGCTTAACTGCTGCTTTATTGGTTAGCGATGACAACTCACCTTTTCTTTTGAAACGTAAATACGCCTCATATAAGCAGCGTTAGGGGCTAAGTTGGCCTAGTGGGTGGCGTTTAGCGCTAAGGTGGAAGTTAAAGGATAAAGCGTTTTAAAACTGATATTTACGACTATTCCACCTTTGATAGGGTGTAAGAAATGATATTGGTTTCGCTGTGTATAAACAACAAAGTGTCTACTGAGCGCCCTTGCGGGCGCTGTTAGAGGTGGAGCTAAGCGTAGGAATAATGGTTGGACTTATCGCGGAGTTAAGAAAATAACGTTTCTTCCAATGTGCGTCCTTTCAGCAGCATCTTATATTGCCAATGCTGCTGCTTAAATAGGGCGAGCAGGGCGGTTTCAAACTCATAATGACGATTTGCCGTGTCATCCAATTGGATAACAAATACATGGGCTTGTTTTGAGGTGATATTCACCACACCAGCTATTTGACCTACGGCTTGGATCAGCGCTTCACTGTCGCAGCTTTCCATGGTGAGGGTGAGATAATCACTGCCGCTATTGGATGAGCGCATCGAAATCGATTGGCCCAATTCACCTTTATCTAGATACAGCACTTGGTCACAGAGCTTTTCGAGTTCGTCCAAGTTATGTGAGCTGATCACAAAGGTTGTGGTGGGCGAGAGGCTTCTGACAAGTTCACGGATTTTTTTCGCATTAGCCGGATCGAGCCCTGCGGTTGGCTCGTCGAGTAATACCAACTTGGGAGCACCGATTAAGGCTTGTGCAATCGCCACACGTTTACTCATTCCATGGCTTAGACTCGGTGGCTTTTGCTGCGCCACCTCGGCTAAGTCAACTAAATTCAGCACTCGCTGTGCTTCTTGATTTGCCTGCTTGCTATCCATTCCTTGAAGACGCGCAAAGAAGCTTAACTGGCTGATAATAGTTAAATTGGGATCGAGCGTCGCATCCTGTGGCAGGGCGGCAATTTGCCCTAATAATGCTGGACTATTTGGTGCTTCTCCTAGAATACGAACCGTGCCCGCGCTTGGGGTGAGGTAACCACAGAGCAGGCTAAACAGTGTAGTTTTACCTGCACCGTTAGGGCCAACCAAAGCGATAGGCGCTCCCGCTTCGAGGGTTAAGTTAACGTTATTGAGCGCTTTTTTACTGCCATAGTATTTGGACAGTCCTTGGCATTGAATGAGGATCATAGTTGACTCCTTTGGATATAAACGCGGCCAAGGAAAAGGGCGAATGCGGTTTGTAGTAGGGGAATTGGTGCGTAGGCAAAGCTATTGAGTCCATTGGTGTTGACCATGTTCGACAGTTGAGCGCCCGGCAGTAGCCATTGGAAGCCCTCAAATAAGCGCGATTCATTACCCAATATCAGCAGTGCTATAGAGACGACGGTCCACAAAATAGTGGCCAGAACCATGGCTTGCCTTGCCGTGTTGGCATAGAGGGACAATAAAGTCATGACCGCGGTAAAGGGTAAAATCACGATAACCAAGTTGATGCCGACCAAGGATCCCGACGTTAATGCGGGTAATAACAAGCCGATATCGCGAGTAAGTGCCAGCGCTATGGTGGCAAGGATGGTCAATAAGATCAGTAGACCTTGGATCAAGATTTGCCCCAAAAAGCGGCCGAAGAGTAGGCTGTCTTTGCTGGTTCTTAGGGTATAGAAGCGCAATGTGCCGCGGGTTTTGTCTGAGGAGAACTGATCGGCGGCAATCAAAATACTGAACATGGGAAACAGATACAGCGCAAAGCACCAGAAGATAGCCATTTCCGCTACGGGCCAGTCAAACAGTATGTTGAGAGCTTGGCTGCCTAAGAGACCGTCGATCAGATCTTTAATATTGGGCTGCATTAATAGGGTCGAAGCGCCTTGGATGGGGTAGAGCAATAGCATGCCCCACACTAATGCAAAGGCGATCAGGGCGATAATCCCGCGAAGGTTAAATAGAAATTTGCGACATTCAAAGCCAGCGATCAAAAGCATGTTATTGAATGTACTGGGAGCATTTGGTGTCATTCGCTGTCTCGTCAGTGAGTCGGCGGACAAACTCTCACCTTGGTCATCGTTAAGAGTGACTACTTGCGAAAGTCGTCCGCGGCGCGGTTAGGATAAAGAAGCGATAAGCGATTCTAACTTATCTTTAAGTTCTGCCACTTGCTCTTCAAGCTGTGTGACTCTCGCTTCCAGTTGTTGTCTATCCTGCTCGTTTAGCGGGTGGGCATCTGCATTTGTGGCATTGATGAATGACGCTGCGCTAATTTGCTCAGCACCTTGGGAGAACAGCTCAGTATAACGGCATTCACGTTTACCCGGCTCCCGCGGCAGCTGTGCTAGCACGGGTTTATCCCGCTCCATCAGTTGCTTAATGCAGGCTTCCACTTCGAGCACGTCTTTAAAATCATGCAGTCTGTTGCTACGGGTGCGTAACTCTCCGGGCGTTTGTGGGCCGCGAAGCAGCAGTAAACAAACAATGGCTACCGCCGCGCTGGAAAGTTGTAACTCGCTAAATTCGGTGTTACAGAATCTGTGCTTATATTTGACGACTCGGCTACCAAAGCCGGATTGCTCGCTGATTAAGCGCTTTTTGTTCAATGAATCAAGGGCGACTTGTACCTGTGCTTCAGTGAGTTCTAATACAGGTTCGCGGCTGGTTTTTTGATTACAGGCGAGGGTCAGGGCATTGAGTGAAAGAGGGTATTGCTCTGGGGTGGTGACTTCTTTTTCAAGTAGACAACCGATAACTCTGGCTTCGTGTAACGTGAGTTCCATATAAGCTCCAAAGAAAAAAGCATGACTTTGTTATAACAGAGCCATGCTTAAGATCCTAGCGCTTGTCGGTAAACTGAGTGTTTAGGCAGACTATTTGGACAAATAAACCACGAACCTTACTACAAGAGAGTGTTCAGTCCCGTGTGAGGTTGACTATTCAGCCCAATCAGTCAGCTTCAGTTAGGCGTAAACCATCATCGTCGATGCTTAACTTACTGGCTTTAAACAGGCCACCGATACTCTTTTTAAAGGCTTTTTTACTCATACCGAGTTGTTCGTAAATCACTTCGGCATCGGTTTTATCCGTTAGGGGTAAGAATCCGCCCGCTTGCTTGAGTTTTACTAAGATAATGTGCGCATTTTTATCAAGCTCTTGCTTACTGCCTTGCTGCAATACCAAATCAATTTTGCCATCACGGCGCACTTGTTTGATAAAGCCTTTTAGCCTTTGACCAAAACGCAGTTTTTGGAACACTTCGTTTTGATAAATCACGCCCCAATGGGCATGGTTAATAATGGCTTTGTAGCCTAAATCTGTGGTGCCACCGATAAATAAGTCAACTTGTTGACCTACTTCATACTGGGCGGGAGTTTTATCGAGGAATTTATCGATTTTTGATGACGCAACAATACGCTCATCAGCACGATTAACGTGCACATAAACAAGGTACGAGCGACCTTCTTCAATCGGTTTATGCTGTTCACCAAAAGGTAGTAACAGATCTTTATCTAATCCCCAATCTAAAAATGCGCCAAAAGGCCCAGTGGCCACGGCTTTTAAGTAGGCAAATTCTCCTACTTGTGCCAAAGGTTTGCGGGTCGTGGCAATGACAATATCTTCGGAGTCCAGATATAAAAATACCTCTAGCCAGTCACCGACTTGGCAGTCTTTTGGGGTGGCTTTGTTGGGGAGTAACACTTGGCCAAATTCGTGGGCATTTAAATACACACCAAAACTGACTTGTTTTACTACCTCAAGTTTGCAGGTTTTTCCTATCTGTACCATGGAGCTCTCTATCTAAGGATGTCATTCGGCGGTGATTATAACCGCTTTATCCGTAAACAGCAGCTTCCAGATCGGCTTTTGCGTCGATAGTCGAAAATGAACAGTCGCGCTGAGATAAAACAATATTGCTGATGTGAGCAAATGTTATCAATTTATCTTGATTGGCTATTAAAAAATATTGAACGCACGTAGAGTAAGGTTGATGGTTAACCTATTAATTTAAAATAGATAAATCTACTTGTTACCAACCATTCTGTTAATGTGGTGTTTATTATATTTTAATGAAAAATATTAAATG
This sequence comes from Shewanella sp. DNRA4, assembly GCF_012843185.1. Taxonomy (NCBI): domain Bacteria; kingdom Pseudomonadati; phylum Pseudomonadota; class Gammaproteobacteria; order Alteromonadales; family Shewanellaceae; genus Shewanella; species Shewanella sp. DNRA4. The sequence goes on from NZ_JABAIP010000001.1 coordinate 355,308, forward strand.
AGATTCTTGCTTGCATTCTGTGACATTGCGCGGTTTAATTGCGCCGTTTAACGACTTCGCTCGTTACAGACATGACAAATATTACGTGAGTTGTAATGATTTTATGGTTCACAGGTCATTCACCGTGTAACGTACAATTTATAATGGTTACATGGGGTTAAGAGGAATTGTTTAGCTAATGCACAAGCATCCATTTTTTGCTCTTTGCCTAAAAGCATCTCAATGCCAGCGCTCAATCGTTGTTCCCTATGACGATACTAGCCTTAAACATCTCACGTTAATCCGTATCAACTCTGGCCGCGAAGAAGCCAACAGTCCCCTGTTACAATAATCTCACCTAGTGTTAGGTGTGCTTGGTGATGCCTTGCCGCTTAATACCTAATGTTTATCCTTAGTGTTATCTATTGTTTATCCACTTAATCGGCACCTCGTTTTTAGAGAGAGTCATATTGAGCGGAGACGCAACGCTTTAGCTTAAGGTTTTGAGTGTTTTTTAACCTCAAAGCGCGTTATGGTTAATGCCATTGGGTGAAAGACCTATGGCGATAAAGGGGGATATAAACACCATCTTGTTATCGCCAAGGTAAAAGAGTACCGGGTTAATCCCGGTTGCGTTAAGGGAAATCGCATCAATGTCGCCTAAGCTGGGTTGATTTTGCTGCACAAATTAGGGTGAATTCATCCTAACTGTATGTCAGGTAACTATATGGTTTACCTGGGTTTGTCGAACGGGCGGTCTTGCAATGTTGCACTGACCGTTTAACCCATTTTTTTATAGACGGGCTAAATAAAAATGAATGATTGGTCTATTGATGCTGCTCGTGCTGGGTACAACGTTACCCACTGGAGCCAAGGGTTTTATGGGATCAGCGACCAAGGTGAGGTGACAGTGTCGCCGGATCCTAAGAATCCTGATCACAAGATTGGCTTAAATGAGCTAGCAAAAGACATGGTTAAAGCAGGGGTCGCTTTACCTGTATTAGTTCGTTTCCCGCAAATTCTGCACCACAGAGTGAACAGTTTGTGCCAAGCATTCGACCAAGCGATACAAAAATATGAGTATCAGGCGGACTATTTGCTGGTTTACCCCATTAAAGTAAACCAACAAAAAACTGTGGTAGAAGAGATCCTTGCGAGCCAAGCATCAAAAGAAGTTCCACAATTAGGCCTAGAAGCCGGCAGTAAGCCTGAATTAATGGCCGTACTTGCCATGGCGCAAAAAGCCAGTTCAGTGATCGTATGTAACGGTTACAAAGATAACGAATACATTCGGTTAGCCTTAATTGGTGAAAAGTTAGGCCATAAGGTCTATATCGTTTTAGAAAAACTGTCTGAGCTTAAGATGGTACTAGCCGAGTCTGAGCGTTTAGGGGTGAAACCTCGCTTAGGGTTACGTGCTCGCCTTGCATTCCAAGGAAAAGGCAAGTGGCAAGCCAGCGGTGGCGAAAAGTCTAAGTTTGGTTTATCTGCGGCGCAGATTTTGACTGTAGTTGACCAGTTAAAACAAAGCGATATGTTGGATTCGCTGCAATTACTGCACTTTCACTTAGGTTCGCAAATCGCCAATATCCGCGATATTCGTCAAGGTGTGAGCGAAGCGGCGCGTTTCTACTGTGAATTACGTGAGTTAGGCGCCAGCATTAACTGCTTCGACGTCGGCGGTGGTTTAGCGGTGGATTACGACGGCACTCGTAGCCAAAGTAACAACTCAATGAACTATGGCTTAAGTGAATACGCGAACAACATCGTCAATGTGCTTACCGATATCTGTAATGAGTACGAGCAACCAATGCCACGTATTATTTCAGAATCTGGCCGTCACTTAACGGCGCATCATGCGGTACTGATCACCGATGTGATTGGCACAGAAGCTTATCAGGTTGAAGATATCCAGCCGCCAGCGGAAGAATCGCCGCAACTGCTGCACAACATGTGGCAATCTTGGACTGAGCTGAGTGGTCGTGCCGATCAACGTGCCTTGATTGAGATTTATCATGATAGCCAAAGTGACCTGCAAGAAGCGCAATCGCTGTTTGCCTTGGGTCAATTAAGCTTGGCAGAACGTGCGTGGGCTGAGCAGGCTAACCTACGTGTATGTCACGAAGTTCAAGGTTTGTTAAGCACCAAAAACCGTTACCACAGACCGATTATTGATGAGTTAAACGAAAAGTTAGCCGATAAGTTCTTCGTTAACTTCTCATTATTCCAATCCTTACCGGATGCTTGGGGTATCGATCAGGTGTTCCCTGTGCTGCCATTGTCTGGTTTAGACAAAGCGCCGGAGCGCCGCGCTGTGATGCTGGACATTACCTGTGACTCCGACGGTATTGTGGATCAATATGTAGACGGTCAAGGGATTGAAACTACGCTACCAGTACCAGCGTGGAGTGCTGAAAGCCCGTATTTGATCGGCTTCTTTATGGTGGGGGCATATCAAGAGATTTTAGGGGATATGCACAACTTGTTTGGCGACACTAACTCGGCCGTTGTCAGCATTGAAGAAAACGGTATGACCAATATTGAATCGGTACTTGCCGGTGATACAGTCGCTGACGTATTACGCTATGTTAACTTAGATGCCGTTGACTTTATGCGGACTTACGAAGAGTTAGTCAACCAGCATATTGTTGAGGATGAACGCGCACAAATTTTAGAAGAATTACAAGTGGGCCTAAAAGGTTACACTTATTTAGAAGATTTTTCTTAATATTGAGTGTGTTAAAAAAGTCAGCCTAGGGACACTTAGGCTGACTTTTGTTTTTATAGCCTATTATTTTTGCTAGTGCGTTGCCAAGGTAAGTGTGTTGCTTTTTGCTAGCGAGTTGTAAAGGTGAGTGCGTTACAAGGCTGTCACCTTGTTAAAGCAAGCGCGGTGGTTTTATTGCGGCGCTAGTCGTGTAAAAATAGCCGCGCAAAATTGATGGGTTATCAGTCTTAAAATGCGTGCATACATTTAAGTCAACGTTGCCAGTGAGCCATGAATGACTGATATACCAATAGATTAGATGCCCAAACACAGGGATAAGATGAGGCGAACGGCTTGATGTTTTTTGAAGGTGCGGAAAAAAAGCTTGAGATCAGACTCACTTCCAATATGGCATCACTGCGCCAACGAGAGTACGGCTTTTGGTCAACCTTGGTCGCCTGTGCCAATGCGGAAATCCTGTCAACAATCCGTAATCCTGCCTGCGATGCCTATCTACTGAGTGAATCGAGCCTGTTCGTCTGGGATGATAAGATTCTGCTGCTCACCTGCGGTAATAGCACCCTGATTGAGGCGGCCTGCTACTTTATTAACGCCTTAGGGGTTGAGCACATTGCCGCGCTCTGTTATCAGCGTAAGAATGAATACCAAGCCCAGCTACAAAGCACACACTTTGCTGACGATATTGCGAAATTGCGGACCTTGATCCCCGGAAAAGCCTTTCGAATTGGTCACTTAGATTCACATCATCACTATTTGTTTTGTACTGACAATTTGTTTTGCACTGACGGCCAACCTATGTCGTCAACGTATGATACCTGCCTTGAACTGATGATGTACCACATCCGTGGCGAGTTGGCTGATTACCTCAAGTTGCCCACACAAACCGAGCAGGGGATTTATCAACGCTTAGGATTGCAGCGAATTTTCCCTGATTTTCAATTTGATATGCACTGTTTTCAGCCCGCGGGATTTTCGTTAAATGGGATACGTGGGGCTGACTATGTTACCTTGCATATCACGCCATCGATAGGGCTGGGAGATAACTCCTACGTCAGCTTTGAGACTAATCTGGATTTAGCTGTTTATCCCTATCCCCTTGTTGCACAAATGATTAAGCTATTTATGCCTTCAAGTTGGGATATCATCCGTTTTAACCAGCCGCTTATGACTGCTGGATTTCCTGAGCATGTATGTTTAGCGCATGGTTCAATCGTGACTGAGCAAGGGTGTCAGATTGATTTTAATCACTATCAACAGCTTCAAACTGAAGAGTTACTGCCTGTATTCCTATAATCGTTTCCGAGAATTGAGTTGGTGATTCACTTGAATAAGCGACTGCTAAAGTTGCGGTGTGATTAGAGGATTTATTCGCCACAAGCTGAAAATTTTTCATCAAAAATGGCCCTGATTTCGGGCCATTTTATGTTTGCTTGCGGTTTTTTTGGGCAATTCAAACTGAAATTTCTAAACTGAGCCGTTGGCAATTAGTCAGAAAATGCCTTGCTATACCATTTAGCGGCTATTGCTGCGCTGCAATCTCTGCCAGCACCACTTGATGATGGTCGCTGGTTTTAAACTTATCGAACACATGGGCAACAGTGCCATCGGTGTTGATGAGGAAACTTAACCTATGGATTCCATCATAGACTTTACCCATAAATTTCTTTTCGCCCCACACGCCAAAGGCATCAGCAACGCTGTGGTCTTCATCGCTGAGTAGGGTAAAGTTAAGTGATTGTTTTTCAGCAAACTTGGCTAACTTAGCCACAGGATCTGGGCTAATGCCGAGGACGGTTACTTTGTGGCTGTCGAGTTCAGCTTTGCTATCACGTAAACCGCAGGCTTGTACTGTGCAGCCAGGGGTTGAAGCCTTAGGGTAAAAGTAGACTAAAACGGGGCCACGCGTTAAGCATTCTTGTAGTGAAACAGCGTTACCCTGTTGATTTTGTAAGGTAAAAAGTGGCGCTTTGGCACCAGCGGTTAAGGTATTCATCTATTATCCTCTGTCGTTTCTTGAGGTCGTGCCTTCCATGCGTCTAATGTTGCAATCCAGTGCCATCTCCTCGGAGAGTTGATAGATACTCTTTTCGAGCTTTTCTAGTTCAACTTTTTCAGGAATATTGATGGTTAATGAAATAGTTTGCGTTTGCTCGCCATTTTCAAGCTCTTCAGAGAAGGAGCGGACTGCCGCCAAGTCTAAGGAGCGGTCGGCAAGAAACTGGGTGATGGATTTCATCGTGCCGCGCTGATCTTTACCAGTAAAGCGCACTTCAAGGCGCGAAAGATAATTTTGCGGCGTGTGCTTAGAGGTACGCTTCATCACCGTCATCAGTTCTAATTCAACACTGAGACTCGGGAGCAAGCTTTCAATTTTCGTTATGGATGCCCACGAACCTGACAACATCATGATTAAGGTAAATTCGTTACCAAATAATGCCATACGGCTGTCGACGATATCGCAGTCACAGTCACTGGCAAGCCGAGCTAGTTTACTTACGAGTCCAGGACGGTCTACGCCCATTGCAGTTACGACCAGGAAATTGGTCATGAATTGTCCTCACTTTTTCGATATCATAGAGCGAAAACTCGAGACCGAGCGCCGAGTTTTTGTGCGGGATGTAATGCTACCATAACTAAATCAATTTGAGACCCCCGTTAGTGCTTGTCATTAATGGTTGGCATCAGTACCATAGCGAATCCTGAAATTTTGGGGAAGTCAGATGATAAACGGAAGCATCGTAGCCTTAATCACGCCAATGAACAGTGATGGCTCAGTAGATTTTGCAAGTCTTGAAAGGTTAGTCGAATTCCATATTGACCAAGGCACAGACGCCATCGTTGCCGTGGGTACTACCGGTGAGTCAGCGACTCTGCCAATGAATGAGCATGTTGCCGTGGTCGCTCAAACCGTTAAGTTTGTCGCAGGTCGTATCCCTGTGATTGGTGGCAATGGTGCGAATGCGACAGCAGAAGCTATCGAACTCACCAAGTCCTTATCTAAAGTCGGGGTTGACGCCATGTTAGGCGTAACACCTTACTACAATAAACCGACGCCAAAGGGCTTAGTGGCCCACTATAAAGCCGTGGCGGCCAGCACTGATATTCCCCAAATTCTCTATAACGTTCCTGGGCGCACCGCGGTTGATATGAAGCCTGAAACCGTGGCCGAGTTAGTGAGCGTGAGCAATATTATTGGTGTAAAAGAAGCTACGGGTGATGTATCACGGGTTAAACGACTACGTGAACTTTGCGGCAATGACTTTATGCTGTACAGCGGTGATGATGCGACAGCGAGAGAGTTTTTACTCCTTGGCGGTAACGGGGTGATTTCGGTTGCTAACAACATAGTGCCAAAAGCCTTTAAAGCTATGTGCGACGCCGCATTGGCGGGCAACGCCGAATTAGCCGCAAGTATCGACGAGCCACTACGTGGTTTATATAGCACACTGTTTTGCGAAGCAAATCCTATCCCAGTGAAATGGGCAGCCCATCGTATGGGGTTGATTCAGTGTGGTCATATTCGTTTACCTTTGACTGAACTTTCTGAGCAATGTCATGGTCTGTTGTTAGATGCAATGACTCGTGCCCAGATAGAGGTTAAATAATTAATGTTAAAGAAAGTCACTCCACTGTTCTTAGTTGCTGCTGTTGCAGCTTGTAGTTCGCCATTAGAGCGTCGCCAAGCCAACGGTGCTGAAGACTATGTTCAGGCTGAGCAAGCGCCAATGCTAAAAATCCCTGAGGGATTGAAAACGCCGCCTTACAATAAAGAATACGAGGTTCCGGCAATCGGCGCTAAAGCAAACCCTGCGCTTGTTGGTAAAAACCTTGATATCCGCCCACCACTGCAAGTTTTGCCAATGGCAGAAGGTACGCATGTCGAAGAGGGCAGCGATAACATTAAGATTGTGGTTGAATCGATTGATAACAGTGTCGATCTTAAGCAAGAGATTTTCGCTAACTTAGATGGATTCTTAGCGAAGCAAGCGATCCCTGTTCGTAGTCGCGACTATGATAAAGGCAACATTGAAACCGATTGGATTGAAAGCCGAGAGGTGTTGGAGTCAAGTTTATGGGGCTCAGATAAAGAATATCTGCTGCGTCAGCGTTATCGCTTCGATATCGAAACCCGTCCACACGGCCGTACCGCTAATATCGTTATTCACTTAGTAGAACACGAAGAGTTTTACGATGGTAAAGAGCAGGATGTAATGCTCAGTGGTGAGGATAAGCAGCGTTACACCATCGATATGCTTAACAGTGCCATTGCTTATATGAGCGTTAAGCGTGAGCAAACCATTCAAGCAAACCGCTTAAAGCAGACCTTAGGGATCAATGTTGATTTGGTCACGCCAGAAGAGGGTGCTGCATATTGGTCTGCTAAGGCTTCCTATAAGCAAGTGTGGGATCGTCTGCGTATAGTATTGCCAGAAATGGGCTTTGAAATTTCAGATATGGACAGTGCTAAAGGCCTGTACTTTATTAAGTTTACCGATAACTCAGGTTTCTGGAGTTCATTGTGGAACGACAATCAATTGTCCTTAAAAGAAGGTAGCTACCGTTTACTCTTACAAGACGGTGATACCCCTGATGAGACTAAGATTTTGCTTCGTGACGCTGAAGATCAGCCGTTATCGAATGACGTTGTCGCCAAGGTGTATGAATCATTGTCGAATCTGATGAAAGAAGAGCGCAAACTGCGTTAATTCCATCTCAGTCAAAAAGGGCGATTTATCGCCCTTTTTTGTGTCTGCAATTCAGCCTATTGCTCTAGGACGATACAGCATGATGTATCAGAATATTTCTAGGTAATATCAATAGTTATATTATGGTTTTAGATTAAACCGCTTAATTTGTGAGTTATTTTGAAACAATCCGCTTAAATTGCCATTTATCGTATTGCATTCTTCACCTCTGTGGTGTTTTTCGACTTGTCCGCAGCGTTATTACAAATTTTGCGCGCTCAGCGTAATTTGTAAGAAAAAGTAAAACGTATTGATGCAATGATGCGAGTGGGTAAACTAGCCGTCACTAATGCGAGTCATCATTTGGAAGCCAGATGAAAAAAATCATAATTATCATCGCTATTTTGGCAGCGGCATGGTTTGGATATCAAGCTATGCAACCTCAAGAGCAGCAGCAAGCAAAAGTTAAGCTCACCCCTAATGTGGTTATCGCCACCGCTTCTATGGCACAAGTTCGAGACGAAGTGGAAGCTATTGGCACAAATAAGGCATTTGAGTCCGTCACCATTACGCCCAAAGTCACTGATGTGGTGACCTCATTAAAGTTTGATGATGGCGATATTGTCAAAAAGGGCGATTTATTGGTGCAACTGCAAAATGCCGAGCAGATAGCCAAAGTGAAAGTGGCGCAGGTGAAAGTGAGTGACAATCAGCGTGAATTGGCGCGGATTAGTTCGCTTGTCACCAGTCGAACAGTGGCAGAATTAGAGCGTGACCGCCTGCAAACCTTAATCGATACGGCCCGCGCCGAGTTAGAGCAGGCACAATCTTCCCTCAATGATCGCAGTATTATCGCCCCCTTTAATGGCCGTTTAGGCCTGCGCCAAGTGAGCGTGGGTAGTTTAGTGACACCGGGTACTGAGATCACCACGCTCGATGATATCTCTAAGATTAAATTAGATTTCTCAGTGCCAGAGCGTTTTATTCAAGACTTGCAGCCCGGCAAGCTTGTTGAAGCAAAAGCCGTGGCTTTCCCTGATGAAATCTTTAAAGGCAAAGTGATTTCCATCGATAGCCGTGTTAACCCAACCACCCGTGCCGTGATTGTACGCGCCGAAATCCCAAATCCAGATTTACGCTTACTGCCTGGGATGCTGATGAAGGTCAAACTCATCAAACGCAGCCGCGAGGCGCTAATGTTGCCTGAGTCGGCGATTATCCCAATTCAGAAAGAACACTTTGTTTACAGTGTGAATAAAGACAATGTCATCGAGCGTAAGCAAGTCACCATTGGAGTTCGTACCCGTGGCTGGGTAGAAATTACCAATGGCTTAGCGATTGGTGAAAATGTGGTGATCCGCGGCCTGCTTAAGGTGCATCCTGGTGATGTGGTAAAGACCCAACTGGCTGAAAAATTTAGCTATCTTTCCGATGCTAATACGGAGCCAAGCGTATGATCCTGACCGATCTTTCCGTTAAACGGCCGGTATTTGCCTCGGTCATTAGCCTATTGCTGGTGGCCTTTGGTTTAGTCGCATTTGATAAATTACCGCTGCGGGAATATCCCAATATCGACCCGCCGATTGTCTCGATTGAAACTAACTATCGCGGTGCCAGTGCTGCGGTAGTTGAGAGTCGCATTACTCAGCTGATAGAAGACAGGATCAGCGGCGTCGAAGGCATTCGCCATGTGAGTTCATCGAGCAGCGATGGTCGCTCACAGGTGACCTTAGAGTTTGATATTAGTCGTAATATTGAGGATGCGGCCAATGATGTACGCGATAGAATTTCGGGTCTATTAGATAACTTGCCCGAAGAAGCCGATCCCCCAGAGGTACAAAAAGCTAACGGTGGCGATGAAGTGATTATGTGGCTCAACTTAGTGTCGGATCAAATGACCACATTAGAGCTAACCGATTATACCCGTCGCTATTTATCCGACCGTCTGTCGGTGGTTGACGGGGTGTCGATGATCCGTATTGGTGGTGGCAAGGTTTATGCCATGCGCATCTGGCTTGACAGACAAGCCCTTGCATCCAGAAGCCTCACGGTGGCCGATGTCGAAGCTGCACTTAGGGCTGAAAACGTCGAGTTACCCGCAGGTTCGCTTGAGTCCAAGGAGCGCCACTTTACCGTGCGTTTAGAGCGAAGTTATCGCAGCGCTGAGGACTTTGCCAATCTGGTGATTGCTCAAGGAGAAGATGGTTATTTAGTCAAGCTTGGTGACGTAGCTAAGGTGGACATTGGCTCCGAAGAAGAGCGTATTATGTTCCGCGGCAACAAGGAGGCCATGATTGGCCTTGGGGTGTCGAAACAGTCGACCGCCAACACCTTAGAAGTGGCCCGTGCCGTTAATGCCTTAGTCGATAAAATCAATCCTACCTTGCCCGCAGGAATGTCGATTAAGCGTAGCTACGATAGCTCAGTGTTTATCGAAGCCTCGATCAAAGAGGTGTATCAAACGCTGTTTACCGCAATGATCTTAGTGATTATTGTGATTTATCTATTCCTTGGCAGCGTGCGTGCCATGTTAATCCCTGCGATTACGGTGCCTGTTTCTTTGCTCGGCACGTTTATCGTGCTCTATGCCTTGGGATATACAATCAACCTGTTGACGCTGCTAGCGATGATCCTCGCCATCGGTATGGTGGTGGACGATGCGATTGTGATGTTGGAAAACATTCACCGCCGTATCGAAGAAGGGGATTCCCCCTTAAAAGCCGCGTTTTTGGGGGCCCGTGAAGTCGCCTTTGCGGTCATTGCCACCACCTTAGTGCTAGTGGCGGTATTTATGCCGATCACGTTCCTCGAAGGAGACTTAGGCAAGCTCTTTAAGGAGTTTGCGGTGGCCATGAGTGCGGCGGTGATTTTCTCCAGTATCGTGGCGTTAACCCTAAGCCCGATGATGTGCTCTAAGCTGCTTAAACCTGCGTCGCAGGACTCATGGCTAGTGCGTAAGGTTGATAGCATTATGACGGGCATTTCCCGTCGCTATCAAAGCTCGCTAGAGAGCGCGATGGCAAAACCAGTGCTGATGTCAGTTATCGTGTTGATTGCGCTCGGTAGTAGTGTGTTTCTTGCCCAAAAAGTACCGCAGGAATTTGCACCGCAGGAGGATCGAGGCTCATTATTTTTAATGATTAACGGGCCTCAGGGGGCGAGTTACGAGTATATCGAATCCTATATGACTGAGGTGGAAAGCCGCCTAATGCCATTGGTGGATTCGGGGGATATCAAGCGTTTGCTCATTCGTGCGCCCCGTGGCTTTGGCCGCGCGGCAGACTTCTCTAACGGTATGGCGATTATTGTGCTCGAGGATTGGGGTCAACGTCGTCCGATGAAAGAAGTGATTGGCGATATTAACAAGCGCCTCGCTGATTTAGCCGGTGTGCAGGCTTTCCCTGTGATGCGCCAAGCCTTTGGCCGTGGCGTGGGCAAACCAGTGCAATTTGTTATTGGTGGTCCAAGCTATGAGGAACTCGCTGCTTGGCGGGATATTATGATGGAAAAGGTGGCGGAAAATCCTAAACTGCTTGGCCTTGACCACGATTATAAAGAGACCAAACCGCAGCTTAGAGTGGTGATCGACAGAGACAGGGCGGCAAGCCTAGGGGTGTCAATTTCTAATATCGGTCGTACCTTAGAATCTATGTTAGGTTCGCGCCTTGTCACCACCTTTATGCGTGATGGCGAAGAGTATGATGTGATTGTGGAAGGGGAGCGCAGTAACCAAAATACCGCGGCCGATCTACAGAATATCTATGTTCGCTCCGAACGGACGAAGGAGCTGATCCCATTATCCAACTTAGTCACGGTCGAAGAGTTTGCCGATGCTAGCTCCCTTAACCGCTACAACCGTATGCGGGCGATTACCATTGAGGCCAGCTTGGCGGATGGTTATAGCCTAGGCGAAGCGCTGGATTACCTCAATCAAGTGGCGCGAGCTTACTTGCCTGCGGAGGCTGTCATCAGCTACAAGGGACAATCGCTGGATTATCAAGAGTCTGGCAGCTCAATGTACTTTGTGTTCTTGCTGGCGCTTGGGATTGTGTTCCTGGTATTAGCGGCGCAGTTTGAAAGCTATATTCACCCTATGGTGATTATGCTGACGGTACCGCTTGCCACGGTTGGCGCCTTGATAGGGCTGTGGTTTACGGGGCAGAGCCTTAATATCTACAGTCAGATTGGGATTATTATGCTGGTCGGTTTGGCAGCGAAAAACGGTATTCTGATCGTCGAATTTGCCAACCAGTTGCGGGATAAGGGCGTCGATTTTGACCGCGCCATTATCCAAGCCTCATGCCAGCGTTTACGGCCTATCCTGATGACGGGGATTACCACTGCTGCGGGCGCCGTTCCTCTGGTTTTGGCAACGGGCGCAGGTGCTGAAACCCGCTTTGTGATTGGCGTAGTGGTGCTTGCGGGCATTATGCTGGCGACGCTGTTTACCATTTATGTGATCCCAACTGCCTACGGTCTTTTTGCCCGTAATAGCGGCTCGCCAGAAGCGATTGCCCAGCAATTAGAAAAGGAGTTAGCGCAGGATTAATCCCTCGCTAACGCTTAGCCAAAATAGGCGCTTAAGTACACTTAAGCGCCTATTTTATTTGGGTAAACTTACTTTGGGTTAACTTCAAGAGCTTGAATATAGCGAAAGGAGGTTTTCTCAAAGCCAATGGACTCATAGTAGGCTTGGGTCTGCTCGCGGCGCATAGAGGTAGTGACCTCAAGCTGGCGACAACCTCGTTCACTTGCCCTCGATTTTGCAAAATCAATTAGTTGCGTCCCCACGCCTAAACCTCTACTGGCCTCAGTCACCACTAAAGCAGTAATGCGGCAGATTTGCTGCTGCGAGGGAAAATAATCAAAAAAGATCAAACTTATCAGCCCAACCACGACTCCCTCAGACTCGGCGAGATAGATTTCATCCGATCTTTTAGGATCATCGAGATACTGATGTAACTGCGCCTCGGTGGCACTATAACCCAGCTGCAACAGTAAGGCCGTCATGGCGTTATGGTCGGCTATCTGTGCTTGTCTAATTGAAATGGCGCCCATCACGCTTCCTTGTTTTATCCAGTATCTAGATTTCTATTAAGCAGGTAGTCTGCCAATACATGACTCTTGATGTTTGCATATTTTAGGCTAACGCAAAGGGGTTAACGCATAAAAAATCCCACACTCATGGCGAAACCGACAAGCACAATAAAACCCCGCAGCAGGGATTGGGGAATGCGATAAGCCAGCGCGGCGCCAAGATAGCCGCCAATAATCGCCATAATGGCAAGCAGTAACAGATATTGTCCATCAATCAGATTACCTAGGGCGTATATAACCACGGCAATGGTGGTGAGTAGGGCGGAGAGTAAATTTTTAAGCCCGTTCATCCCATGTAATTGGGTTTGGCCGAGTAGCCCAAAGGTGGCGAGTAAAATAATCCCTAATCCCCCATTAAAATAGCCGCCGTAAATACAAACGATGAAGAGAATCATCATTGCAGTCAGTGGCTTGACGGTATTCACACTGGGGATGCTAGCATGGGCTAAACGTTTTTTCAGTAACCAAGGTCCAGCGATAAAGGCTAGGGTTGCCAGCAAAATCAACCAAGGGACAAGATAAGCAAACACTTGCTCGCTGGTGCTTAGCAGTATTGCCGCGCCTAGGCATCCGCCAGCTATCGCAATCAGACACAGGGTTTTTAAGCTAAGATTTGCAGGATATTCAATTTCTTTTCGAAAACGCCAGGCACTGGCAAGGTAGCCGGGGAGCAGAGCGGCAGTGCCCGTAGCGTTGGCCATCAGTGGCGGCATGCCCACAAACACAAGGGCAAATAAGGTGATAAAGCTGCCACCGCCCGCCACCGCATTTAACATGCCGCCGAGTAAGCCTGCGAGGGCGATCAGTAACCAATCCATAGTGAATGCTCCGCTGCCATTGTTGTGCTGAACTAGAACGTCAATTGCTTATAAAAACATCACCTTAACAGTAAGTCACTCAGATGAAAATCCATCAATATTGTAAGTCGCGGCAGATTAATGGCTTTGTTATGGGCGTGCCGAATCGGGTTTAGGTATAAAGCCTTGGCATTAAGGGCTCAGCCTAACTCATCAAAAGTGATTAACACTTTGCAGATATGCCTTTATTCAGCGTGAAACAGCCCTGACTCAAAAATCACCGTAGCGATGGCTAAATGTTGATCGCTAAATACTTCTTCTCCCCAGCAATGTTGCCCACGCTCTTGATAGTACACATGGTAGCTGGCATTCGATGGCGTAGCGATGCAGTACCAACCATCAAACGTCTGCTTGCTAAAGTTGACCCAATACTGCGCATCCACTTGTTTTATCTGCTGAAGTAGCGCTTCATCTTGCGCCAATAGCGCCGCTAGTTCGGCTACGCTGGTGAGCTTGTGTTCGGTTTTTAACTGATTGAGTAGTGCTTTGAGTGTCATTATTGAAGGCCTTTTATCCTGAGGAGCTGTGTTAGCGAATGGCTGAGGCAATCGAGGATTCGATTAAAGCTTCAAACACATCGGCTTGGCCTGCGGGGATCAGTTGCCGATGAATTTCGCGGCGTTTCGCACTGTCAAATAAACGCTCCGCAACCCAACCCGTTAAATAGAGTGAGGACAGACAACCTCCCGCGGTGGCAATATTGCCATTGATCACCAGAGCAGAGTCTTCCACCTCCACACCCATGGCTACCAATGCGGGTTTTGCATCGGGGTGCGTCGTTGCCGAGATATTGTCGAGTAAGCCTAACTTGGCAAAGAAGAATGAGCCCGCACAAATACTGCCAAGTAATTGCCGTGCGGGATCTAATTTAAGGGCCGACATAAACTCAGGATCCGCAAGTGCGGCAGGTACGCCTTTGTAACCACTGCTGAATAATACTACGTCAGCCTCGGCGACTTGCGCGACATGACCATGGGTTTCTACCGTCATCCCCAAACTCGACCTGTGGCTAGGTTTGGTGCCTAGCACTTTGACTGTCCAATCGGTTGTTGTGCGGCCGAGAATATCGCGCATTAAAAAGAAATCGATATCGGTAAATTCATCAAATATCACAATCGCAATCTGGTACATCCTTTGTCCTCTCGTTTGCATTGGGATGACTTAAGGCTTGAATAGGCTCAGCCTTAAGTCAGGGTTATCAATATGGGGTTATTGGAATGAATGGTTAATCAATATGTTAACTAGCACTCAACGATGGGAGCCGCTTGGCAAAAATAGCATGGGCATTAAAATCTTGGCTTTGCATTCTGGTTAATGTCTGGGTTAACACTTCATCGGCCGCATCTTCAATCTGCAGGATCTTCTCTGCTGCGACATAGTCGCTAAAGGCTGTGGAGACTTGCTCAAACAACGCTGTTATATCGCCAAATGCGGGATGACTGAATTGCGGGTTAGGCAACCCCTTAAGGGAACGCAGTTTTAGAAGCATTAACGCAGTCAATGGTAAATATGCGTGTGGCCCACTATCAAACTCAAAAAAGCACTTTTTATCGCCGATAACTGCTTGCTCTACCTGATGGTCACACAGGGTTTGCAACATAGTGCTGATGAATTCGATATCCTGTGTGTCCCAGTTATCTAAAAAGGGCGCATAGGGGAAAGGAGCCGTTTTTCGCAATGTCACTTGCACTTCACTAGTAAAAGGCGGCTCAATAACACCCAAATATCGCCCATATAACAACACCAAAAAATCACCGATAAACCCGTGGGAACGAATTATCCAGCCAGCGCGCCAGGCGGTGGCGTTCGCATTATACAACTCATCCACTTCAGCTTTTAGTCCTGCTAACAACATAATCACAAGCTGAAATGCTCGTTCTGTTGCCCACATGGCATTAGCAATCTCACCTTTTGTTTCAATCTCGCGGTAAAAACGATAGTAGTCAATCGCAGTATCAAAATAACCATATGCTAGTGAGCACATCAATGGCTTAGCTTCAAGTATACCGGATTCGATATAGGTAAGCTGGGCCAGATAACCCCAATGGCGTTTGGGTACACCAAACTCAGCCCGAAATAATTGCCATTGACGAAAATCCTTATCGAATTCACGGTATTGCTTTACTCTTTCAAAACTATCAGCCTTCCCGCTATTGATATAATCGGTTAGTAGATGTTGATTGCGGGGAAATACATCTTGAGCATAATCGCGCATATGTTTACGACTGCGACTGCGCTTATTGAGGAATTTAGTTAACAACTTGAGCATCCTTACTATTTAGGCTGCGGCAAGTTTACCGCAATTGCATACAGGGTGGCTAACTGTGAAGTAAAACGACTATACAAGTCACCCATGCACACGATGTGTAAAGCAGGGTTGAATACGCAGAACATTGTAGCAAACAGCGCTGATGCGTTGGCGACCATCGAAAAAAGGGACTTTTTCGTTGAGCCCCCAAGGATGGGTTTACGGCGTGTCGCCAGAGCATAGGTGCTGTTGCACTCGACAGGTTCAATGGGTTAAGCAGAGCAATAAAAAGCCCAGAATCATCTTCTGGGCTTTTTAAAACTAAAAAAAATCGGTTAACACTCAACACTTTTTAGGCTAAAGCTTCAATTTAACGTAAGTTTCAAGCCTTATCGGTATAGGTTATTTGCACACGTTGTAGAACGCTTAAAACACCATCTCTGGTACATGGTCTGGCACGATTAATTTGCCAGCGGTTTTGCTAACAATTTCTTCAACGCTGACACCGGGGGCGCGCTCTAACAGATGGAAGGCGCCGTCTTTAATCTCGATAAAGGCTAAATCGGTAACAACACGTTTGATGCAGCCGTAACCTGTGAGGGGCAATTCGCATACGGGTAACAGCTTAGAGTTACCGTACTTATCGGCGTGCATCATAGTCACGATAATATTTTCCGCACCCGCCACTAAATCCATTGCGCCGCCCATGCCTTTGATAAGTTTGCCTGGGATCATCCATGAAGCGATAGAACCATTCACATCGACCTCAAAGGCGCCGAGTACGGTTAAGTCCACATGGCCGCCACGGATCATCGCGAAGCTTTCAGCGGAGGAGAAAAACGAGGCGCCTTTTACCGCGGTGACGGTTTGTTTACCGGCGTTAATTAAATCCGGATCGATAGTTTCTTCCGTCGGAAATTCACCCATGCCGAGCAGACCGTTTTCCGATTGCAGCATCACTTCCATGCCAGCGGGAATGTAATTGGCCACGAGCGTGGGAATGCCAATACCGAGGTTGACGTAGTAGCCGTCTTGTAATTCTTTGGCAACGCGCTGTGCCAGTTGTTCTCTTGATAATGCCATGATCTTTATCCTTCCTTTACCTAGAGTCGCTATTAGCCTCAATTTTTTGTGCTTTTACTTTGAGTCAAGACTCTGTCGCTTTAGCTTGCGTTGTTAATCGTTCGCGCTTCTTATTTCGCCGCTTTTACCGTGCGCTGCTCGATACGTTTCTCGAACTTGCCTTGGATGACGCGATCAACATAAATGCCGGGAGTATGGATATGATCAGGATCGAGCTCGCCCGGCTCTACAATAAACTCGGCTTCCACTACCGTGATTTTGCCCGCCGTCGCCATCATAGGGTTAAAGTTAGCAGCGGTTTTGCGGAACACTAAGTTACCCATAGTATCTGCCTTCCAAGCGCGAACGAGGGCAAAATCGGCGTTCAGAGATTCTTCTAACACATAGTGACGGCCTTTGATCTCGCGGGTTTCTTTGCCTTCCGCCACGGGGGTGCCGTAGCCTGTGGCGGTGAAAAATGCCGGAATGCCTGCACCGCCGGCGCGGATTTTTTCCGCCAGCGTGCCCTGTGGCGTTAAAATCACATTCAGTTCGCCCGAGAGCATTTGCTGCTCGAAGGTGGCGTTCTCACCCACGTAGGAGGCGATCATGGTCGAAATCTGGCGATGTTTTAACAATAAGCCCAGACCGAAATCATCCACACCGGCATTATTCGAAATGGCGGTTAAGCCTTTAACGCCCATCTTAACCATTTGATTGATTAAGCCTTCAGGAATACCGCACAGGCCAAAACCGCCAACCATAATGGTCATATCATCGGATAAACCTGTTAACGCTTCTTCATAGCTGCTGACGACTTTATTGAGTCCTGCCATTTTGATGTCCTTTTACTGTTATTCAGTCCCCAAGGCGCTAGGTATGTTTAGCGCCTCGACGCATGAGTCTAGGCTTTAGCGCCCTGCAAGATTGCATTGGCGACTTTAGAGCCATTAAGACGATTTAATTGTTTGCTGATCCCAAAACCCGCTAATGCCAGTTTTTCTAAATCGATACCCGTCTTCAAACCGAGCCCGTGGAGCATATAGACCAAGTCTTCACTCGCCAGATTGCCCGACGCGCCTTTCGCATACGGGCAACCACCTAGGCCTGCCACTGAGGCGTCAAAGCTGCGCACACCTAAGTCAAGGCAGGCAGTAATATTGGCTAATGCTTGACCATAGGTGTCGTGGAAGTGTAGGGCGAGTTTTTCTACCGGCACTCGCTCCATCACGGCTTGCAGCATTTTACGGGCTTTTAACGGCGTGCCTACACCGATAGTGTCGCCGAGCGAAATTTCGTAACAGCCCATTTTGTAAAGGATTTCAGACACTCTTGCCACTTCGCTCGCCGCGATTTCCCCTTCATAGGGGCAACCTAAAACGCAGGACACATAGCCACGCACAGGGATGTTGGCGGCTTTTGCCATGTCCATCAACGGGATAAAGCGTTCAATCGACTCTTCAATCGAACAGTTGATATTGCGTTGGCTAAAGCTTTGTGACGCCGCACCAAAGATAGCGACTTCGGAAGCTTTTGCATCCAGCGCCAGCTCTAAGCCTTTGACATTGGGGGTGAGGGCGCTGTAAACCACGCCCGCTTGACGGCGAATTTGGCGCAATACTTCGCCACTATCGGCCATTTGTGGCACCCATTTGGGTGACACAAAACTGCCAGCTTCAATTCGCTTCACGCCCGCATCGGCGAGGAATTCAATCAAGGCGACTTTGGCCTGTGTCGGGACAGCGGCTTCATTCTGCAAGCCATCACGTGGCCCCATCTCGAACAGGCTAACCCTATCCGAGCTGGCGCTTAAGTTCGTAAGATCCAGCGCAGACATTTAGGCTTCCTCGCTCTGGGCTTTTGGCTCAACATGGAGCAGCACAGCGCCATCGCTCACTAACTCGCCCGCCTTAAAGTAGAACTCGGTAACGATACCGTCGAAGGGCGCTTCGATGGTGTATTCCATCTTCATCGCTTCCATCACCAGAAGCCCTTGTCCCGCCTTCACCTCAGCACCGACTTCCACTAAGTGGGTCACGACTGTGCCGTTCATCGGGGCCTTGAGCTTATCTTCATTGCTGGATTCTGCCTCAACCACTTGGGTTTTAACCGCCCTGAAGTGATAACTGCCTGAGGGTAAAAACAGTGTAAAATCATCGCCCTGAGCGCTGACTGGTACTTTACTCTTATGGCCGTTGATTTCGGCTAACAGTAAATCCTGCTTAAGCTCACCACTAAGGGACTTGCTGACATGACCTTCTTCCGTTGGCAGAGATAGCTGATAGTGATCACCAAAGTCTAATAGCACCAATTGTTGTAACTCGTGGGCATCGTCGAGCAGGGCAATAGAATGTTGGCTGACACTGTTGAGTCTAAAGCCACTGACTTGGCCCCAAGGCGAGTAAGGATCGGCGCTATTAATCGCCTGTGCCTTGGCGGCCTCTTTACGGGCAAGCACTTGATACAGCGCGGCAAAGGCAAGTGCAGTGTCGGCTTCGCTCGAAGCACTGCCAATCAGCGCATCGCCGTAACGGTTGATAAAGTCGGTGCTAAAATCTGCCTTGGCAAAGGCGGGATGCTCGGCAATATTGGCTAAAAATTCAATATTGTGCTTAAGTCCGCTGATTTGGTAGGACTCGAGGGCATGCACTAGGCGTTGCAGCGCACGTGGACGCGACTCATCCCACACAATCAGTTTGGCGATCATCGGATCATAAAAGTTACTGATCACATCGTTTTCACGGATGCCGGAATCGATACGCACGTATTTGCTTTGCTCGGGCTCGCGCAGGAAGTTGAGCTTACCGCTGGCGGGTAAGAACTCATTTTGCGGATCTTCGGCGTAAATACGTACCTCAAAGGCGTGCCCATGGATACGCACTTCGTCCTGTTTGAGCGGTAACGGCTGACCACTGGCGACCATTAACTGCCATTTGACTAAGTCTTGGCCCGTCACCATTTCGGTGACTGGATGCTCTACCTGCAGACGGGTATTCATCTCCATAAAGTAGAAGCGATTGTCGGTATCTAACAGGAATTCAACGGTTCCCGCACCGACATAATCGATAGCTTTAGCGGCGGCCACGGCAGCTTCACCCATTTGGGCGCGCAGCTCATCACTTAAACCCGGGGCTGGGGCTTCTTCGACCACTTTTTGGTGGCGGCGCTGAATCGAGCAGTCGCGATCCGATAGGTAAATCGCATTGCCAAAGGTATCGGCAAATACTTGCACTTCGACATGGCGAGGCTGGCGCAAGTAACGCTCCAGCAATAATTTATCGTTACCGAAGGAGGAGGCTGCTTCACGGCGCGCCGAGTTGATGGCGTCCATAATTTCGCCTTCATGCTCAACGATACGCATGCCTTTGCCACCGCCACCGTAGGCGGCTTTAATCAGCATGGGGAAGCCGATTTTTAAGGCTTCGGCCTTGAGGGTGGCATCGGTTTGATCGTCGCCATGGTAACCGGGCACTAAAGGTACTTGCGCCGCTGTCATAATGGCTTTGGCCGCACTCTTGCTGCCCATGGCATCGATAGCATTGCTGCCAGGGCCAACAAATACGATTCCTGCCGCCTCACACTTGCGGGCAAAGTCGGCGTTTTCCGATAAGAAGCCATAGCCTGGGTGAATGGCTTGCGCCTGAGCTTTTTTGGCGATTTCAATAATCAAGTCGCCCTTCAGGTAAGAATCCGCTGGGGCGCTGCCACCTAAGTAAAACGATTCGTCGGCCATAGCAACATGGCGGGCGTTTTTATCGGCATCGGAATATAAGGCTACGGTGCGAACGCCCATGGCCTGCGCGGTTTTGATAATGCGGCAGGCAATTTCACCACGGTTAGCAATTAAAAGCTTAGTGAACATGCTGTTAGTCAACATCTGCTTGGTCAACATTAAAGTGCTCCTTGGGTATCTGTTGGCGTGTGCCAGTTCGGCTGACGTTTTTCAAAAAAGGCGTTTAAACCTTCTTGGCCTTCATCAGATACCCGAATGCGGGCGATGCGCTCGCTGGTGTAATCAATCGTATCTTGGTCTATCACGCCATCTTCGAGGCGGGCGAGTAGGGTCTTCACCCATGCCATTCCCTGCGGACTGTTGGCGAGCAGCGCGGTGATAATGGGCTGCGCAGCGGCCGCTAAATCGTCGTTTATCTCATGGATAACATTGAGTTTGAGCGCCGTTTGCGCATCAAAACGCTCCGCGGTCAGCATATAGCGGCGTGAGGCGCGATTGCCCATGGCGCGGGCAACGTAGGGGCTAATCACCGCAGGGATCAGCCCGAGTTTGACTTCGCTTAAGCAGAAGCTGGCACGCTGGGTGGCGATGGCAATATCACTAGCGCAAATTAACCCAAGCGCGCCGCCAAAGGCTGCCCCTTGGACTAAGGCGATAGTGGGTTTTGGAAAGGTATCTAAGTCCTGCATCAGCTTAGCCAGCGCCTTGGCGTCATTCAGATTTTGATCAAAATCCATCTTGGCTTGTTTGCGCATCCAGTTTAAGTCGGCGCCTGCGCTGAAGTTTTTGCCATTGGCTTTTAATACCAAGAGTTTGCAGTCTTTGTGCTCGGCAAAATAACCGAGGACGGCGATCATTTCGCTGATCATCACCTCATCGAAGGCGTTGTGCACTTCTGCTCGGTTAAGAATTAACTCGCCCACGCCGTTATTGAGCGCATAGCTGACGTGCTGCAAATGAGCTAAGGATTGAGTGCTAGTGTTCTGGTGTTGTGTGTCAGTCATTATTATTCCCGTCATATTTATCCCCTCTATGAGTGATACGTAAGGCATCGCAAGATGCGTTACATACGGAAGACGCCGAAGCGGGTGTCTTCGATAGGGGCATTTAATGCGGCTGACAGGGCAAGGCCCACCACATCACGGGTTTGCGCCGGGTCGATAATGCCGTCATCCCACAGGCGGGCGCTGGCATGGTAGGGATGACCCTCTTTATCGTATTGGGCAATAATCGGTGCTTTAAAGGCTTTTTCATCCTCAGCAGACCATTCTTCACCTTTACGGGCTAAACCGTCGCGGCGTACTGTCGCTAATACGCCAGCGGCTTGCTCGCCACCCATCACAGAGATGCGCGCATTGGGCCACATCCACATCATGGTTGGTTCGAAGGCGCGGCCGCACATACCATAGTTACCCGCGCCGTAGCTGCCACCGATAATCACAGTGAATTTAGGTACATTGGCGCAGGAGACTGCGGTCACCATTTTGGCGCCGTGCTTTGCGATACCTTCGTGTTCGTACTTTTTACCCACCATAAAGCCGGTGATGTTTTGCAGGAACAGTAGCGGGATCTTGCGCTGGCAGCACAGTTCGATAAAGTGCGCGCCTTTTTGCGCCGATTCTGAGAATAAAATGCCGTTGTTGGCCACAATTCCCACGGGATAGCCGTGAATGCGGGCAAAACCACAGACCAAAGTCGCACCATAGTTAGCTTTAAACTCATCGAAGTCGGAGTCGTCGACAATGCGGGCGATCACTTCTTTGACATCAAAGGGCTTTTTCAAGTCGGTGCCGACAATGCCGTAGAGTTCGTTGATATCAAACTTCGGTGGCTTAACTGGGCTCAGTAAACTATTAATTAGTTTTTGATGATTTAGACGCAGCACTGCGCGGCGGGCAAGCTCTAAGGCATGCTCATCGTTTTGGGCTAGGTGATCCGCTACACCTGAAATTTTAGTGTGTACGTCGGCGCCGCCAAGTTCTTCGGCGCTGACTTCTTCACCTGTCGCTGCTTTCACTAACGGCGGACCCGCTAAGAAGATAGTGCCTTGTTCTTTAACGATAATCGATTCATCGGCCATCGCTGGCACATAGGCGCCGCCCGCGGTACACAGACCCATCACCACCGCAATTTGCGGAATACCCTTGGCAGACATTTGCGCTTGGTTGTAGAAAATCCGGCCGAAATGATCGCGGTCTGGGAACACTTCATCCTGACGGGGCAAGTTGGCACCGCCCGAGTCGACTAAATAGATACAGGGCAGATGGCAGCGGCTGGCAATCTCTTGCGCCCTTAAGTGTTTTTTGACCGTAATAGGATAGTAAGTGCCGCCTTTGACCGTGGCATCGTTGGCGATAATCATGCATTCTACGCCGCTCACGCGGCCGATACCTGCAATTATGCCTGCGGCGGGCACTTCTTCGTCATAGACTTCAAATGCCGCAAATTGCGACAATTCTAAAAAGGGCGAACCTGCGTCGAGGAGTTTCTCAACCCGTTGACGGGGAAGGAGTTTACCGCGGGCCAAATGGCGCTCTAGGGCAACAGGGCCGCCACCGAGTTCGATTTTGGCGAGTTTGGTTTTAAGATCGGCCACTAGGGCGGCCATATCGTCGGATTTGGCTTTAAATTCATCGCTACGGGCGTTGATACGACTGCTTAATTGCGTCACGTTGATTGTCCTTATAAAGCGGTAACTCAGTATCAGTTGGCTCGGTGAGGCGAGGGGGCATGAAGGGCTTAAGCCGAGTCATGCGTCATTCGCCCTAGGCTGCTTATTTCGATTCGTTATAGAGTTCGCGGCCAATCAGCATACGGCGAATTTCTGAGGTGCCAGCACCGATCTCATAGAGTTTGGCATCGCGCAGTAAGCGGCCAGTGGCATACTCGTTGACATAACCGTTACCGCCGAGCAATTGAATGGCATCCAGTGCCATTTTGGTCGCCAATTCAGCGCTGTAAAGAATGGCGCCCGCGGCGTCTTTACGGGTGGTTTCACCGCGATCGCAGGATTTGGCCACGCTATAGACATAGGCTTTAGCGGCGTTCATACCTGTGTACATGTCGGCTAATTTGCCTTGTACTAATTGGAATTCACCGATGGATTTACCAAATTGCTCACGCTCGTGGATATAGGGCACGACGATATCCATACAGGCATTCATAATCCCCAGCGGGCCGCCTGAGAGCACGACGCGCTCGTAATCTAAGCCACTCATCAGCACTTTAACGCCGTTGTTTAGGCCGCCAAGAATGTTTTCCTCTGGCACTTCCACCTCTTCAAACACCAGTTCGCAGGTGTTTGAACCGCGCATGCCTAATTTATCGAGTTTTTGCGCTTGGCTGAAACCTTTAAAACCACGCTCAACGATAAAGGCGGTGATGCCGTGGGCGCCCTTAGTTAGGTCGGTTTTGGCATAAATTACATAGGTATTGGCATCGGGACCGTTGGTGATCCACATTTTGTTGCCATTGAGGATATAACGGTCGCCTTCTTTACGGGCGTGCAGCTTCATTGAAACCACATCTGAGCCGGCATTGGGCTCACTCATTGCCAGTGCGCCGATATGCTCACCGCTCACCAGTTTGGGTAAGTATTTGGCTTTTTGTGCAGCATTACCGTTACGGTTAATTTGGTTCACACACAGATTAGAGTGGGCGCCATAACTTAACCCAATAGAGGCCGAGGCACGGGAAATCTCTTCCATGGCGACCACGTGGGCAAGATAGCCCATATTTGCACCGCCGTATTCCTCAGGCACAGTGACACCTAAAAGCCCCATCCCACCGAGCACGGGCCAAATTTCGTTAGGAAAGGCGTTGTCGTGGTCGACTTTAGCGGCAATGGGGGCGATTTCGTGTTGAGCAAAATCGTGCACCGCATCGCGCAGCATATCGACTTCTTCGCCTAGGCCAAAATTGAGACTGGTGTAGAGTGAGTTCATTGCTTGTGTCCTATCTTAGGTTCTAATTTATATTTTTATGATTATTAGGTGCTTGAGTCTTTAAAACCGTCTTACAGTGCGTGATTTATCCCTGTCACGCGGTCGTACCAACTGAGGTGTTGATTAATGCTATGCCCGCCTGTTTTACGCTTTGACTTTGCTTTCTTCTAGGGCGAGGCGGCATTGCTGCTCGGCCGAGTTTAGCTCCATCAGGACCACTTTAATGTCGTCCATTTGCTGTTGCAGGGCGGATTTTTTCTCTTCCACTAGGGCAAGCATGGTATTGAGCTGGGTGGTGCTGCTCTTGTCGGCATCGTAAAGTTCGAACAGGCGACGGGTTTCTGCGAGGGAGAACCCAAGGCGCTTGCCGCGCAGGATTAGTTTGAGTCGAACCCTGTCCTTAAGACTGTAAATACGGGTTTGACCGCGACGTTTTGGCTTAAGTAAGCCTTGGTCTTCGTAAAAACGAATGCTTCGGGTCGTGATATCAAACTCTTTGGAGAGATCACTGATCGAATAAGTCGTTTGTGGCGTGTTAGTTGCGCTCATTCAGGCACCTTAGTTAATCATTTTTATGCAAGATATATGAAGTTTACGTAAAGGTAAAGATTGTGGTGTGGTTAGTCGATTTTTTTTGTCAATTCTTGTTGCCACTTGGCTCAAGCTGTGTTGTTTAACATGTTGATAAATATTACGTTAGCTTGAACTCAAACAAGTGTTTTTTTAGGTGAGCCCACCCATATTGCCTTAAGGCTCCACGGGGGAAGAGAACTTATTAAGTGGTGGCGTTAAGGCAGGCGTGTAAGCCGTTATTCCAACGTATTGAGCAAGCCATCATCGGCTAACACACCCTCATAGGTTGGGCGATTTAATGCTTCGATAAGTACCGGGTCACGTGTGTATATATCATTGTAAAATTTAATTTTTCCGTTTTTGATGGTCACGGTCCAATACATAATCAAAATATCTAAGGGCTGATCTAAAAACAGGTTTTCTGTTTTTCCCTCTGCAAGTTTGCAATTGAGCGTTTCACTGGACCAATTCGCATTGGCGCTCAGCAGTTTATCGGCGAGCACGAGAGGATCTTTCACTCGAATACAACCGTGACTGAAGGCTCTATTGGTTTGCTCGAATAGATTTTTCGATGGCGTATCATGCAGATAAATTGAATATTGGTTTGGGAAGATAAATTTAACTAAACCAAGGGAGTTATCTTCCCCTGGCCCCTGCACAAACCAGTAGGGAAAGTTTTTGCGGGTCATACTGTGCCAATCGATGCCGCGAGCATCGACGGGCGTGCCCGAGGCTTCGACGACTTTAAAGTGCTTTTTTTGCAGATAATCGGGATCTTTACGTAAGTGGTTGATGATCTCCGTGGAGATACTGCGGGGCACGGTCCAAGTGGGATTCACAACCACATATTTTAATTTGGATTTAAACAATGGCGTCTTTGCGTCGATTTTGCCGATGATAATGTCGGTGCGCCAGTTTAAGTTATTGTCTTTAAATAGTAATAATTCGTAGCCAGCCAAATTAACCAGCAGATAGTTTGCCGGCAAGTTGGCTGATAGCCAGCGGGCACGCTCGAGGTTAATGCGGATCTGCTCGACCCTTTGTGTATAGGGAACATTTAACGCCGCCATTGTGCCTGCGCCTATCACCCCATCGGCCTTAAGGCTGTGGTCAGTTTGAAATTGACGTACCGCAGCTTCAAGCGTGCTGTCATAAGTTAATGGCTCGTTCACGGCGGCGCTATTCTCCGCTGGCGAGCTTGCTGCTAAGTAACCTAACTCTTTTAGCCGTGTGGCAATGCCTGGTACCGAGGGGGAAGTGCTGCCGGGTTTAATGACTTCCGTATAAGGAATCGTGGTAAAGGGATAGCGAGCGGCCAAGTCTTTGTACTGGGCAAGATACTGTTTAAGCTGGTGATATGGCGCAATCTTAGGCGCTAAGCCTGTAATCGCCTCGGCCACAGTGTGCGCTTTAATGTGTTCTTCAAGCTGTTTTAATGTGGTATCAAAATCCAGATGGGCTTCATCATAGTTCCAAGTTTTGCCGAGCATACTGGGATTGACTTTTCCATTAAGTAAATGAATAGCATAGGTAATAATGCCATCGGTTAGCAGCACTTCAAATACACTACTGCGATACTCATCTTGCCAATTTGATGCACTCAGTTGTTGGTAAAGTTCGACCAACTTGGGATAGTGGTAATCTTCCTTCGCAAGACCCTCTTCATCGGCACTTTTAATTACATCGAGTAGCGTGCCCGCATAGTCTTTATCCTCCCAGAGCGCTTGATATTGGCGCACTTGATAGACCCGTGAGAGTAACTTAGCGCTGATGATCTGAGTGTTATCTACGTTAGCCCGCTCACCGATAGACAGGGGTTCGAGTAATGCTTCAAGTTGTTGTGTCGAAGCAAAACAAGCCGTACTGACGAGATTGATGAATAGGAGTAGACCGAGTTTGAATTGGCTGAAGCGGCGCATAATGAGTATTTCTTTCCGTGAAAAATCCATTAAAGACATAAGATTATGTGGAAGTCTTCTACACGGCAAGTGTTAGATGGTCTATCTCTTCGGATTTATTTTTTAACCCCAGTATATCCCTTAGTCTAATGGGGGAATAATGCGTGGCAGGTCATAATCAACCTCGGAAGGAAGGGGAGAGTTTCATCTGTGTTGACACGGATGAGTGTCATGATGGGAGGCCTTATGACAGATGTTGGACAACAATTACATCAGACATCTATTGCGAACAAACAGGCATTTTGGCAACAAGCAGCCAAGGCCTTAGATTGGGTTACGCCAAGCAAACAAATATTAGATGAAAGCGAGGCACCATTTTACCATTGGTTTAGCGATGGTGAGTTAAACACGTGTTATAACGCGATAGACCGACATGTGTTAGCGGGACGTGGTGAGCAGATTGCGATTCATTACGTTAGCCCAGTAACTGAAACCGAATACAGTATTACCTATCACGAACTGCAGGCTCAGGTAGCAAGGCTTGCAGGGTATTTGCGTACTATGGGGGTGACAAAGGGTGATCGGGTGGTTATTTATATGCCGATGGTACCCGAAACGGCCTATGCCATGCTTGCCTGCGCGCGCATTGGCGCCATTCATTCGGTGGTATTTGGTGGCTTTGCGGCCAATGAACTTGCCACCCGTATCAATGATGCCAAACCTAAGCTGGTAATGTCTGCCTCCTGCGGGATTGAACCTTCAGGGGTTGTGCCCTATAAACCCCTACTAGATAAAGCATTAAATGAAGCGGTGCACAAGGTTGAGCATTGCTTGATTTTAAACCGCCCTCAATATGAAGCGCAGATGCAAACTGGCCGAGACGCCGATTGGCAGACCGCGCTTAAAGGATGCGAAAGCGTTGACTGCGTCACGGTAAATGCTACCGATCCTTTATATGTGCTCTATACCTCTGGCACTACAGGCCAACCTAAAGGGGTGGTGCGTGACAATGGCGGTCATGCGGTCGCATTAGCTTGGTCGATGGCCAATATTTACGATATTCATCAAGGCGATGTGTTTTGGGCGGCATCGGATGTGGGTTGGGTTGTTGGTCATTCCTATATTGTTTATGGTCCGTTACTCGTGGGGGCGACCACGCTGTTATACGAAGGCAAACCCGTTGGCACACCCGACCCCGGCGCCTTTTGGCGTACGATTGCCAAGTATCAAGTTAAAAGTTTTTTCACCGCGCCCACGGCGATTCGCGCTATTAAGCGTGAAGATCCCGACGGCGAATTTATTCAAGGTGTTGATTTAAGCTGCTTGAAGAATGTCTTTTTAGCCGGGGAGCGCTGCGATCCCGACACACTGCATTGGGCTGAAGACAAGTTACATAAACCGGTTATCGATCATTGGTGGCAAACTGAAACAGGTTGGCCAGTAGCCGCAAATCTAATGGGGGTGGCGCCGATTGCGGTTAAAGCCGGCTCACCGGGGCGACCCGTGCCTGGATACGAAGTTGATGTGGTCGATGAGCTGGGCGCTAAAGTGGCGGCGAATGTCTCTGGCAATGTGGTGATAAAATTACCCTTGCCACCGGGCACGCTCACAACGCTCTGGCAAAACAACAAACGTTATCAAGACAGTTACTTATCTATGTACCCAGGTTATTACCTTACAGGGGATGCGGGTTATATGGATGAGGATGGCTATCTGTATATCATGAGCCGCATCGATGACATCATTAACGTTGCGGGTCATCGTCTCTCTACTGGGCGGTTTGAAGAGGTGTTGTGCCAGCATCCCGATGTCGCCGAAGCCGCAGTGATTGGTGTTGATGACAAATTAAAGGGCCAAGTGCCATTAGGCTTAGTGGTACTTAAAAAGGGCGTGACTATTACGGATGAGGAGCTGCATAAGCAGTTAATTGCCCTCGTTCGCCAAGAAATTGGTCCCGTTGCGTCCTTTAGGTTGGTGAGCGCGATTCAAAAACTGCCGAAAACTCGCTCGGGTAAAATCCTGCGCGGCACTATGCGTAAAATTGCCGATAATCAGCAATATACGGCGCCAGCGACCATTGAAGATCCGCAGACCCTCGATTTAGTCCGCACGACCTTAACCCGCATGGGCTATGCCGATGCTCTCGTGGGGTAATCTGACTAGGTAGTCGTGAGCGTCCTTGAATAGGGGCCGTAAAGCCAAGATAAAGCGATAGTCTGATGAGTGCAGTCTCATCAGGCTATCGCTTGAATTTTGCGAAAAGGGCTGAAGTCCAAGGCTTGCTCTTAGATGTCACTATTTGTTAGTCTAGCCCGCATACTTAATCGTCGAGCTTTTACAAAGCACGATTAAGGCATTGGATCTTAAGCTTTATATCTAGATTCCAATTGTTAGAGACATTACACATTTCACAACGGCTTAGGGACGACCCTAAATACGCCGATATCAATTTGGGGACGACCCCGTATGGGAGTTCTCTATGAGCTGGTTACTGTTAATACTTGCTGGACTTTTTGAAATTGGTTGGGCCATCGGACTCAAATACACCGATGGTTTTACTCGCTTGTGGCCGAGTGTGTTTACTTTGCTCTCCATGGCGTTCAGTGTGTTGCTACTGGGCCTCGCCGTTAAGCAATTGCCGATAGGCACGGCTTATGGGGTGTGGGTTGGCATAGGTGCCATGGGCACGGCAATTGCGGGCATTATTCTCTTAGGCGAGGGAGTGAGCTTGCTGAAAATCGCCAGCTTAATCCTCATTTTGCTTGGCGTACTCGGCTTAAAACTCGCTCATTAATCAATTCTCTTCCCCAAGGAAGCGCTCGCCCCAGATGTATACGATTGGTAAAGATGTTTGATGAGATCTAGGAATATTTTCCTGAAAAAACAACGCATCTTAGACTGTAATCGAGATTGCCAATCGTATGCATCGTCTATTGTCTCTGGTAATTAAGTTACAAAGCCCGATATAATTACACCTCCAAATTGGTTATTTCTAACCTCTGTGACCCGTGGGAATTATATAATGCAAAACCACAGCAATCTTAATGACATTGGCGTGATTGGCCTTGGCGTGATGGGCAAAAACCTCGCGCTAAACATTGCCGACAATCAATATCGCGTCAGTGCCTTCGATCTCGATCCTGTTAAAGTCAACGGGGTTTTACAACAAGAAAAACAAGAACGTGTAGGACAGGATCTGCGTATTAAAGGCTGTGCTAATCTTTCAGAAATGTTAGCCAGCCTCACTCATCCCCGTATTCTCGTGCTATCTGTCCCTGCGGGTGCACCTGTGGATGGGGTATGTCATGCCCTGATTTCTGCTGGTATCGAAGCGGACGACATCGTAATCGATACGGGCAACAGTCTTTGGACTGACACCGTTGAACGCGAAAAGCGTTATCAAGGCAAATTTATCTTCTTCAGCTCAGCCGTTTCGGGCGGTGAGGTTGGTGCGCGTTTTGGGCCTTCATTAATGCCAAGCGGCGATCTTGGCGCATGGCAACATGTTGCGCCGATTTGGAAGGCTATTGCCGCTAAGGTTGACCCTAAAACGGGGCTGCCGATTGAGCGTTTTGAGCCGGGAAATCCGGTGACCGAAGGCGAACCTTGCACGACCTATATTGGGCCTGCGGGTGCTGGGCATTATGTGAAAATGGTGCATAACGGCATTGAATACGCCGATATGCAGCTGATTTGCGAAGCCTATCAATTAATGCACGATGGCTTAGGCATGAGCGCAGCACAGGTAGGTGAGGTGTTCGAACGCTGGAATAAGGGCAGTTTAAACAGTTATCTGATGGGGATCAGCGCCGAGGTGCTCAAACAGGCGGATCCGCTAACGGGTAAACCGTTAGTTGAGATGATCCTCGATAAAGCAGGGCAGAAGGGCACTGGACTTTGGACTGCGGTGAGCAGTTTACAAATAGGTTGTCCGGCTCCCACCATTGCCGAAGCGGTTTATGCGCGCGCGGTGAGCACCCAAAAATCCCTCCGTGTTGAGCTCAGTAAAAAGCTTGCGGGCCCCTTATCTCCTGCGATGGATGAAAACCAAAAAGCCACCTTAATCGATGCCTTAGAGAGTGCGCTCTATTGCGCTAAGGTCTGTTGCTACGCTCAAGGTTTCCAACTGATGGCGATGGCGGCGCAGGAGCAAAAATGGCAACTCGATTTTGCTGAGATCGCGAAAATCTGGCGTGCGGGTTGTATTATTCGTGCCACCTTCTTGCAATCGATAACCCAAGCTTATCAAGCGGATGCTGACTTAAGTTGTTTGTTAATGGCAGACACCTTTGCAACTACCTTATCAGAAAAACAAACAGCGTGGCGCAGTGCTGTGGCGGCGGCGGTTATGCAAGGGATCCCTGTGCCTTGCATTAGCTCGGCACTGGCCTATTACGACAGTTATCGCAGTGAGACCTTGCCAGCTAATTTGCTCCAAGGACAACGGGACTTTTTTGGTGCCCATACTTTTGAGCGTTTAGATAAGCCAGCCGGTGAGAAATACCATTTAGATTGGAGTGCCACAAACAGAGTTTTAATTAAACTCTAGATAAAATAATTTGAATAGCCCCTAGAAATAGGGGCTTTTTTATTGGTCGTATCTTTTTAATAACTCAAACTTGTTTTATAAATGTTAATAACTTGACGCTTTAACCGTTTGCCATTCTATATTTTGGGACGGTTTAATTTTGCTGTTTTAATATTTTTAAAGAATTTGAAGATTCAAAATGTAAAAATTTATGTAATTTAAACAGTTTGTTGTCTTGTAATTTGAAAAAGCAAATAAAATTATTATCTTTTTGTTTTTAATCTGTTTTTTTATGTCTTATTTATTGTCTGTCTTTATCTGTTCTTAATTTTATCTGCTGATAAAATAATCGAATAAACCTATTCAGTCTTTCATTCTGTTTATATTTGTTTTCATAATTATTTCCTTTGTGTTAAATCTTTGCTTCCCATTTGATGCTTGTATTTTATAAGAGTTCATAGGGTATAACTAAAATAACAGAACTTAATGCGGAATAATGTTAATCAACATTATCACGCCAAATTAAGTTGTAATAAGTAATGAGAAGAAGGAATGTCTATTATGCGTATGTCCATTGTTGCATTAAGCATCACGGCGGCCTTATTGGCTGGCTGTGGGAGCGATGATAAGAAGACTCCGGCACCTGTGCCTAAAGTGAATACTGCCCCGACCACAGCGGATATGACTGTTGATGTGTCACAGTCGATTCTTTTTACTGGAAAACTTGAGGGGACGGATGCCGAAGGTGGTTTAACTTATTCTTTAGTGGACCCTGCCGATCTCAAACTCGGCACCTTTACGCTAGTCAATAAAAGCACGGGTGAATTTACCTATACATCTGATGCCAATGAAGGGACTGAGGTGGTTCGGTTCAAAGTCTCCGATGGCCAATTACAGGCTGAAGCCAATCTGACAATCAATATTAAGCATGGCGATCCACTCTTTACCTACCAATGGCATTTAAAAAACACTGGGCAGAATGCTTTTGCGGCTAACCGCGGTGTTGCCGGTGAAGATATGAATGTGAGCGGCGCAATTTCAGATAATGCTATGGGACAAGGTGTGATTGTCGCGGTGGTCGATAGCGGCTTAGAAATTGCTCATCCAGATCTAACAAATAACACTGTAAATGGTGGTTCATACAATTTAATTACAGGTACTGTTGATCCAACACCTTTCTCTGGGTCTGCGACAGCAGCTCATGGTACAGCAGTAGGAGGGATTATTGCTGCAGAAGGTTGGAACGGTATTGGTGGTCGCGGTGTGGCACCTAAGGCAAAATTAATTGGCTTTAACTTTTTAGATGAAGATCCAACGGGTAAAGTGACAAACGTACAAACATTTGAAAACTTTGCTAAATCCCACGGTGCCAGTGCCTATAGCGATAGTGCACGCGTTTTTAACCAAAGCTATGGTTACAGCGTGCCATTCCCTCATGGGTTTGATGAGGATGAAACCGAAGTTTATCAAGATATTGCAACGCAAAGCTTCGATGGCAAAGGCAGTATTTTCGTTAAGTCCGCGGGTAATGGGTATGACTACTATCGTTTCCGTACTTTCTGGTTACCGGGAGATTACTTCACGGCAACGACGGAAAATCCCGCTAACCACGGCTTACCTTTCCATAATTCCAACATGTCCTCTGACAATGCTAACGTTTATAACTTAGTTGTTAGTGCAATTAATGCTAAGGGTAAACTTTCTAGCTATTCATCCGTGGGCTCGAATATTTTTGTCACAGCACCCGGTGGTGAGTATGGTGATAATGATCCTGCGATAGTTACTACCGACTTTATGGGATGTGTGAAGGGCTCTGCAATCGCAGAAGATAGACCAAGCACGCCATTCCACGGTGGTTTAAACCCGTTAAACCCAAATTGTGATTACACATCGACAATGAACGGTACCTCGTCTGCGGCACCTAACACTTCGGGAGCTGTCGCTGTCATTATGAGTGCTAATCCAGATCTCACTTGGCGTGATATTCGCTATATTTTGGCGAAGACAGCTACCAAAGTTGATGCGGATATTGCGCCTAAAACCGTGACCATTGGTGAGGGGGAAGGTGCGCCAGTGTATACGGCTATCCCTAGTTGGTTACAAAACGCGGCGGGTTTTTCATTCCATAACCTCTATGGTTTTGGTCGAGTGAATTTAACTGAAGCCGTTAAGCTCGCCAAATCCTATGTACAGGACTTAGGTGACTATGTCGTAACCGAATGGCAAGCAAGCGCAGCGCTCACCAAAGCGATTCCCGATGCCGATATTAATGGCGTGACGGATACCCAAGTAGTCGCTGACGATTTAGTGATTGAAGCCGTGCAAATTGAGCTGACTGCCGATCACCTGCGTCTACCTGATTTAGCGGTAGAGCTGATTTCGCCTGCAGGTACTAAGAGTGTGTTGATGACACCTTATAACGGTTTAGTTTATCAAGGGGTGATGGATAAGAATGATCCGGATGATCTTGTTAAAGGCTATGATGCAACACCTATGTTATCAAATGCCTTCTATGGCGAATCATCAAAAGGTGAATGGACAATCAAGCTGATTGATGTGAATAGCGGTAGCTATCGATTTGTTAAATACGATCAAGGCTATATCTCAATCCCTAACGAAGCCGATGGCAAACTGAAAGGTTGGTCAATTCGTTTCCATGGCCATGCCGCCAAGTCTGCATCTTAAGGAGTAACCAATGAAAGCGTTAAATTTATCATTAGCAGCTGTTGCACTTTCACTGTCAGTTCAAGTAATGGCACATGACAAGATCGAACTCACTGAACCTCAAGCTGAGTCTAAAGGTGTTCAAGTGAGCCGTGCCGAGTTTCTCGGTTTAGATACACCCTACTTTGTTAAAACTGAGACTGGGGTTAAACAGGCTAAGCAATTGGTTAAAGGGCAGAAAGTGGTGACTCAATCGGGTAAACCCTTTGCCGAAATGACCGGAAAGTTAGTGGTTAAACTAAAACCAGGTGTATCAGCCGATGATTTTGCTAAGACTCACGGTTTAAAAGTTGATTGGCAGAATGACAATAACTTATTGCTGCTGGCCGCCGAAGAAGGTACTGATTTAATTGGCTTAATTCAAGCGGTTAAAGCCTCGCCTGAAGTGGAGCGTGCTAAGTTAGATCGCGCACTCGCCAAGCAAGAAATTCAGTAAGCCATTTAGCGAAGCTAAAAGGTGAATAAAGGGCCGCAAGGCCCTTTATTATGAGTCAATTATTAATATGAGCCTATTAACATCAGAGGCTTTATCGTAAAACGGCCAATAATATAACCACTTAGCGCTAAACTATTTGGTTCACGATGGGTTTACAGATTACAATCTGCTTCTATGCCTTGGGGCCGTGCTTCACTCGGCTTTAGCGCATGATTACCATGGACCATGTTTGCATTATTCCATGTACTTTTCCATACGAGTGGTTGCATTGTTCAGCCCGAAGGTTTCACCAACTCAAGTCTCAATATGAACTACTGGAATAGCGATAACTTTGAAGGATTAAAGTCGATAGGGACTCAGTATTCGGCTCTGAAGGGGTATGAACTTTTTGGCCAATATTGTCTGCAAAAAGAGCAAGGACTGAAGAAGCAAGCGATTGCGACGGTGAATACATTTGTGTCGCACTGTAAGAGCCAATCCTTGACTAAACAAAGGCAAATAGCTGAAGAACTATCATCCTTAGGTTATTGGCAGCGTGAAACACACCAGTTACTCGCTTACCCCCTCACCGTATTGCTCAAAAATGTGCTGGCCCAATGGGCGGTAGATGAACCCAACAACCCCATTCCACACAAATGGTTAGGCTATATTGGTGAGGATATCGCCTCCTATGAAAGGGCGTTAGCGCTTGAGCCTAAAGATGAAATTTGTCTTACTCAAGTTGCGTTGGCCCATTTAAGCAGTGTCGATTTTCAGACCCACCATTTATCTGAATCTGTATTGTTGGGCGATATAGTGCGAGCAAAAGACTCACTAGCATCAGCACACACATTAATCGAGCGATTACAAACGCAGGAGAGTAAATCAAGGCTGCAAAACCGGCATGATTATTACCAGTCGATGATAAATTGCTGGGAGGAGTATTCCACTCATGCTGTGGCTGAGTCGTTTCCGGATTGGTGCGCCGCCAAAGGCGAGCAGTTTGATTTTTGGTCAATTATTTATTATCGGCGCTGAGTTAATTGCTTGTTGGATAGCATGACTGAGTAATATGTGGGAAAAATTGCGTCATCGCGGCTGCAAATTACGCGATAAAACAACAATAGGCTTTTACTGAATAAGCATGATGAAAAGTGCATCAGAGTGTCACGCGCATTTATTTAAGTGCTCCTTTAGGCTGAACTGTTAGCTTCTATCAAGGCAGCCAGCCTTCAAAATATGACTGATTAACGAATGTCATATTCAGATTACATATACAGATAGTGTGATATCAAAAGAGGTCAATTATTAGCTTGGCTTAACGGCTAGTTGCACTAAATTGTCCCATAGCGCCTGTGCCACAGGGCCTAGTGGCGAGTGGGGCGGCCGCATCACATAGTAATCAAGTTGGATCAGGTTTTGTCTTTCTTGTAGTTCAAGCTGTTGTAAGCTTCCTTCTGCGATGGCTTCTTCGACCATATAATGGGGAAGTTTTCCCCATCCCATCCCTCCTTGAATAAGCATTTTCTTCGTATAAAAATCATTCACATACCAACGGCGCTGCCCAGCTTGCACCCCAAATTCGATATTGGCGGTGCCAGTGCCAGTATCTTGGATCACAATTTGGTACTCGTTCACCAATTGCCTTACATGACTTAGGTGGGGATAACGGCTCAGTAAACGGGGGGAAGCAACATCCAATAAACTCCCTGAAAATAAATAACCAAGCTCATAATGGCTTGAGCGAAGCAGCTCAATACCGCCAGCTGAAATCGCAATATCGGCTTTGCCTTGATTTAGGGCTTCAAGTGCCCCGGTTAAATACTCTTGTTTAAGAATAATTTGTGTATGTGGAAACTCATTTTGTGTGCGCTCTAACATCGGCAAGATTCGAGCAAGATTAAAGGATGCCTCAAAGGCTAAGGTGATACTGGCCTCGTTACCTTTGGCTAAATGCTTGGCCACTTGGCGCATTTCCTGCGCTTCATTCAGTACGCGCTGGGCGTATTGCAATAGTTTTCGTCCCTCTTGGGTCAGTGCTAACCGATAACCTTGGCGGTCGAACAGCACTACATCTAGCTGGGATTCCAATTGTTTAATGCTCTGACTGATCGCCGGCTGGGTCTTATGGAGTTTGTCACTGGCGGCCTTTAGCGAGCCAGCGAGGGCGACGGTATTGAACATCAGCAGTTGTTCTAAGGTCATGGCAATACCCTTAAACAAATAAATAATTATTTTAGAAGATGTTAGATATTATTCCATATTTATTTATTTTTTGTGGGCGCATAATCTCGCCATATTACAGTAGTGGGCACAAAATATGAGCCCACTACTTTGCGTTTAGAGTACTGTTTAGCAAGAGTTTATACGGAATTAGGTCTAAAAGTGATGAGCAATGAGGTCGTTATGTCTATCAATCAATTATGTTTTGCCAAAAGTGAAAACAAAACCTCGGCAGAGACCGACCCTGAAAAACTCTTTGTCTGTGCCAATACCTTAAATCGTGCGGCGGCTTTGGTAACGCTCGCCATGAGCATAGTGTTTTTATTCTCGGGCATGGGTAAGTTACTCAGCGTGCCGTTTTTCCATGCGCCCTTTAGCGTGATGAATTTACCAACGGGTTTTGGCTATTTTATCGGTGTGATTGAAGTGCTGGGTGCCATTGGCATTGGCTGGCGTGAATCTCGAGTCCTGTCGGCAACAGCATTACTGTCGGTGATGATGGGAGCCATTTATTACCACTTTAATTTTGAAGCTACCCTTAACGCGCTACCCGCATTGTTATTATCTGCCTTGCTTTTTTTAATCATCAAGTTAGATGAAACCGTCGATAGATTAGTGCGTTTTCAACGTCAGCTGGTGGACATAAAAGCGGTTTTCTGATTTTGGCCACCGCGCAGACAAGTTTTAATTTACAAGTGACAACTCACGGTTTAATCAAGAGACATTTACTATGACGTACGCGAACTCGGCTCAAATGCCAGTGCTGTTTGTTCCCCATGGTGGCGGGCCTTTACCATTACTCAATGATGCAAATCATCGGGAATTACGGTCATATTTATCCAAGGTGGCAGAGACTATTCCCACGCCCAAGGCGATTGTATTAGTTACTGCCCACTGGGAAGAGGCGCAGGTGACAGTGTCGAGCCATTCTCATCCTGGTATGCTGTTCGATTACTATGGTTTTCCCCCTGAGGCTTATACGCTTTCTTATCCTGCACCCGGTGAGCCGCAGCTTGCGGAAACCATTGCCAGTTTACTTAAGGCAAGCGGCATTGAGGTACGGTTGGATAATCAACGCGCCTTCGATCACGGCACCTTTGTGCCACTTAAGTTGATGTATCCTGAGGCCAACATTCCTGTGGTGCAAATGTCCTTAGTGCAGCATCTGGATCCGAGTGCCCATATTGCTATCGGTGAAGCATTGGCATCATTACGTACCCAAGGGGTGCTAATTGTGGGGTCTGGCATGTCGTTTCACAATATGCGCGCGTTTTTCTCCGGCGATCCTAAGGTGTTGCCTCGCAGCCAAGGGTTTGATACTTGGTTAACCGATGTAGTGACATCAGGCGATAACCACGCCAAGGCACAATTAATCGATTGGCAATCGGCGCCAGAGGCGCGTTTTAGTCACCCAAGGGAAGAGCATTTAATTCCTTTACATGTGTGTTTTGGGGCGGCGCATTTACAGACGCCAAAAGCCACGCATCAATTTAGTGGCGTGTTATTTAACACGGCAATCTCGGCTTATCTCTGGTCTTAATTTGTCCCTAAAAGCAAAAGGTTCATCATGTTGTGCGTTTGGCGCATCATGACGAACCTTTTTGTATTTTAACCTAGCTAATTGGTGGCTGGCTCTTACTCAGTAATGGGGACAACTCTGAGATGTTGGTATTCCAGCTTAAGCGGTAAACACCAGTCCCACACTGAATAGGGTACTGAAAATCATAGTAAGTTTTGCTGTGCGTCCCAATAGTGGATTAAGCGCCTCACCCGATACAGCATAGAAATCGCTACTGAGTTTACGGGCGATAAGCAGAGATAAACCCGCCAACAATACCGGTAATCCAGGCAGAATGCCCAGTAAGAATCCCGCGATCACTAAACCAAAGGGTAAGTAAATTAAGGCTTGATACAAGACTTTGGCCTGTGCTTCGCCAATCCTCACCGCGAGCGTATGTTTGCCCGCTTGGGTGTCGGTGCGAATATCGCGGGTGTTGTTAACTAACATAATGGCGGCGTTAAATAAGCCAATCGCACAGCCAAGTAGCCACGCATTCAAATTAGTATCACCTGCCTGCAAATAATAACTGCCGACCACAGCCACTAAGCCAAAAAACACAAAGGCGGCAACTTCGCCTAGCCCGTGTGAGGCTAAAGGATAAGGACCGCCGCTGTAGCCGAGGGCGCCTAAAATCGCCGCCGCCGCTAAAATCGCTATTGGCCAACCACCGTGCCAAATTAAATAGGAACCTACTGTTAACGCGAGTAATAAGCAGAAGATCATCGCATTACGTACTTTATAGGCTGGGATCATCCCGCTTTGCGTCACGCGAACTGGGCCAATACGTTCGGCAGTATCGATACCATTTTTAAAATCAAAATAGTCATTGGCGAGGTTGACAGCGATCTGCAATAAAATCGCGCACAACATCGATGTCACGGCAATTAACCAACTGAAACGCTCAAGGTGCAGCGCCAGAATATTACCAATTAACAGGGGACCGATTGCCGCGGGTAAGGTGCGAGGTCTGATGGCTAAAATCCAAGGATTCATGATGTCTAGTCGTTATCTAAAAAGGAATGAGTAGTGAACAGCGCCATAGCATAACAAGAAATTACCCTAAAGTGAGTACTATCTAATACACGCATGTAATAGAGTTTGAATTGGCGCACAGATGTTTCGCGGTTAGGGAAAAGATTTGCCGCCAATGTCAAAGAAAATCCACATTGTCTGTGCTTTTATAGTTTATGCCGTTTACCCGTATGTCATTGGTAAAGCCAGTAACTTAACGCTGATTGAGCCTTGAGTGTAAGGCAAGTCATCGGGCTTAGCTGCCGGAGAATGAGCACGTCACCTTTATGTCAATGATAAGGATTCGATAGGATGCGTTTCGATAACCAAGTGGCGTTGATCACCGGAGCTGGCGCAGGGCTTGGGAGAGCCTATGCCATTATGTTGGCAGAGCGGGGCGCCAAAGTGGTGCTTGTCGACCAACCTAAGGTGTCCTCTAAACGCCAAAAACACCCAGATGCTGACGATAGCAATGATGAATTGCGCCAAACCCATGAGACGATTTTAAAACTCGGGGCCGAGTGCCTTTGCTTTGAGGTGGATGTCAGTCAACAGATGGATGTTCAGACTATGGTGAATAGCTTGCTTCAATGTTGGCAGGGCGTGGATATATTAATCAATAATGCCGGTGTTTATGGTGCTCGTCCTTTTGAGCATATTCAACAAGCTGAGTGGCAGCGGCAGTTTGACGTTGATGTTAATGGCAGTTTTTATCTGACTCAAGCAATATGGCCAGCGATGAAAGCACAGGGTTATGGCCGCATTTTGATGACAACGGGGGTTTCGGCACTCTTTGGTGATTTACACCAAGTCGCATTCAGTGCCGCCAAGATGGCTTTAGTGGGAATGGTAAACAGCCTATCGATAGAGGGCGAGCAATATAACATTTATATCAATAGCTTATGCCCTCAGGCATTAACGGCTATGACTCGAAAGCATTTAGCTCCTGCGATTCAACCGCTATTTTGCTTTGATACGCTGACTGCGACCGTGGCGTTTTTAGTGAGTCCAAAGGCCCCTAATGGTCAGCATTTATTGGCGGGCGCTGGCAGTGTCAGCCACGGCAGATTCGCTGAGTTTCAGTCTATCTACTTTAGTGAGGGACAATGTACGCCCGATAAACTCGTGAAATATTGGTCAGAACTTCACAATGCCTTTCCGGTTAATTTACATTCCTGTGGTGAGGATAAAGTGTTGGCTTGGTCAAAGCAGAGCGCTCTTGAGCATCATATAAAAATTGAGTAGTTCGGCGTGCGTTTTGTTAAATCGTTAACAAACACCATGCCAAGTGACTCCCTACTGGTCAGCCCTAGTCGAACTGAGTTACCCTTGGGTATTCATTGCTAATTTTCCGTAGGATCCCATGAGTCAAGTATTAGACGATCTCTTATCATTATTATCCCTTGAGCAAATCGAAATCGGGCTGTTTCGCGGTCAAAGTCAAGACCTAGGATTTGGGCATGTGTTTGGTGGGCAAGTCATGGGACAGGCCTTGAGCGCGGCTAAGCAAACCGTACCAGCTGAGCGCCAAGTGCATTCGCTTCACTCTTATTTTTTACGCGCAGGAGATGAGAAGTTACCCATAGTGTATGAAGTTGAAAATATGCGCGATGGAGGCAGCTTTAGTGCTAGGCGGGTGAGTGCAATACAAAAGGGACGGCCGATTTTTCATATGACCTGTTCCTTCCAAGAACCCGAGGTGGGTTTTGAACATCAAGCACAGATGCCGCAGGTGCCTGGCCCTGAAGGTTTATTAAATCAAAATGAGTTGGCTATGACCTTAAGGGATAAAGTCCCAGCAAGGATCCTTGAAAAGTTTATGGAAGACGCGCCAATTGAGATGCGCTTAGTCAACCCTCTGCATCCCTTCGCACCTAAAGAAACTGAGCCATATCGCTATGTGTGGTTAAGGGCGAATGGTGCAATGCCAACAGATAGTCATATCCATGAATATTTACTAGCCTATGCCTCCGACTTTAATTTTTTAGTCACGGCGGCTCAGCCCCATGGCGTGTCGTTTTTAACCCCGGGCATCCGCATGGCAACCATAGATCATGCGATGTGGTTCCACCGACCCATTAATATGGGAGAATGGTTGCTCTATAGTATCGATAGCCCAAATGCCAGTGGTGGGCGTGGGTATGTCCGAGGACAATTTTTTAATCAGCAGGGCGAGCTTGTCGCATCGACGACCCAAGAGGGGCTGATCCGTATGGTAAAAGGAAGCTAATATGTTACTGAAATTAAAAATATTTATTCTATTCTGTTTAAGCTCATTGACGATGGCTGGTTGCGTAACGGTACAACCTGAACCACCCATTATCATCAATGGTGCGGCGGGTTATTTAGAGAAAATTATCTTGCCACAAGGCAGTGAAATTACTATTGCCATTATCGATTTGAATACTCCGGGGGCCATTATTGCTCAAAAAAGCTTTAATATCGCCCGAGCGCCTGTGCCATTTAAGTTCTTATTACCCGCGCAATCAATCGATAAACGAATTAATTATGGCGTAGTGGCTATGATCAAGTACCAGGACAAGGTGATTTTCCAGACCTATGATCGTTTCCCCGTGATTAATAATGGTAAATACACCACTGAAGTATTGATGAAGGCGGTGATGATTAATCAGTAAAGCATGCGTTATTTCAAAAAGCCCTTTTCGTAAGGGCTTTTTGTTTGGTAAATCGCGATTATTTTTTATTTCCTATCTCGAGCTTAATATCATTCATCTTGTTTGGTGTAGAGGTATTCGGTAACGTTGATGGCATAATGCGATTATTTATTGCGTTTATCATATGTAATTTTTAGCTATTTGAAATTATTTCATCTATAAATTTAAGTTGTTTTCTTATCTTTTAATCAGAATGCGTAACCGTTAATTCTCTCTTGATTCTCTATGCTACTTAATGGCGATAGATAACTTGTCTTTTATTTTTAAGTAGTTGCTAAAATTCCTTTTGTTTAAGTAAACAGTTTACCATTCGCTTATGTTTTAAAAATCGATTTTTTATTGAGTATGGCATGCTTATTAACTGTTTTTATGGGTAATTGTTCCGTTAATAAGGTGTTTCAATATGTATCACTCCGTGTTAAAACGCTGAGCTGAAGTTCTATTGGTAACAGAAATTTAATCGATTCCTGTACTGAATAAATATTAAAAATTGAACTTTATAGAAATAAATCGATATAGCGAAGGAAGCGACAATGAAAACAAAAATTGCACTAGCAGTGTCTATG
This sequence comes from Shewanella sp. DNRA4, assembly GCF_012843185.1. Classification (NCBI taxonomy): domain Bacteria; kingdom Pseudomonadati; phylum Pseudomonadota; class Gammaproteobacteria; order Alteromonadales; family Shewanellaceae; genus Shewanella; species Shewanella sp. DNRA4. The sequence continues at coordinate 397,815 of NZ_JABAIP010000001.1, forward strand.
GCACTGTTGTCATCTGCAGCAAATGCACAGACAGTATTATCTCCAACGGGTGAAACAATACAGTTAGATATTCCAGCCGAATTATCAAATGACTCAACTCGAGGCAGATTAACCGCAGTTAATAACCAAGATGTAAAATTTATTCCTGAACCAGAATTTGCCGAAGGTGAGCATACTTATATTGTTCGCTTACGTGACAGTGCTGTCGCGAATTATCAAGGGGAGATTCCTGGCTTCAAAGCAACTAGCCCACAACATGTAAAGTCGACCTCACAGGCAAAAGGCACTGGAAAGACTGGCAATGTTAAACTTAACGCCGCGGCTCCTGAGGTGAAAAACTACGTTAGTTTCCTTAAGGTTAAGCAAGAGCGCTTTTTGACGAGTGCCAGCGCAGCGATTGGTACACAGCTAGAGCCATTAACCACCTACCAATATGCACTCAATGGTATCGCTGTGCGTATGACGCAGGCGCAAGCGATAAAAATGGCTGAACTACCTGAGGTGATTTATATCGAGCGTGAGCGTATTGAGCAGCTTGAAACCGATGTGAGTCAGGCACTGATCGGCTCCCCAAAGGTGTGGGACGGTAGTGCTACTGGTACCAAGGCAATGGGTGAGGGCGTGGTTGTGGCGATCATCGACTCGGGGATTAACTCTGATCATGCCTCGTTTGCCGATATTGGCGGGGATGGTTATGACCATACAAACCCCTTAGGCCAAGGGATTTATATTGGTGATTGTAAAACCGATTTTGCCAGCATGTGTAACGATAAGCTGATTGGTGTGCGTAGTTACCCTGAAATCACCGATATCTATGACGACGAAAAGATTTTTGGTGCGACGCCTCCCGCTAAAAATGGTGAAGACTACGGTGGTCATGGCTCGCATGTGGCCAGCACCGCGGCAGGGAATATCTTGCTTGATGTGCCTTATGTTGATGGAGAGGTTGGTAAGCTAGAAGGTGATGGTATCGCAACTGGCTTAAAGTTTGCGCAAATCTCTGGTGTGGCTCCCCATGCAAACATTATTGCATATCAAATCTGTAGACCTGGGGATGCGGGTGACAAGTATTCAGGTTGCCCGACTGTACCGATTCTGAAAGCCATAGATGATGCGATTAAAGATGGCGTGGATGTGATTAACTTCTCCATCAGTGGTGGCGGTAATCCATGGAATAGTGCAACTGAACAGGGTTTTTTAGCGGCGCGTAATGCGGGTATTTTTGCTGCCGTTGCAGCAGGGAATACGCGCCCAGCAACCGCAACCAGTGCCGCAATCACCCAGTCACCTTATTCGACTCCCAAAAATGCCCCATGGTATACCTCGGTGGCTAACTCGACTCACAATCGTGAAGTGGTACGTGAGCTGGAATTTAATGGTAAGACATTTGAATTCACCCCTGGCTCTGGCCCTGTGCAAACCGAAGTGGTTAAAGGACTTCCAGTGTTTGCTGGCTCTGTCGATGCGACCAATGTGGAAGGTTGTAAAGTCTTCCCCGCCGATGCCTTTAAAGACAAAATAGCGGTCATTAAACGGGGAACATGCGATTTTACAACTAAAGTATCGGGTGCATTAGCTGCGGGTGCTAAAGCGGTGATCGTCTATAACCGAGATGGCGAAGGCAATGATCGTTTAAAAATGGCTTCGCTCGAGACATTAAATATACCAGCGGTATTTATTGGTAATACCGATGGCGTTGCCTTAATCGAGGCCATGGCCGCCAATCCTGCTGTAGAGTTAACTTTAACCCCGACACCGCAAGCGATTAGCCGTGAGGCCGATGTGTTATCTGCTGGCTCGCTGATTGGCCCAAATGCGACCAATGATGTTATTGTGCCTTCGGTGGCTGCTCCTGGTTCGGATATTTACGCCGCTTATTCTGACCAACAATTTGGTCATGATGAGTCGGGCACTAATCCTGCCGACTTTACTTTAATGTCGGGTACCTCCATGGCAAGCCCCCATGTTGCGGGTGCTGGCGCGCTGTTAAAGTCGCTGCATAAAGATTGGACGCCGGACAATATCCGCTCCGCATTAATGCTGACTGCAACGACCGCTCAGGCGATGAAAAAAGCCGATGCTAAAACCGTTGCCGATCCGTTCGACGTGGGTGCTGGCCGTATTCGTGTGGATTTAGCAGCTAAAGCGGGTTTAGTGATGGATGAAAGCGCACTGAACTATGAAATTGCAAATCCCTTATTGAACGGCGATCCTCGTAAGCTCAACGTGCCTAGTATGGCTGATTCTCGTTGTGTCAATACCTGTACTTGGACCCGTACCGTAACCGCAACCCAAGATGGTAGCTGGACGGCGAAGGGCCAAGCGGTGACCGATAAGCTGGCACTAACGGTATCGCCTGAAAGCTTTACCCTGAAAAAAGGTGCGAGCCAAATCATTACTGTCACCGCCGATGTAACGCAAGTGGGTGCAGATTGGGGCTTTGGCAACTTAGTGCTCGAGTCAGCTAACTTCCCTACGGCGACTATGCCGATTGCGGCTAAGATTGGTAAGCGTAACCTGCCAAACTTGGTAAGCATTCAAGCGACTCGTAATGCGGATGAGATCACTCTTGAAGGCTTGAAGGCGGTGGATTTTGCTAGCGTTGGTGCCGAAGTGACGGGCCTCAAGCTGAGCCAAACCATTGAGTCAAGCGTGAAGCAAGACTCGAATAATGCTTCATATACAGATGATCTTGATGATGGCGTCAAAGTGTTTAAGTTTGACGTTAATGAAAATGCTCTGTATTTCCGTACCTCAATTAGTTACACCACATCGCCCGATCTTGATATGTATGTGCTACTCGATAAAAACGATGGCAGCAAACTTGCTCGAGTGGCCTCATCAGCCAGAGATGGTTCAGAGGAAAGTGTCTTACTCAATAATCCTGTTAAAGGCACTTACTATGTGATTGTGCAAAACTACAGCGCTTCATCAGCGACGGCCGATGACGTGTTTGGTTTAAAACAATTGACCCTCTATGACACGGCTGAGGATAACCTCACGGCGACGCTTTCTGGCGATACCAATGACTTTGACGTTAAGCTGACGTGGAAGGATGCGCTTAAAGTCGGTGATGAAGGTTTAGCTATGCTGACCCTCACCACTGGCGATGACAAAGTAGCACCAGTGAAGCTCCCCGTCGTCTTTGAACGTGTAGGTGATGATGTGCTGTCGCCTCTGGGCAATACGCTGAGCGGTCAGTTAACACCGGGCGTGGCTAAGATGATGAAAACCCGTATCGAAGCCAATAAAACCCAAGTAACACGCGTGTATAACTTAGAAGCTATGCTGCCTGAAGGCCATGAAGTGGCTAACATCAGCCATGACGGTAAGCAAGATGGCAATAAGATCACTTGGACGATCGAGATGCCATCGGGCGCTGAAGCGAAAGACATCAGTTTTGAGCTGGTTCCACGTAAGGCGGGTGTTGATAATGAGTTAAGCCTGTCGAACAAGGTCAACAATGCGTCGTCAGAAACCTTGACTCAGCGCTATCAGTTTGATGTTGCAGAAGTGGCGCCTGTGGCCAAGGTTGAAGCGCCAACGTCAGTACAAGAAGGTAAGCCGTTGTTTATCGATGCCAGTAAATCATCGGATGCGAATAATGATCCGCTGACCTACAAGTGGACTCAGTTAGGTGGCGCAAGCTTTAATTTTGACCCCGCAGCGGCCAAATTAAACTTAGTGGCGCCAAGTGTGAGTGGCGCGGCACAAACCGTGTCATTCCAACTGACGGTATCCGATAACCACGGCAACAGCGATTCGAGCTTAGTATCTGTCTCTATTACCGATACTCCGCCGAAGAAGGATGACGGTGGTGCTTTAGGCTGGTTAAGTTTATTACTGCTGCCATTTGCTTTTGGTCGCCGTAAACTGCGTTAATTTGCTATGAGTAAAATGATTCCACCTTAAGCGTTAGGTGAGTCATAAAAAGGGCCGAGCAATCGGCCCTTTTTATTGCCTGTTTATTATCGATTTTTCATTAAAAATTCCACAAAGGCGCGGTCGGCTTGGCTGACGGGGCGCTGTTTTTTCCAGGCGATATGCAGGTTTAAAAACACTGGCGGATCAAAGGGTTTTGCGAGAATATCGTCTTTTGGACTGATGGCCATTTCGAGCACGCTGGTGATACCAAATCCCTGCGACACAATCTGTTTGATCAAGTTAATCAGATTGGTCTCAAAGGCAATATTGGGCTTTTTACCCAAGTCTTTTGCCTGAGAGAGGATCCACTCGCGGTGAAAATAGCCGGTTTTGAACATTACCAGTTCATGGTCAAAGAAGTCGTTTAAACTCACGGCAGAATGCTCGGCAAGTGGATGCTCGGCACCCATGGCGATCACCATCTGCTCACGGATCAGTAATTGGCTATCAAAATCACTCTGCAGATCTTGGGCAGTAATGATAGCAATATCCACTTCTTCCTGTTGTAACATCCGCAGTGCGTCACGGGTACCGCCTTCGAATAGTGACAGCTTTAACTCGGGATATTGATGGCGAAACGCCATAAGGCGTGAAGGTAGATAAAAAGAGCCCAACATACCCGGCACCGCAATCCGCACTTCCCCCGAAGTGAGATTCGCCATGGCACGGATTTGTGCTTCCGCCTGCTTGATTTGTTTTAGGATCAACGTGGCATGCTGGTGCAGCACTAAGCCTTCGGCGGTGAGCGCGAGGTGCTTGTCATTCTTATTACTGGTGCGGTTGATCAGGGTGACGCCAAGCGACTGCTCAAGCCGTTTAATACTTTGGCTCAGGGCAGGCTGCGCCATATTGAGCTTCTTGGCCGCGGCGGTAAAACTGCCAGTATTTGCAAGTGCATCTAAGTGTTTAAGTTGGCGTATATCCATGGTGTGAGCCTTTTGCTTGTGATGCACGCTTACGCGCGACAATTTGCGATAACCATGTCAGTTATAAAAATTTATCATAACAAAAATCAATAATGTCGATATAAATTATCTATTATTGTTATGTTATGCCCAGTGCTAACCTTTGTCTATTCTTAGAGTGAGGCGTTATCGAGGCTAAAAGTGCAAGCCGTGTTAGACACTATTATCGACAATAAACAACGTGATACCCGACTGATGTGGGCCCTGTGTGTGGCTTCCGTGGTGGTATATATCAATCTGTATTTGATGCAGGGCATGTTACCGCTGATCGCCGAGCATTTTTCTGTGCCTGGCTCGCAGGCTACGCTCATTCTCTCTGTGACCAGTTTTTCATTGGCGTTTTCGCTGTTAATTTATGCGGTTGTGTCCGACAGAATTGGCCGGCATACGCCGATTGTGGTGAGTCTTTGGTTATTGGCATTGTCGAACCTGCTGCTGATTTGGGCTGGGGACTTTAATGCGCTTGTGTATGTGCGTTTTTTACAAGGCGTATTGCTCGCTGCGGTGCCTGCCATTGCCATGGCTTATTTTAAGGAGCAACTCTCGCCAAGCACTATGCTCAAAGCCGCGGGGATTTACATTATGGCCAATAGTATCGGCGGGATTGTTGGGCGTCTGCTGGGCGGGTTGATGTCGCAGTTTTTATCTTGGCAGGAGTCCATGTGGCTGCTGTTTTTAGTGACCCTAGCAGGTGTTGCCTTGACCAGTTTTTTATTGCCATCTGGCGCGGATGCTAAGGCGATATCTGGCGGGCAAACCTTGGCGCCTTCAGTCTCAAAACGGGCTCGGTTACTTCAAGATTTTTACGGGTTTAGTCACCATCTAACCGATCCACAAATGCGGTTAGCCTATGCCATCGGTGGGATCACTTTTATGATGATGGTGAATCAATTTAGCTTTATTCAACTGCATTTGATGGCGGCGCCCTACGAGTGGAGCCGCTTTCAAGCGACCTTGATTTTTTTGTGTTACTCCAGTGGTACTGTGGCCTCCTATTTTACTGCCAAGTGGCTGGCAAAATTTGGTCAGCACAAGTTATATCAATGGTCTTGGTGTTTGATGCTGTTGGGCAGTTTATTGACCCTGTTTGATACCACAGCCACCATTTGCATGGGCTTTTTGATGACGGCATGTGGATTCTTCTTAACCCACAGTTGTTGCAACTCTTTTGTGGCGATGCGCGCAAGCCGCGATCGCGCCAAGGCCACCTCGCTGTATCTGTGTTGCTATTACTTAGGCGCCGCTTTGGGCGGACCTTACTTGATGCTATTTTGGCATAAAGCCGAATGGCAAGGGGTGGTGATGGGGTCGTTAACGCTGCTTGCGTTAATTGCATTGTCAATCAGTCGTCTGCGTTACCACCAAACGAAGATGAGCCCAATTGCGGCATAAGCTGCTTTAGTGCTTGACCTAAATACCCATAGATGACTATAAAAGCAAAGGCCAACAATTCAGTGTTGGCCTTTGCTTTTGCAATTAATAAGGTAAAACAACCCCATGACCCAAGCTAAGTTTGTTGAAGGTTCAATTCTTCGCCATATTCTCGTGATGAGTTCAACCGCTGCGGTGGGGATTTCTGCGTTATTTGTAGTCGATTTACTGGATATATTTTTCTTAAGCTTATTGGGCGAACATGAATTAGCCGCGGCTGTAGGTTATGCGGGCAGTATTTCATTTTTTACCACATCAATTGGCATAGGTCTCTCCATTGCGCTCGGGGCCTTGGTGTCTCGCTCTATCGGCGCTAAGGATATCGAATTAGCGAAACGCCTATTACTTAACAGTGCGGTGGTGACCACGATCATTAGTGTGTTGGTCAGCATTGTGGTCACGACTTTTATTCCTGAGTTAGTCACGCTTGTGGGGGCCAGCGGTCATACTGCCGAGCTTGCAGAGAGTTATCTGTATATTTTGGTACCTTCACTGCCTTTTATTTGCCTTGCGATGGCCCTTGGCGGTGCGCTGCGTGCCGTGGGAGATGCAAAACTTTCGATGATGTCGACCTTAGCGGGGGGCGGCGTGAATGCCGTGCTTGATCCTATTTTTATTTTCCTGTTTGCGATGGGGATTGAAGGGGCTGCACTGGCATCAGTATTGGCTCGTATTGCGGTATTTATCATCGCGGGTCGGGGTGTTGTGGTCAAACATCAACTCCTTGGCAGGTTTAATCTTCACTATTTTAAAGCCGATCTTAAACCGATTTTCGCGATTGCAGGACCAGCCATACTGACCAACATTGCCACACCAATTGGGAATGCGTTTGTGACCCGGGCAATTGCGGATTTTGGTGATGCTTATGTTGCGGGTTGGGCGGTACTCGGCAGGTTAGTGCCTGTCACTTTTGGGATGATTTTTGCCTTATCCGGCGCTATTGGGCCTATTGTTGGGCAAAACTTTGGAGCTGGACGATTCGACCGGGTGCGCGAAAGTTTAACGAAGGCGATTCAATTTTGTACCTTGTATGTGGTGGTGATGTCGTTACTTTTGTTTTTACTTAAAGCGCAGATCGTCAGTTTGTTTGATATGAAGGGCGATAGTGCGGCGCTTATTGAATTTTTCTGCAGCTATATTGCGGTGTTTTTTATCTTCTCTGGGATTTTATTTGTCGCAAACGCCTCCTTTAATAATTTGGGTAAGGCCAAATATTCCACCTTATTTAATGTGGGCAAGGCGACTTTAGGTACCGTTCCCTTTGTGTATATGGGCGCGCAGTGGGGCGGGGTTTATGGGGTACTTATTGGCCAAGTCATAGGCTCAATTCTGTTTGGTGTTTTAGGGGTTTGGGTTGCCTATCGTTTAGTTGATAAGGTCGCGTTGACATCGACCGGACATGGTGTTGCTGGCTTAGCAGCCGATGTGGACGAATTGATGACGAATGAGGTGGCACAGAATCTACCGAGTGCAACTAGCCCACTTTCATCTTCCTGCACGCAGATGGCACAATTGACGGAAGAGCAAGAAATGGAGCCTGTTATACCCTTTATAGAGCAACAGGATAATGCTAAGCGTTAATGTATGTAGTGACTAGGGCGTGTTGACGTTTCGAGATTAGATTTTGTTCGTTCTGGCAAGCACGTGCTCGCGAAACGAGGAATGATGTGTAGTTATTCTACTCAAATGACGAGTGACAAAGAGCAAGGGCTTGCCAGACGAACCCTTCGGGCAGCATTTGGCTGGCTTTTCTGCCGCGTTATCGTCCGTTTATGTAGAATAACTACACTGCACGGACTTTGCCTTGCATAAAAGCCAGCCACATTGCTGCAAAAATAACCCTGAAACGTCAACAGGCCCTAATAACTGACTATTTAAAATAAAAATGCCACAGTCTGGTGTGGCATTACATATTGGTCTTATTAGCGCATAAGTTTGTTTTCATTAAACAATATTATTGCTCAGTTGTTGCCTCTTGTGGCTCACTTGCTGCTGATTCTATTTCTGCAGCCGCAGCAAGTGCTGCGATCTTGGCGCGTTCAGCCTTAGAGATATAGCCAGATTTTGCGGGTGCGCCAATGGTGGCTGGATCGACTTTATTCAGTCTAGCTTTAGCACGTTTCGCAATTTTTTTGATGATCTTTTGTTTCTTGTTCATAAAGTCTCTAATGTCGTTCGCACCCGCTAAGCGCAGGAATATGAGGCCAATGGCTCAATTGAGGTCGAATTCTAACTTAAATCGCGCAAACTGACCATGTTTTGCTGTATTTTGTGCCGTACTATCGGCATTTTGACTGGATAAATAGAGGGATTAATCTTGTTAACTGACATCACTTTTTTTGAACGCTTTGAACACGATATTTTGATGGGCAAGAAAACGATTACGTTACGTAATGAAGCCGAATCCCATGTGATACCAGGGCAAATCCTCCCAGTGTCTACCTTTGAAACTCATCGTTGGTTTTGTGACATCCAAGTGTTGGAGGTAATGCCAATAACATTGTCTGGACTCACAACACTGCACGCCCAACAAGAAAATATGACCTTACCCGAACTGCACCAGGTGATTGCCGAGATTTATCCCGGCCTTGAACAGTTATATATGATCCGTTTTAAGGTGCTAACAAAATAATAAAGGCTGCGATGCAGCCTTTTTAATGAGTGATGTCAAGCTATCCCGTCATATCATGCTTTGGCTGTCCACGGTAAGAGTTTTTGGGCGATACGATTCGATTCGCCAAGTCGGACTGCGGCGCGGTAACGCATTCTATAGAGGAGTTGATAACACAATGGCACCAAATATAGGCTAGTTACGGTTGAGAAAGACAAGCCGCCAATAATGGCAATTGCCATCGGATAATATGGCGGGCCGCCGCCACCAATTTGGGTATCGCCCATCGCCAGTGGCACTAAACCTAGTACGGTTGTTCCTACTGTCATCAGTACCGGGCGCAAACGGGTAACACACACTTCGCGAATGGTGTCCGACAGCTTATCGAGATCGGGTGTCATTTGGTTGATTTGATCGACCAAGACGATACCGTTATTTACCACGATGCCCATTAAAATCAGGATACCGATCATCGCCATGACCGACATAGGCGTGCCTGTGAGCAGCAACGCCCAAAACACCCCGGTTATCGAGAAGAGGATTGAGGTAATAATGGCCGTCGGTAATAACAAGGACTCAAATAGTGCCGCCATCACGATGTAAATCATAGCGATAGCAAGTAACATATTGATTGCCATGATACTTTGGTCTTCATCTTGGCGTTCAAAACCGCCCCGTAGCGAATAGTTATAGCCATCAGGAAAACGCACATTCTCCATCACTTGTTTGATCTTAGTTTGGGCTTCCTCTGTGGTGAGATTATCCAAGTTCGCTCCGATAGACAGCGAAGTTTGGCGATTATAGTGCTTGATGGTATCGAATCTAGGTTGGATTTCGATACTGGCAAGGTTATCAAGTGTGTAAAGGCGTTGATCGATTCGCACTACCGGCAATTGCTTAAGCTTATCGAGGGATTTTTGCCATTCCTTCTCATAGGCCATTTCGATACGCAGTTCCCCGTTTGGATCGTGCCTAAATGAGCGCAGTGGTGTCCCTCTTAGTGCCATTGAAATGCTGGAAGCTACTTCGTTCAGTTTTAAATCCAGTCTTGCCGCCATTTGCCGATTAATACGGATAACCACTTCCTGCTGAGCACCGTTGACTTCAGAACGTACATCCACTAAGCCTTTGATCGTCGAGAGTAATGGCAACACTTGATCACTCAAATAGATAAGCTCTGAGGTGGAGCGTCCAGTGAGGGTGACGCGTACACCCGAATTATCGTCACCCCAGCCAAACTGAGGTTTAGCGATGGAGTACTTAGGAAAGCCACTGCGAATATTCTTCTTCAGTTCATCAAGGGACATGGGCAGATCTTTTTTCAATAAGATGACCGATGAGGCTTCGTCGGGAGCATAGTAGCTATACACAGAGTCAATATGGAATTTTTCTTTATTTTTATAAAGATATTCCTCCATTTGACCCACCATCGCTTCGGTCACATTGAGATTATGGCGCCCTTCAACTTGGTAGTTGATGTAAATTCGCTCTTTACTTTGACTGTCCTCTTGATCCTGCTTGACCATTGACAAGGGCAGGGCGGTAGATGCGAGAATCGCGATGGCGATCAGCCCTGAACGCCAAGGTCTGAGAAGCCCCCAATTAAGACTGCGATTGTAGAAACTTTGCAATTTACCCGCAGATTTCTCTGGTGCAATCTCAAAGTGGAACTTAGTCAACATCAATGGAATTAATGTTTTAGCCACCAAAAGTGATGCTGCCAGCGAAATACAAATCGCAATTGCTACATGCTCAAGGAAAATAGTCAGCTGAACTTTTACCCCAAAAATATTGGGTAAAAACACAATCGCTGTAGTCATAGTACCCGCCAGTACCGCAAGACTGACCTTATCGACCCCCGTCATAACAGCGTTTTCATTGTCTTGGGTGCTGGTTTTGAGTGAGTTACCTTGTTTTTCTTGCAGTACACTTTCGGTGACCACAACGGCGTTATCGATAAGCATACCTACAGCCAATAACAAGCCCATCATCGATAGAATATTCAAGCTGTAACCGAGCAGATACATGGCGGCTAACGTCATACCGATAGAAATTGGTACTGATGACACCACAATTAGGGTCATCTTGAGGTTTCTTAGGAACAGATAAAGCACGACAAATGATAACAACGCACCGATCAATCCCGACAGCAGTAGATCCGATAAAGAGGATTTCACGCCTGAGGCTTGATCTTCCATAATAAACAAACGGATACCTTGAAACTGTTGGTCTTGTTTAGCCTGCTCAATGACTTTAAGTACGCGGTCGGACACATCCACCAAATTGGCGCCGGAGGCTTTAAATACATCTAAACCCACCGCATAGTGTTGATCTAAATGGCGTCCTTCACTGCGCTCAGGCAGGGAAAATTGCACATCGGCAACATCGCCTAAGGTCAGTCCAGGGATTAACACCAGCGCCTTAATATCCTCAAGGTTTCTAAATTCCCCCTTAGGGGAGACTTGATAAACGAGGTTACTTTCTCTCAAGGTGCCAGCACTTAACACGAAGTTTTCGCGCCCGAGACGAGCTTGTAATTCCGTCGCTGAAAAACCGCTGGCGGCGAGTCTATTTGCATTGATCCGCACTTCAATCTGCTTTTGTTCAACCCCATAGAGACTCACCTTAGAGACGCCCTCCACCCGCTCTAATGGTCGTTTTAGCTGCTTATCGAGTAAATCGAATGCACCAGAGAGCTCGCGGTCGCTCGAAATGCGTATAGTGAGTACAGGCATATCGGCAGTGGAAAATTGGCGGATAAATACCCGCTCAACATCCTTGGGCAATAAATGCCGCACGGCATCGATTTTTTCGCGTGCTTCTAAGCTTTTTGTGGCAACGTTTTCGCCCCATTTCATATTGATTTCAATTTCAGCACCCTCTTGGGAGGACTCTGATTCAAGTTCATCGATACCGCCCATGGTGGCGAGCGACTCTTCGAGCACCTTAGTGATATCGCGTTCCACTTCTGCAGGAGTCGAGCCTTTGTAAGGCACTTGCACGACAATCTGCGGAATATCGATACCGGGGAACATTTCGAGCGGTAATAGACGGCTAGAAGCCAGACCAAACAGCAATATAGCAAAGAAAAACATGCTGGTGGTGACAGGGCGCTTTATCGCTAGATGGGTGAGGTTCATAGGCGAGCCTCCGCAGTTTCTGCCGTGTTGTCTTGCTCAGTGGCGGTATGCGTAAACTCTTTACGGTCAAACAGGGCATAGAGCACTGGGATCACAATCAAGGTTAATAACGTCGATAAGCTCAAGCCAAATATCACGGTAATCGCCATTGGTGCGCGAACTTCTGAGCCATCGCCTAGCCCTAATGCCATAGGGAGCAGACCTAGTACAGTGGTGAGCGTTGTCATCATAATCGGGCGAAGACGGGATTTCGCTGCGACTTTTATGGCTTCAAGCTTCTGCACGCCCTCAGCACGTAGTTGATTTATTCTATCCACTAATACAATGGCATTATTGACGACGATCCCCGCCAGCATGATAAGGCCAATAAAGACCACCACGCTTAGATGGGTTTGGGTGATATAAAGACCAAGCACACTTCCAGCCAGTGCCATTGGTACCGCGAATAAAATGAGCAATGGATGCAGCAGTGACTCAAATTGGCTTGCCATCACGAGGTATACCAAGAACACAGCTAGGATCAATGCAATTTTTAGTGATTGGAATGAATGCTCCATTTCCTCATTCTGGCCACCGAAACGGGCTTGCACCGATGCCGGCAATACCTGCGTAGACAGGATTTGCTGTGCCTGGGCTACGGCATCACTTAAGTCGCCGTAGGCAAGGTTTGCCGATACCAAGGCCACCCTTTGTTGACTGATACGGTTAATCGCCGATGGGCCTAATTGCAGTGATACTTCTGCTACTGCACTAAGGGCTATGGGTTGGGAGCTGTCAGGGTTGATAATTAAGGTATCGATGTCGCTAATTTGATCCCGCTCATCCAGTTGACTCCGAACGAGAATATCAATCTTGCGATCACGAACCGTATATTGACTGGCGACAGTGCCACCAACACGTTGGGCAATGCGATTGGCAACCGTCGGGGCATCCATTCCTAATGCGGCTAAACGAGCATGATCGAAACGGATGCTCAATTCTGGCTGACCATCACGCAGGCTAGTATTTACATCGGCAAAGCGATCAGATGCTGACAACGCCTTAACAAGGTTATCGGCACTGCGTTTTAGTAAGGTTAAATCGTAGCCTGTTAGCTCAATCTCCAATGGCGTCTTAAAGCTAAAGAGTTCAGGTTGCTCGATTTTTGCCTCAAGCTCGGGGATGCGGCGCGCCGTGTCTCGTAGCACTTGCGTTACCTGATGATAGGCGTTGTGATCTCCAAGTACGACCTGTAATCTGCCCCAGTTTTCGCCACCACGAGCGGTATCTGAGGTCATTAACCCTCCGCTACCCGCTTGGCTGTAGGCATGTTTCACTTCTGGTCTGTCTTTAATCGACATCGCCAGTTGTTGCAAGACCCTATCGGTTTCACCTACAGCAGTGCCAGGTGGTAGCAGTATTTCAACATAGAATTCCCCTTGGTTCATCGGTGGAATTAATTCCATTCCTAAACGGGGAAGCAAGCTAATACAGGCACCAGTGATCCCAATTGTCAGTAGTAACGTCATGATTTGCTTACGCAGCGCCAAAGCCAGTAGCTTATGGTAAATAGACTCTATACTGTGGTACACAACATTAAAGCCATTGCTCAGCGGGCGCATCACTAAGCCAAACAACCACGAAAAGAAGCGGCCAATAATCAACACTAAGGTGAGTAAGGCACTCGGCAAGTAACTAAATAGCAACACAATCGGGAAGGAGAACACCGTCGCACTATAGTGTTTTAATTTGCCAAGTTTAGTGGTCGGTTTTTCCTTCGGCGTTTTATTCATGAGCTCCGGCAAAGCTTTAAATCCTTCCCGTGAGGCCAGCATAGGAATCGAGGTTAAGGCAACAAGCAAGGAGGCCAAGAGCGCAAAGGTCACCGTTAAGGCTTGATCTGAAAAGAGGGCGCCAGCAATACCATCGACAAAAACTAAGGGAACAAACACCGCGAGCGTCGTCATTGTCGAGGCGAAAATCGCGCCAGCAACCTCCTTTGTGCCCGTTACCGCAGCATCCAATTTACTCATGCCTTCACTGCGACAGCGGTCGATGTTTTCGAGTACCACAATCGCGTTGTCAACCAACAGACCAATCGCCAGCGCAATACCACCTAATGACATGATGTTTAAGCTGATATCGGCAAAGTACATCATGTTAAAGGTAGCGATCACCGAGAAGGGGATTGAGATAGAGATAATCAGCGTCGGGATAATATTTCGCAGGAACAGATAAATCACCAGCATGGACAAAATACTGCCTATTAACGCTGAAGAGGTCACTTCACTGACGGCACTTTCGATAAACTCGGATTGATCGTAAATCACTTCCAGTTTGTTCTGCTGAGGATCTTTGTTGATCTTCAATAGTTCATCGCGCAATTTTTTGGCAACGGCGACCGTGTTGGCATCACCTTCCTTATAAATAGCCAGTTCTATCGATTCTTGGCTACCGATACGGGTGATATCGCTGCGCTCTTTAAAGGCATCGGTAATCGTAGCGACTTCAAATAGACGTACTAAGGTTTGTGCGTCGCGATAGACGATCACTTGCCCTAGTTCTTCCAATGAATTGAATTGGTTAAGGGTTCGTACCAGATATTCGCGGTCGCCTTGGATCACTTTGCCCGCAGATAAGTTGATGTTTTCCTCGTTGATACGACGCTTAATGTCATCGGCATTCAAATTGAGTTGGGATAATTTTTCCTGATTGAGCTGAATATGCACTTCCTGTTCTAAACCGCCGGATAAACGCACAGCGGCAACCCCAGAAAGAGCCTCTAGGCGGCGCTTAAGCTCTTCTTCTGCGTAGGTACGCATCTGTTTGAGCTCTGTCTCAGTGGCATTTGGTACAGACAGCGCTAGGCGCATGATAGGATCAAGGTTGGGGTTAAAGCGCAGTAGTAATGGCTTTTTAACATCGAGCGGCAGGGCGATAGTGTCGAGTTTTTCACGCACATCGAGACTTGCCATATCCATAGTGGTGCCCCATTCAAACTCAAGTACCACATCGGACATGCCTGAGCGAGAAATAGAGCTGATCTTACGTAAGCCTTTCACCACACCGACGGCTTCTTCAATGGGTTTTGAGACCAGTTGCTCCACTTCAACGGGCGCAGCACCGTCGTACATGGTTCGAATGGTTAAGGTGGGGTAGCTTAAATCGGGCAGGAGTTTTACCGCTAAGCGCGAAAACCCGACCATACCGAATAACATAATGGCCAGCATGAACATCCATACCGTGACTGGCCGTTTAACTGAGGTGCTAATGATTGACATGAAAGACTCCTATCAGTTCTTCGTTGAGGCCAAATCGAGTGGGGTAATGACTTCAACTAAGGACTGGTCTTTCAAATTTTGCTGACCACGGGTAACGACGAGCTCGCCAGGCTTGATACCAGAAACAATTTCAATTAAATCACCTTCGCGGTATCCGATTTGAACTTCGCGACGGTTAGCATTGGTACCGTCAATGACGTATAAGGCTTGCTTATTATCTTGATTGATTAAGGCGCTGTAGGGCACGGTAATCACATTTTCATGGGTGTCATATTTTAATTCGACCCGAGTGAACATCCCCGCTTTTAGGCGGGCGTCTTGATTTGGTACGGCCAAAGTGACTTTAAATGTGCCGCTTTGTGGATCCACGACAGGGCTGATACGTAGTACAGTTGCATGGATAGCATTTTTACTCTGTTGACTGCTAAATACTTGAGCCTCTTGGCCTAAGCGCAAACTGGTTAATTGCTGCTCTGGTAGATGCACAATGCCGTGCAATTCATCTTGGTTAACGATATAAAACAATTCGCCATACTCTTTAGCCATATTGCCCGCTTTTACATATCGCTTGGCAATAATGCCATCAATCGGCGAAACCACATGGCTTTCCTTCACTTGTAGTTCGGCAAGATCCCGTCTAGCAATAGCTGCTTGCAAGTTGTATTCAAGCTTGGCCATAGAGTCAGCGCTAACAAATTCTTTATTATTCATTTTCTTTAAGCGGTTTAACTCTTGCTCAATGATTTTAACTTCCGCTTCGGAACGATCTAAATCATATTGCTGACGTTTGGCATCAATAACCGCTAGTATTTGTCCTTTTTTAACGCGGTCGCCTTCTTCCACATTAATGGCTTCGATTAGGCCAGCGATTCGACTGACAACATTCGCCTCCTGTGGGGCTTCAAGGGTGGCCGTAGTACTGTAAAAAGAAGAGACATTACCCTGAATCACGGTCGTCGTTTCAACGGGAATAGCATATTTTTCTTCTTTTTTAGCTACTTCCTCTTCACCACAAGCCGCCAACATTGACACTAATAAAACGGGTAGGGCGAACTTAATCATTTTAGACTTTTCCATAAGAACTGTTACCTATTGTTTGAATATAATGATGCTGAACAGCATAAAACGTGCCACTTATTAAGTTGCTGTTTTTATTTGTTAATTATTATTTTTGACGATTTTGCGCTAAGATGAATACGCCATATGTAGCTAAAAAGTTTAAAAAGTGATGAAAAATGCTAAATAAGTTTTCATCGTGGGGCAAGAAGCATGTCATCGGGTGAGGGGCTACTGTCTTGGTATAACATGCCTAGAGTTAGAGTGAGATAAATGGCAATAAAAAAGCGCCCTTGAGGGCGCTTTGAATCAATAAACCGCAGTGCTTAGCGTTTATCTAGGTCGACGAAGTCACGCGCAGTCTCGCCAGTATAAAGCTGACGTGGACGGCTGATCTTGTGACCAGGTTGATCCAACATTTCTTTCCAGTGAGCAATCCAACCCACAGTACGCGCTAATGCGAACAGTACAGTGAACATACTGGTAGGAATACCAATGGCTTTCATGATGATGCCTGAGTAGAAGTCGACGTTTGGATAGAGTTTCTTCGAAATGAAGTACTCATCTTCCAGCGCAATACGCTCAAGTTCCATGGCGACATCTAATAATGGATCTTGTACTTTTAGCTCTTTTAACACTTCGTGACAGGTTTCACGCATCACTTTGGCACGTGGGTCAAAGTTTTTGTAAACACGGTGACCAAAGCCCATCAGACGGAATGGGTCGTTCTTGTCTTTCGCACGGGCAATGAATTCAGGAATACGGTCTACTGAACCGATTTCCTCTAACATTTGTAGACAAGCTTCGTTCGCGCCGCCGTGTGCAGGGCCCCATAAAGAAGCAATACCCGCAGCGATACACGCGAATGGATTCGCGCCTGAAGAACCGGCTAAACGTACGGTTGACGTTGACGCGTTTTGTTCGTGATCCGCATGTAGAATGAAGATACGGTCCATAGCACGTTCAACAATTGGGTTTACCTTGTACTCTTCACAAGGAACGGCAAACATCATGCTTAAGAAGTTGCCTGCATAGCTTAAGTCATTACGTGGATAAACGAATGGCTGTCCTGAAGAGTACTTGTAGCACATTGCGGCAATCGTTGGCATTTTGGAGACTAGGCGATAAGCGGCGATTTCGCGGTGGCGAGGATCGTTGACATCGAGTGAGTCTTGATAAAATGCAGACAATGCACCAGTCACACCACATAACATCGCCATAGGATGAGCGTCACGACGGAAGCCTCTAAAGAAGAAGGCGATTTGCTCATGCACCATAGTGTGGGTTTTGACTGTGTGTACAAATTCAGCATATTGCTCTTTTGTCGGCAGTTCACCGTAAAGCAGCAGATAACACAGGTCTAGGTAATCGGAGTCAACGGCAAGTTGCTCGATTGGATAGCCGCGGTGTAACAATATACCTTGATCACCATCAATATAGGTAATTGCAGATTCGCAGGAGGCTGTCGCAAGAAAACCCGGATCAAAGGTGAAGTAACCTTTGCTGCCAAGTTTACTGATGTCGATTACGTCAAAACCAGCGGATCCTTGCTTTACTGGCAACTCTATCGAGTCATTCCCTGGTAATTCTAATTTGGCTTTTAAATCAGCCATACCCCGTTCTCCTTACTTCGTTCTTATCTGTGAGTGCGGCATGTCAAACCGCCATTACTTTACAGCCATTGTAGATCACATTTCAATTTAAATAAGCGTTTAAATTTGTTAGACCATGGTATAAAACGCTTTACTTTCCTTGCTACAGCTGGCACTTACGCGAAAATTTTCCTAAAAAAACAAAATTTGCATTCTGTGATGTTTGTATTTGACATTTCCCGCGAGTATACTTGCCTCCGCCTAATAATGGCTGCAAACGATGATGTTAAAGCACCCTTTGTTTACATGTTAAATGAGTGAGTGTTCAAATAGTTATCTGTTTGTTTAAACTTTGCTTTTGTGTTTACTTTTGCTGTGATTAATCACTCAGTTTAAAGTTTGTACAAAAGCGGTTCACATAACAAAAAAAATGCTCAATGGAGCTGAGTGAGCAGAACGTGAAAAAGCAAAGACCTGTCCATTTAGATCTGCAGACCATTCGCTTTCCTGCAACAGCGATTGTGTCAATTCTTCACCGTGTATCCGGTGTCATCATGCTGTTCGCTGTTGGCATTCTTATTTGGTTGCTAAATTCATCTTTAGCCTCCGCTGAAAGTTTCGCAGGCGTTCAATCTCTGTTTGATAACTTTGTTGTGAAGTTCATCATTTGGGGCATTTTGACTGCTTTGACCTTCCATTTATTCGGTGGCCTGCGCCACTTAGTGATGGATACTGGTCGTTGGGAAGAGTTGGCTTCGGGCACCGCCTCAGCGAAAGCTGTATTTGTGTTAACGGTAGCCTTTTCAATTTTAGCGGGGTTATGGGTATGGTAACCAATGCAGCAAGTTTTGGACGCAGTGGTGTTCATGACTTTATTCTACTACGCGCTAGTGCAGTAATCCTCGCCTGTTACACCATTTTCATGGTTGGCTTTATTGCATGTAGTTCCCCTCTCACCTATGACGTGTGGCATGGCCTCTTCAGTGCTCTGCCAATGAAAGTGTTTACACTGCTCGCGTTAGTTGCATTGCTTGTTCACGCTTGGATTGGTGTATGGCAAGTATTGACGGATTACGTCAAGTGCACATCGTTACGCGGTGTTTTACAGTTCACCTTTGTCGTTACCGTTTTCTGCTATTTAGCGGCCGGCATTGTTATTGTGTGGGGTGTCTAAGTGAGTATTCCAGTACGCGAATTTGATGCTGTTGTGATCGGCGCCGGTGGCGCAGGTATGCGTGCAGCACTACAGATTTCTAAAGAAGGTAAGAGCTGTGCGCTTTTATCTAAAGTATTCCCAACCCGTTCTCATACTGTGTCTGCGCAGGGTGGTATCACCGTTGCTCTGGGTAACGCCCATGAAGATCATTGGGAACAACACATGTACGATACTGTTAAAGGTTCCGACTTTATCGGCGACCAAGACGCTATCGAATTTATGTGTCAAACCGGCCCAGAAGCCATTATTGAACTTGAGCACATGGGCTTACCATTCTCTCGTTTCGAAAATGGTAAGATTTACCAACGTCCTTTTGGTGGTCAATCTAAAAACTTCGGTGGTGAACAAGCGGCGCGTACCGCTGCTGCGGCAGACCGTACTGGTCACGCACTGCTTCACTGCTTATACCAACAGAACGTTAAACACAAAACTCAAGTGTTTTCTGAGTGGTATGCCCTCGATTTAGTGAAAAACCAAGACGGTGCCATCGTAGGTTGTACTGCGATTGAAATCGAAACGGGTGAAATCGTTTACTTCAAAGCCAAAGCCACTGTACTCGCTACTGGCGGTGCAGGCCGTATCTACGCCTCAACCACAAACGCACACATCAATACCGGTGACGGTGTTGGTATGGCGATGCGTGCTGGTGTACAGATGCAAGATATGGAAATGTGGCAATTCCACCCAACCGGTATCGCTGGCGCGGGTGTACTTGTGACTGAAGGTTGTCGTGGTGAAGGTGGTTACCTGCTGAACAAAGACGGCGAGCGTTTCATGGAGCGTTATGCACCAAACGCGAAGGACTTAGCATCTCGTGACGTGGTAGCACGTTCTATGATGACTGAAATCCGTGAAGGCCGTGGTTTAGATGGTCCATTAGGCCCACACTGCTTACTGAAACTCGATCACTTAGGTAAAGAGACCTTAGAAGCCCGTCTACCAGGCGTGTGTGAACTCTCTCGTACCTTCGCGCATATCGATCCGGCCGATGGTCCAATCCCTGTTCTGCCAACCTGTCACTATATGATGGGTGGTTTGCCAACTAAGGTGAGCGGTCAAGTTATTCGTAAGAATGAAGATGGCAGTGAGCAAGATGTGGTTGGTTTATTCGCAGTAGGTGAGATTGCCTGTGTGTCTGTGCACGGTGCCAACCGCTTAGGCGGTAACTCTCTGCTCGACTTAGTGGTCTTTGGCCGCGCCGCGGGTCAACACTTAGGTAAAGCACTCGATGAGACTGCGGATCCAAAAGATGCGACCGATGCAGAAATCCAAGCGACATTAGCGCGCTTAAACCGCTGGGAAAACAACAAAACTGGCGAAGATCCTGCGCAAATTCGTAAAGATTTACAACTTTGCATGCAATTAAACTTCTCTGTATTCCGCCGTGGCGATGCAATGGCTGAAGGTTTAGAGCAGTTAAAAGCCATCCGTAAGCGTTTAGAAAATGCTAAATTGTCTGATAACTCTCGTGAGTTTAACACCCAACGTATCGAGTGTTTAGAATTAGACAACTTGATGGCGACGGCGATTGCTACTGCTTATGCTGCTAACTTCCGTACAGAGAGCCGTGGTGCTCACTCACGTGAAGACTATTTAGAGCGTGACGATGAAAACTGGCTATGCCACAGTTTGTTTGACCCTGTGACTGAAACCATGGACCGTCGTGCTGTGAATATGGCGCCTAAGTTGCGTGAAGCTTTCCCGCCGAAGAAACGTACCTACTAGTAGGAGTTGCAAAGATGAAATTGGAATTTGCAGTTTATCGCTACAATCCTGATGTAGATACAAAACCTTACATGCAGGATTACAGCCTTGAAGTGGCTGCTGGCACTGACATGATGGTGCTCGATGCACTGATCAAGTTAAAAGAACAAGACCCAACCTTAGTGTTCCGTCGCTCTTGCCGCGAAGGTGTTTGTGGCAGCGATGGCCTGAACATGAACGGTAAAAACGGTCTGGCTTGTATTACCCCAATCTCTACTTTTAAAGGTAAGAAGTTGGAAATCCGTCCACTGCCAGGTATGCCAGTTGTACGTGATTTAGTGGTTGATTTAACTCAGTTCTACAAGCAATACGAGAAGATTAAACCCTTCCTTATCAACGATGAGAAGATGCCTGCCCGTGAACATTTACAGTCACCTGAACAACGTGCGCATTTAGATGGCCTGTACGAATGTATCATGTGTGCATGTTGTTCTACGGCTTGCCCATCATTCTGGTGGAATCCTGATAAGTTTATCGGTCCTAGCGGTCTGCTACACGCTTACCGTTTCTTGATCGACAGTCGCGATACAGCAACAGAAGAACGTCTTTCTGAGCTGGACGACGCCTACAGCGTGTTCCGTTGCCACGGCATCATGAACTGCGTTGACGTTTGTCCAAAAGGACTTAATCCGACCAAAGCAATCGGTCATATTAAGTCAATGCTGCTTAAGCGAGCGGTGTAATGCGAGAACCTGAGCTGAAACCAATAATAATATAGCTCTCAAAGAGTCACTTTCTGGGCATAGAAGGTGGCTCTTTTGTGTATGTAATGGAAGACAACGCGCCGTGAAATCTGGATATTCTAGGGGCGGCAGAAATTATGTATCAAAGGTACTGACCTGAGATCACATAAAAAAACTATGGCTAAGCACGTGTATAAAGTTTGAAAGGAATAGAAATGCACCAAGGCATCATGAAAGCCTGGCTCGAATCATCTCACTTAAGTGGTGCAAATTCGACCTACGTAGAAGAGATGTATGAAGCCTATCAAGAAGACCCTCAGTCAGTTTCTGACGATTGGCGTGCGGTTTTTGATAATCTCCCTCCGGTGAACGGTGCCTCTAAAGACGCGCCAGAAGCGGCCCACTCAAAAGTACGTGATTATTTTCGCAGTTTAGCGATGGAAGGACGTCATAAGAGCGCAGCTCGTGTGACCGATCCTGAGTTGGATGCTAAGCAAGTTAAAGTGCTACAGCTAATCAACGCCCACCGTTTCCGTGGTCACCAAGGTGCTAACCTTGACCCGTTAGGTTTGTGGAAACGTGAACCTGTTGCCGATTTAGATCCCGCATTCCACGGTCTAACTAAAGAAGACATGGAGCGTGAGTTCAACACTGGCTCATTCGCCCATGGCGGCGAAACCATGAAGTTGGCTGATTTAGTCAAAGCGCTAAAAGCCACTTACTGTGGTTCTATCGGCGCCGAATACATGCATATTACCGACACCGATGAAAAGCGTTGGATCCAACAACGTCTCGAACCATCCTTAGGTAAAGCTAACTACGATAAAAACGTTAAGACCCGCATTCTTGAAGGCCTAAATGCTGCTGAAGGCATTGAAAAATACTTAGGTGCTAAATTCCCAGGTGCGAAACGTTTCTCGTTAGAAGGCGGTGATGCACTAGTACCTATGATGCGCGAAATTATTTATCGTGCAGGTGAAGCGGGCACTAAAGAAATCGTCGTCGGTATGGCTCACCGCGGTCGTTTGAACGTCCTTGTGAACGTATTAGGTAAGCGTCCTGCTGAACTGTTTGATGAGTTTGCGGGTAAGCATGCTGATACTCATGGTTCTGGTGACGTGAAATACCACCAAGGTTTTTCATCTGACTTTGAAACACCGGGTGGCAATGTGCATTTAGCGCTGGCCTTTAACCCGTCTCACCTTGAAATCGTTAACCCTGTGGTTATGGGGTCTGTACGTGCTCGTCAAGACCGCCGCGGTTGTAAAGATGGTTTACAGGTGATGCCAATCACAATCCACGGTGACTCTGCCATTACTGGTCAAGGTATCGTACAAGAGACATTCAACATGTCTCAGACCCGTGGCTTTAAAGTGGGTGGTAGTATCCGCATCGTTGTCAACA
This sequence comes from Shewanella sp. DNRA4, assembly GCF_012843185.1. Lineage (NCBI taxonomy): Bacteria > Pseudomonadati > Pseudomonadota > Gammaproteobacteria > Alteromonadales > Shewanellaceae > Shewanella > Shewanella sp. DNRA4. The sequence goes on from NZ_JABAIP010000001.1 coordinate 420,861, forward strand.
ATCAAGTGGGCTTTACCACTTCAAATCACCACGATGTGCGTTCAACTGAATACTGTACTGACATCGCTAAGATGGTACAGGCGCCGATTTTCCACGTAAATTCAGATGATCCAGAAGCGGTTGCCTTTGTTGCGCAGTTGGCCGTTGATTACCGTAACGAATTTAAACGTGATGTGGTGATTGATTTAGTGTGTTACCGCCGTCATGGCCACAACGAAGCTGATGAGCCAAGTGCAACTCAGCCACTGATGTATGCCAAGATCAAGAAACACCCAACGCCACGTAAGATTTACGCTGACAAACTGATCGCAGAAAATACCATTGCTGCCGATGATGTGACCAGCATGATCAACACTTATCGTGATGCCTTAGATCAAGGTGATTGCGTAGTGAAAGAATGGCGCCCAATGACACTGCACACCGTGGATTGGACTCCTTACATTGGTCGCGAATGGGATGAAGCCTATGACGCTTCACTGCCTATCGAACGTTTGCAGAAACTAGCCGATAAATTGAGCTACGTGCCTGAAAGCCATTCACTGCAATCCCGTGTTGCTAAGATTTATAGTGACCGCGTCGCGATGGCAAAAGGTGAGAAGTTACTCGACTGGGGCTTTGCTGAAACCTTAGCTTACGCAACGATTCTTGAAGATAAACAACGTGTTCGTATTACTGGTCAAGACTCTGGTCGTGGAACCTTCTTCCACCGTCATGCGGTTCTGCACAACCAAAACGATGCGACTACGTATTTACCACTGCGTAATATTGCCGAAAACCAAGGCCCAATCGACATCACTGACTCAGTATTGTCTGAAGCGTCAGTACTCGCCTTCGAATACGGTTATGCAACCGCGGAACCCGGCGGTCTGGCGATTTGGGAAGCTCAATTCGGTGACTTTGCCAACTGTGCGCAAGTGGTTATCGACCAGTTCTTGTCCTCTGGTGAGCAGAAGTGGGGCCGTCTATGCGGTCTGACCATGCTGCTACCACATGGCTATGAAGGCCAAGGTCCAGAACACTCAAGCGCCCGTTTAGAGCGTTTCTTGCAGTTGTGTGCTAACCACAACATGCAAGTGTGTGTGCCATCAACGCCAGCTCAGGTTTACCATATGCTGCGTCGCCAAGTGGTGCGCCCAATGCGTCGTCCACTGGTGGTTATGTCACCTAAATCATTGCTACGTCACCCATTAGCGGTTTCTAGCATGGAAGAATTGGCTAATGGCAGTTTCCAAAACGTGATCGGTGAAATCGATACGTTAGAGGCGAGCAAGGTCGATCGCGTGGTGTTCTGTAGCGGTAAGGTATACTTCGAGCTGCTGGAAAAACGCCGTAAAGAAAATATCAATAACGTCGCAATAATCCGTGTCGAACAGTTATATCCGTTCCCGCATGAAGAAATGGTTGCAGCCTTAGCTGATTACCAACATGTGAAGGATTTTGTATGGTGTCAGGAAGAGCCGCAAAACCAAGGTGCTTGGTACTCTAGCCAACATCACTTCTGGGCTGCTATCCCTGCGGGTGCAAAACTGACCTATGCTGGCCGTGAAGCGTCTGCTGCACCAGCTTGTGGTTACCCAGAGCTGCATGCTCACCAACAAGAATCTTTAGTGAACAGTGCGTTAAAGCTCTAATTGATAAGACTGTAGTCATAGACATTTTATAAAAAGGATCGTTTTTCATGAGTATCGAAATCAAGGTACCCGTACTGCCAGAATCTGTTGCCGACGCAACTATCGCCACTTGGCACGTAAAAGTGGGTGAACAAGTTTCTCGTGATCAAAATCTGGTTGATATTGAAACTGACAAAGTGGTGCTAGAAGTGGTTGCACCAGAAGATGGTCATATTGGTGAATTTCTATTCCACGAAGGTGACACCGTTCTGGGCGAGCAAGTGATTGCTAAGTTCATTGCTGGCGCGGTTTCTGGACAAGAAGTGACTAAAGCGCAAGCTGAAGCTGCTGCACCTGCTGCTGCGACAGAAGAGTCTAACGATGCGTTAAGCCCATCAGTACGCCGTTTACTGGCTGAACACAATGTTGATGCGAGCAAAGTGAAGGGCACTGGTGTCGGTGGCCGTATCACTAAAGAAGACGTTGAAGCCTTTATTAAGTCTGCGCCTAAAGCGGCTGCTGCCCCTGCGGCTCCAGCGGTACAACCTTTAGCGGCAGGTCGTAGCGAGAAGCGTGTACCTATGACACGTTTACGTAAGACTATCGCTAACCGTTTATTAGAAGCGAAAAACTCTACCGCGATGCTCACGACGTTTAACGAAGTGAACATGAAGCCCATCATGGATATCCGTAAGCAATACCAAGATATCTTTGAAAAGCGCCACGGTATCCGTTTAGGTTTCATGTCTTTCTACGTGAAAGCGGTGACTGAAGCCCTGAAACGTTTCCCAGAAGTGAACGCGTCAATCGACGGTGACGATATCGTTTATCACAACTATTTTGATGTGAGCATCGCAGTATCTACGCCGCGTGGTCTGGTAACACCAGTGCTACGTGACACCGATACCATGAGCTTGGCTGATATCGAAAAAGCAGTACGCGATCTGGCGATCAAAGGCCGTGATGGCAAGCTGACTGTGGCAGATATGACTGGCGGTAACTTCACTGTGACTAACGGTGGTGTATTTGGCTCGTTAATGTCTACCCCAATTTTAAACCTGCCACAAAGCGCAATTTTAGGCATGCACGCCATTAAAGATCGCCCAATGGCAGTCAATGGTCAGGTTGAAATCCTGCCCATGATGTACCTAGCTCTCTCATATGACCATCGTATTATTGATGGCCGTGAGTCAGTTGGCTTCTTAGTCGCCATTAAAGACTTCTTGGAAGACCCAACTCGTCTGCTGCTTGATCTGTAATTCAACTCAATAAACGATTCAGTTTAAAGAGTTTATTAAAGACAAAAGTAAGACATACCCTCGTGACTGGTCCAAACGGGCCAGTTGGATTTGATTAGAAGTATACGGATAGATCATCATGAATTTGCATGAGTATCAGGCAAAATCCTTATTTGCCGAATATGGTTTACCAGTGTCAGAAGGTTTTGCTTGTGATACAGCCCAAGAAGCTGTAGAAGCAGCTGGCCGTATTGGCGGAAATTTATGGGTTGTTAAGTGTCAAGTACACGCAGGCGGCCGCGGTAAAGCGGGTGGCGTTAAAGTCACTGGCGATAAAGAAGAAATCAGAGCTTTTGCCGAACACTGGTTAGGCAAAAATCTGGTGACTTATCAAACAGATGAGAAAGGTCAGCCAGTTGCTAAAATTTTAGTAGAAAGCTGCACCGACATCGCTAACGAACTGTACTTAGGTGCAGTAGTTGACCGTAGCACCCGTCGTGTGGTGTTTATGGCATCAACTGAAGGCGGTGTAGAGATTGAGAAAGTGGCCGAAGAAACGCCAGAACTCATTCACAAAGCGATCATCGATCCCCTGACGGGTCCTCAGCCATACCAAGCGCGTGATCTTGGCTTCAAACTGGGCTTAAACCCAACTCAAATGAAGCAATTCACCAAGATTTTCATGGGTCTGGCAACGATGTTCGTTGATCACGATTTCGCACTGCTGGAAATCAACCCACTGGTTATCACCACTGAAGGTAACCTGCACTGCTTAGACGGCAAAATTGGTATTGATGGCAACGCACTGTTCCGTCAACCAAAAATCAAAGCAATGCACGATCCATCACAGGATGACGCCCGTGAAGCTCACGCTGCAATGTTCGAACTGAACTATGTTGCGTTGGACGGAAACGTAGGTTGTATGGTGAACGGTGCTGGTCTGGCGATGGGTACGATGGACATCGTTAACCTGCACGGTGGCAAGCCAGCTAACTTCCTCGACGTAGGTGGTGGCGCGACGAAAGAACGTGTTGCTGAAGCATTCAAGATCATTCTGTCTGACAGCAATGTTAAAGCCGTTCTGGTTAACATCTTCGGTGGTATCGTACGTTGTGACATGATCGCAGAAGGTATCATTGGCGCGGTTAAAGAAGTTGGCGTTAAAGTTCCAGTTGTCGTGCGTTTAGAAGGTACTAACGCTGAATTAGGCCGTGAAGTATTAGCTAAATCAGGTCTTGATATCATTGCAGCTAACAGTCTGACTGATGCGGCTGAGCAAGTAGTTAAAGCTGCGGAGGGCAAATAATGTCTGTATTAATCAACAAAGATACCAAGGTAATTTGCCAAGGCTTTACCGGTGGTCAAGGTACTTTCCACTCTCAACAAGCTATCGATTACGGTACGCAAATGGTCGGTGGTGTATCTCCAGGTAAAGGCGGCAGCGAGCACTTAGGTCTGCCAGTGTTCAACACTGTGAAAGACGCTGTGGCTGCGACTGGCGCAACGGCTTCTGTTATCTACGTTCCAGCGCCTTTCTGTAAAGACGCTATCCTCGAAGCTATCGACGGTGGTATTGAGCTTATCGTTTGTATCACTGAAGGTATCCCAACACTGGATATGCTGGAAGTGAAAGTGAAGCTAGAAGAAACTGGCGTTCGCATGATCGGTCCAAACTGCCCAGGTGTTATCACCCCAGGTGAATGTAAGATTGGTATTATGCCAGGTCACATCCACTTAAAAGGTAAAGTGGGTATCGTTTCTCGTTCTGGTACGCTGACCTATGAAGCGGTTAAGCAAACCACTGACGAAGGTTTCGGCCAATCTACTTGCGTAGGTATTGGTGGTGACCCAATCCCAGGCACTAACTTCATCGACGTATTGGAAATGTTCCAAAACGATCCACAGACTGAAGCCATCGTGATGATTGGTGAAATCGGTGGTACTGCTGAAGAAGAAGCGGCGGCATACATCAAAGCTAACGTGACTAAACCAGTTGTTTCTTACATCGCGGGTGTTACTGCTCCTGCGGGTAAGCGTATGGGTCACGCGGGTGCGATTATCGCAGGCGGTAAAGGTACTGCTGCTGACAAATTTGCTGCATTAGAAGCAGCGGGCGTGACCACTGTCCGCTCGTTAGCGGATATCGGCAAAGCGCTGCGTGCTAAAACCGGTTGGTAATCTAACCGTTAACACACGAAAAGGCGCCTAAGGCGCCTTTTTTATTGTGCATCTGTTAGCCAGTACTCTGGTGGAAGTGTGAGAATGGACAAAGCTAACACCATGCAGGCTAGCATTTTAGTTGGCAAAGGGTTAGATTGGGGTTCTCTACTGGGCGTCATAATCTGATTGACGTGCAAATGTATCCGTAGAGCCACAACCCTAAGCCTTACGCTTATGGCACCATGGCTGTTCAGCTATAAATCTTGTACTTAATTATCACACGATTGCGGCATTAAGCTGCGAGCGTATTTTTTATGGGCTTATCCCATTGGGGGAGGATAAGCCCAGAGCAGATGGCTAACCCTAAGGGGCATCTATTTACATGAGGGAAAGACTGTGAAAACGCCAAAGATTATTATTTCAGAAATCGATTTAGAAAGACTCGAGCGTCTGCTGGAGTCATTACCTGCGAATGCATTTCCGGGACGTGCAGCATTGGAGGCGGAACTCGACCGAGCAGACATTGTGCCCGCAGCGCAGATGCCCGCTAATGTGGTGACGATGAATTCTGAAGTGAAATTTAGTGTGTCATCCAGTAACGACACTTTTTGTTTGCGTTTAGTTTATCCTAAGGATGCGACGGGTGAGGGCACGATTTCCATCCTCGCTCCCGTAGGCAGCGCCTTATTGGGCTTATCACAAGGTGATGAAATCGAGTGGCCAGGCCCTGGGGGCTCAATGGTAAAAGTCCGTATTGAAGAAATTGTTTATCAGCCAGAGCGTAGCGGTGATTTTCATCGTTAGTTGCTAAGCTGGACATGAGTGAGTATATAGAGGGCAATATGAAGGAAGCCAATATGATTATACAGACAGAGCGTTTAATTCTTAGACCCTTTACCGAGCAGGATATCGATGCCCTCTATTTGATGAACAGTAACTCTGCGATGTTGAAATACATTCCAACCGAGCCTTTTACTGAGCGTGAGCAAGCTCGTGAACTGTTCCACAATGTGATCCTTCAGGATTATCAACAACGGGGATTTGGCCGCTGGGCTGTTGAGCATAAGGCTGATAGCAAGGTGATTGGTTTTTGTGGGCCAAAATTTATTCCTGAGTTTAACGAAGTCGAAATTGGCTATCGTTATTTTCCTGAATATTGGGGTAAAGGCATCGGTACCGAAGCTGCTCAAGCAGCAATCAGCGTGTTCCCGCAGTTTGGCATTACGCAAATCATCGCTTTGATCTTAGAGGGGAATTTAGGTTCTGAAGCAGTGGCTAAACGCATAGGAATGCATTGGCGTGAACCTAGCGAGTTTATGGGGTATAAAGTCAACGTCTACGCAAAAACTTTATAACTAACCATTTGTATTTTAATAAAAAACCAGCCGATGGCTGGTTTTTTTATGATATAGCTTACAGCTAAGACACTATTGAAATATGCCTTCGAGCGAACTTATTCGTCGTTATGATCACAGGTGTCATTTGTGCAATGGCCGTACAAATATAAACTGTGGTTTGTCAGCTTAATATTATGTTTACTGGCCAATTCTTCTTGACGACGTTCGATCACTTCATCTGAAAATTCAATTACTTTACCGCAAGACAGGCAAACTAAGTGATCGTGGTGATGCTGAGTCGATAACTCGAACACGGCTTTACCACTTTCAAAGTGGTGACGACTGACTATGCCGGCATCATCAAACTGGTTTAATACACGGTAAACTGTCGCTAGACCAATTTCTTCGCCTAAATCGAGCAGTTTCTTATATAAGTCTTCTGCACTGATATGTTGGTTTTCAGGTCCTTGCATCAGTTCTAGGATCTTGACTCGTGGCAGGGTGATTTTCAAACCGGCTTTTTTTAGCGCTTGATTTCCATCTGTCATTGCTAATCTCTTGATTGCAGAACCAATAGGTTCATCCGTGGATAGTGATTGCCATTATAGAGGCTCAAATTAAAAACTTAAACCTTTGTTCTAGCTTTATGGGGCTATATGCAGATAAATTGTGTTACTGAGCGTGAAATCGCAATAAATTGCGGCAATTCAAGCATAGTTTTTGTAAGGTTATACCAAGGAATAATGTTCAGGATGCGAAAAATTCGGGACAATAAATAGAATAATTACAATAAAAGGAAACAGTATGTACAAACATATTGTGGTATTAACTGGCGCGGGTATTTCTGCCGAGTCGGGATTACGAACTTTTCGCGATCAAGATGGATTGTGGGAGGAGCATCATATTGAAGATGTAGCCACCCCCGAAGGTTATGCCCGAGATGCCGAGCTTGTTGAACGTTTCTATAATAGCCGTTGGGAGCAGTTACACAGTGGTACTGTGATGCCTAATGCGGCTCATGAGGCGTTAGCCAAGTTAGAGGCTGAGTTTTCTGGACAGTTATTGGTTGTCACCCAAAATATTGATAATTTACATGAGCGGGCTGGATCGCGTCGCTTACTGCATATGCATGGGGAATTATCTAAAGGCCGCTGTCCTCGCTCCCGTCAGACCTTTTTATTAAGAGAACCCTTTGGGGTAAACAACTGTTGTACGTGTTGTATTCCTGCACAAAGGTTACGTCCCCATGTGGTGTGGTTTGGTGAAATGCCGTTAGGCATGGATAGAATTCACGATGCGCTCGATAACTGTGATTTATTTATCGCCATTGGTACCTCGGGCACGGTATATCCCGCTGCGGGTTTTGTTGACACGGCAAATCATCATGGGGCGCAAACTGTCGAGGTTAATTTACAATCGCCTGATAGACACAGCCAGTTTCAATATCATTTAACCGGTAAGGCAGGGAATATCGTACCTAGATTAGTCGATACAATTCTTGCTGGGCGTGTTATTGGCTCCGATTTAGCCGAGTCTGATTTAAAAGAATGAGCAACGAGCCCATGGCGCAAAAACTGGCGATTATCATGCGTGGCTTGCCGGGCTGCGGTAAATCCTATTGGGTTGAACAGTTTGTCGCTAATCTGCCGTTAGAATATGCGCTGCGCGTCCGTCAAGGTGGTATTTTCTCGACCGACAGTTTTTTCTACGAGGGAGAGGTGTATCGATTCGATGCGAAAAAACTTTCCGAATACCATCAACGTAATTTAACTGCATTTATTCAAGCACTCAGCAATGCCCAGCCTGTGGTGATTTGTGATAATACTAATCTCTGCCGCTGGGAGTACATGGCTTACGAGGCCGCAGCCAAAGCCCTTGGCTATCAAGTGCGAATTATACTTGTTGGTAATCCATCAGATCCTGTTCATCAAAAACTGTGTGCTGAACGTAATCGTCACGGTGTGCTGTTAACTCAAATTCGCAGGATGGCAAAACAATTTGAGGATTGTTAACTTTCCTTTGTTTGTCATCTTTTGGTGTTATCTTCGATTCAAAATTAATGTCCAAGCCCCTGAGTAAGAGTTTCATAAGCTTGATCTTAATGACAGTTTCCCTTTTATTTGTCGATTATACTACGGCGAGTTAGTTCCTCTGGAGTGTACCTTGTTAACAAAACTGCTGCTCACCCTCGCCGTCATCATTATGGCGATTTTGCTGCTCGCTAAACGTAAGCCTGGTGTGGTTCAAGCGTCATTACAAAATACGCCTGTGTTGCCGAGCCTATTGCGGCGCTACGCTATCAGTGGGGTATTTTTACTGCTGGGGCTTTGTGTTTTAAGCTACAGTGTGTGGTATTGGCACGATCAGCATAAAGTGGTGACCGTGACAATTGTATCCCCATCGGGTGACAGTTTCGGTGTTTATCATGCCCGTAAAGGCGATATCTCAGAAGCAAAGATGGTCACGGTTGAGGGGGTACATATTCGTTTTTCAAATGCTGAGCGACTAGAGATCCTCGAAGACTAAGGCATATTTATTTTACGAATTTATCTCTCCCGCCTTTTCATTGCGAAGTTATGCGTTAAACTAGCGACAATTTTTTAGCCTGCACTTAAGTGGACTTTTTAGCTTAAGTTTTTTTCAGGAGGACACATGATTACTGCCTACGTCTATAAAAACCGTCAGTTGACGGTGACAGAGATTAACACTCAGGACAGTATTCCGGCGTCGACCATATGGTTGGATCTTTATAAACCTGATGATGCAGAGCGAGAGTGGTTAAGTCATTTTTCAGTTGAAGAAGTGCCAGACGAAGAAGATATCAACGAGATTGAGGCGTCGGCACGTTTTTATCAAAACAGCGACGGGCTGCATATCAATTCCTTATTCCCACAACGGGTGGGGCAAGATGTGCGTGGGGTGAACGTTTCCTTTAACCTGCGTACTAATTTTCTACTGACTATCCGCGAAGAGGATGTCGGACTTATCCGCCTATTACGAAACTATCTGCGGTTAGGTCGGCTAGAAGTATCAACCCCTCAGGAATTGTTTCTCGAACTATTTAATTTAAAAGTGGATTATCTCTCTGATTTGATCGAAGACGTGTATACCGTGCTTGAAAATGTCGGTGAGCAGGTTTTTGACAGTGAAGAGCTCGATGATGTGTTTAAGCTGATCACGTTGCAAGAAGACTCCAATGGTAAGATTCGCTTAAGTTTGCTCGATACCCAGCGCTCACTACGTTATATGCAGCGATATTACCGCGGGCAATTATCCGATGAACACTTAAAAGACTTACGTGAAATGCTCTCGGACATTGAGTCTTTAATGCCTCACAGCCAGTTTATCTTCGACAAGTTAAACTTCTTGCTGGATGCTGCGATGGGTTTTAGTGGATTACAGCAGAATAAGATCATCAAAATTTTCTCGGTCGCTGCCGTTGTCTTTCTGCCTCCGACACTGATCGCGAGTAGCTACGGAATGAACTTTAATGGTATGCCCGAGCTAGAATGGCAATATGGTTATCCGATGGCGATTCTAATGATGCTTGCGAGCGCTGCGGGGACTTACTTTTTCTTTAAGCGTAAGCATTGGCTGTAATTGGCCAATTTGATTTAATCGCAAAGTATTAGCAAAAAGCCGGAGTTTCTCCGGCTTTTCTATGGGGGTTATTTGCGGCTATCGCCACCAAAGTAATAACTGACTCGTTCTCGAGGGTTGAGATATTCGTGAACTTTTTCAGGTAGTGCCGCGGGAGGAAGGCAGCGGACAATACTGATCCCTTCGATTTCAAGATCAACGATAGGCGCTTGATCTTTTGGCACTAATGCATCGTAAACGAGGATTTTAGGGCAAAGTAGCTTTTGCAGATTGACCGACATCACCATCGCATATTGGCCGCTTGACAATTCCACCACACTTCCGGGGGGATAAATGCCAAGCATCTTGATCATTTTGCCAATATATTCCTGATTTAATTTTGTTTTATATTGTTTATACAAGTGTCCCAACGCGGCGTATGGCATACGAGCTTTACCCTGATTACCTGGGTAGCACAGGGAGTCATATTCATTCACTACTGCTAATAGCTGGGACATCTTATCAAGATCCGTTTCCTGCAATCCCTTGGGGTAACCTGTGCCATCAAGAAACTCATGGTGATTGGTGATAGCAGGGAAGGCAGCCTCAGGGAAATTCTCAGCCAGTTTGAGTAAATCAATCCCAAGAAGGGGATGTTGCTTAATAAAATTAAGCTCAGGCGCAGACCAAGGTGTGGTCTTTTTCAAAATCTGCGGTGGCACTTTGAGTTTACCCACATCATGAAATAGCGCACTTAAACCGATTAATTCAATTTCACTTCGATCCCATTCCATCTCTTTGGCAATCAGCATGGCCAGTATGGCAACGTTTAACGAATGGTAGTAAATACTCTCATCCTGTTTGGCGTCACTCATTAAGTGCAGTACTAGATTATCGGAAGTTAACAGCTGTTCCACCATACTGTGGACTAACACCTTAGCATCATCAACGGCATTCAACGGCCGATTGCGTAGTTTAGAAATCATACTGCGCATCATGGCCACTGAACGGGTGAAGTTTTGTTCCGTTTTATGAATATCTCGGCGTAGTTTTTTCTGGACTTCGATTTGCTCAGCCTTATAGACATCCATATCATTTTTAAGATCGTGCAGTTCAGGACTCGGTGGCAGCTTGATAGGATTAATGGCCTCAGGATTTAACGGTGCGGTTTCACTGCGCTCTAAATCGACAATTACGTGTTCAATACCGAGATTTTTAATTAATTCAATTTGCGCAGCCTGTTTTATGTGAAAGCTACTGAATAAAAAAGGATGATCTTTCCAAGCAACGGGTAACCGCACAAAATTACCCACTTGTAATTGATGAATTGATACTTTACAGCTTTTTTTCATATTTTTGTTATCGTGAAGCCAATGGAGTTATTTTATATCAATGGTGCAGCTTTACAATTACTTAACTAACATGTCAGCATAGTAAGATTGGAAAATAACCGAAGCATTGAGCCTATATGGATTTTATCGAAGTATACCCTAATGCGATACCTGAAGACTTATGTGATCGTCTCATTCTTGCGTTCGAAAACCACTCAGGTGTGGTTGATGGGCAAACCGGTAATGGGGTAGATCTTGAAAAAAAGATCAGTCGAGATCTTACACTAGATAATTTCATAGATTTACAGCCACTTAAGAATGAGTTGTTATCTTATACCCTTAAGGGGATCGCTGATTATTTTACTCAATATTCGATGGCGTTGATGGGGGCGGTGGCGGTTTCTGTTAGTGATGAACAAGGTCAAGCTGTGACTCTAACGCCAACGAATTTTGAGCGTCTTGGTAAGCCGAGAGCCGAAGCATTGGTCAAATATTTATACCGCAGTGGTAGTATTAATATTCAGAAATATCAAAAGAATAAAGGTGGATATCCCCACTGGCATTCAGAGCAATTTCCTCAGCTTAACCACAACGAGGCCTTACACCGTGTGGTGCTTTACATGTTTTATTTAAATGATGTAGAAGAGGGCGGCGAGACCGAGTTTTATTATCAGCAGCGTAAAATCGCACCTAAAAAAGGCACAATGGTGATTGCGCCAGCAGGTTTTACTCATTCCCATCGTGGCAATATGCCTATCAGTAATGATAAGTACATTGCCACCTCTTGGGTGATGTTTAATCGCGCCGAGCAGCTTTATGCTGTTTATGCATAGGATAGTTAGGTTGGGATGGTAATTCTGAATCGCGCGCCTTCAAGATGGCTTTCTTCAATATTTAGACTTCCGCCATAACTACTGACAATTTCATCACATACGGCTAAGCCAATCCCTTGCCCTGGCGATTGGCTGTCGGCTCTTACGCCGCGCTGAATGATTTTTTGCCTAAGTTGTTCTTCTACGCCTGGGCCATCATCTTCGACGATCAATTCAAAATCACCCTGCTGATTAAAATGTGCTGTTACCTGTACTTGGCTAATACATAGCCTGAAGGCGTTTTCCATTAAGTTACCGCAGAGTTCCATTAAATCGCCTTTATTACCGGGAAACAATAAATTAGTCGATATGTTGGCTTTAAATTTCACCTGTTTGTCACGGTAAATTTTAAATAGCATTTGTGCGAGTTGCTCAACAAGTGGGGCAATCGCGGTGTGTTCCTGCTTTAATCCCTGGCGACCTAACATGGCGCGTTTTAGTTGATATTTAACCAGCTGATCCATTTGGCTGATCTGCTCCATGATTTTTTCATTGGCAGATTGCTTTGTCAGACTTGTATCATCGGTAATGGCGTGAACGGCTGCAAGACGAGTTTTTAAGCTGTGCGCCAGATCGTTCATCGCGTTTTGATAGCGTTGTTGTTGGGCGCTCGATTGCTGTAATAGTTGGTTAAGCGCTTGAGTTACGCCTTCAAGCTCAACGGGGTAACCTTCTGAAAGTGACTTAGTCTTACCTTGGTTTATCGACTGCAACTCGTTTTGCATCCTTACGAGTGGACGCATCCCCCAATATGCCGCACTGACCAGCAGAATCAGTGCGAGAGCGAGCACCATGGCCAGACGGATATAGGTGCGTTTACTGAATTTGCTGTATTCCTGCTCGAGCTTGGCTGCATCTTTCATTACAAGCAGGTTGTAATGTACGCCAGCGATTTCTACCGCGAGCAAATACACAAAGTAACCTCTGTCATCGGCCATGGTGAGGTAATAGGGCGGAGAGTCGTTACGGATTTCGTTGAAACGTTCGCAGGTATCGAAGAGGCCACGGTCAACAGCGAGGGATGAGGTCCATACTTGTTTAAACTTCTCATCACAACTTGCGATTACATACCGCTCTTGCTTGTTGTTTTCCTCTAACCAAGCACTGGTATCAGGAATAAGATCATGTTCTCTAAGCTCGGCGGCAACTTGTGGAATTTCGGCGATAAGCTGGGCGGTTTCTTCGTTATAGCTATTTTGCGCATGCAGAATGTTGACCATCCAAGCGAGGCCAAACCCTACTAAGGTGATGATAGATAACGAGGTGAGAAACATCCGGGTAAGCAGACGTTTCTTGAATTTGAGCCTTAGTTGCATGGCAGATTAAATTTATATCCTTGGCCACGGATTGTGGCTATCGGATTATCAATGCCATCGCGGGTGAGTTTTTTACGTAAGCGACTCACCATCACTTCGATAGTATTAGGATCGCCTTCTTTGTCGCCATAAATGACATCTAATAGCCGCTGTTTTGCGACGACTTCATGACAATGGCGCATTAAATATTCGAGGATAAGGTACTCGAAGGCGGTGACTTCCATAATGTCATTGCCGAGCGTTACTTGTTTAGCGGCAAGATCAAGTTTTAACTCACCACTGGTAATGACTGGTTTGACAAAGCCGGCGCTACGTCTGACTAAGGCGTCAAGTCTTGCGACAAGTTCTTCTTTTTGGAAGGGTTTAACTAAATAATCGTCAGCGCCCGCATTGAGGCCTTCAACTTTATCTTGCCAATTCACCCTCGCTGTGAGGATAAGAATGGGGGCTTTAACGCCTTCTTCACGTAATTGTTGGATAAGACTAATACCATCTTGATCGGGTAAACCTAAATCGACAATGGCAACATCTATAGGGTAATTGGTTGCTTGGAAAAAACCTTCTTTGGCAGTGAGGGCCACTTGAACTTGGTTGCCCAAATCGCTTAACTGCACTTTTAGATGATGGGATAAAATAAGATCATCTTCAACAACCAAAATTCTCATAATACTCATGCCTTAACGTCGACTGGACTCAGTGTACGCAAATTATACGCGGGAGCCAAATATTGTCTTATCTTACCCACAAGGAACTTAACCTCGGCTGACCAAGGTTCGTTAGTGGCGAAAATAAGTACTAATCCATTGTCTTTAAAGTCATTATCTTTAATGCATTTTTAATGGCTATTGCCTTTATTTCGCTTTACTCCAGATGCCGTTGCCGCTCCACACTGCACCTAAACTAAATAGCATTACGCTACCCATGATGATCGCCAGTCTTAACCAAGGCTCTCCATGGGCGAGCCGTATCTGTACAGCATCGATTGCAGTGGTTCCCCAAACGGTGATGACACTGATAAACAAAGCGGCTTGAACTATTCGAATCACAAGTGGTTGTTTAATAAGCAGGAAACAAGGTGCTATAGCAAAAAGGCTTGTGAATACAAGCTGGTCATACCGTAAAAAATGTGCGCTTAACAGCCAAAAGGCGACAATCATCCAACTCACTCTCCACCACATAATCTTCTCCAACGCCAATATTGATGCAGGCTAATATAGCGATGATTAAAGGACTATTCTATTTGCTTGTTCACAGAATGGTGATATTGCAGAATAAACAAGCCCAACAATGTTGGGCTTGGAATGATCACATAAACGATAAATTATAGAGATATTTTTAATCTATTTTATGGACTTGCTCATCGAAGCTTGGGGCAACTTTGCCAGCTTGAGTATTATTAAAGACGGTTTCATTAAATTCGCCTTCTGATTTAGCGATCACGACTGTGGCCACACAATCGCCAGTGACGTTTACTGCGGTACGAACCATATCCAGTAGTCGGTCGACACCAATAATTAATGCAATACCTTCAACGGGGAGGCCAACTTGGTTAAGCACCATCGCGAGCATTATGAGGCCAACACCAGGGACGCCTGCAGTACCAATCGAGGCCAGAGTCGCGGTTACAACCACCGCCGCATAATCGGTAATGGTTAACTCAATACCAAATACTTGAGCGATAAATACCGTTGCGACACCTTGCATAATAGCCGTGCCATCCATGTTAATGGTGGCACCTAATGGCAGGGTAAAAGAGGCGATTTTATTATCTACACCAAGTCGGTGTTCTGAAGCTTCTATGGTAATAGGTAAGGTAGCGTTAGAGCTGGCGGTGGAAAAGGCAAATAACTGTACATCGCGCATTTTGCGAATAAAGATCAACGGACTTAAACCTGAAAACACCTTAAGTAAAATGGGATATACAATAAAAGCGTGAATAAGCAATACGACGAGTACGACAAAGAAATACTGAACCACGCTGCTGAAAGTTTCTACGCCGAGAGTTAAGGCAAGTTTACCCATTAGAGCAAAAACACCGTAAGGCGCAAGCTGCATAATCAGGGTAACTACGCGCATAATCACTTCGTTTAAATCTTCAAACAATACAGCAATACGTTTACCACGCTCGCCAATATGAGCGATAGCAAACCCAAAAATCACTGCAAAAATGATGATTTGCAGCATATTGCCTTCGCTCATGGCTTGCATTGGATTGGTCGGCACTATGCTGATTAACACATCAGCGAGACTCGGCGCTTCTTTTGCAACGTAATGCATTTTCTCTGACGCGAGTGAAGCATTACCCGGGTGGACTATCACTGCACTGATAATAGCTAGTACTAAGGCTATAGCGGTTGTGAATAAATAAAAGGCTAATGTTTTGCCGCCTAATCGCCCTAATTTTGAGGGTTCACTTAAGGAACATGTCCCACAGACTAAGGAAATAAATACCAGTGGAACGACTAACATTTTTAAACTTGAGATGAAAATCGTACCGATAACATGTAAAAAGCCGTTGGTAATATAGTCCTTAATAAATGCACTATCCGGAAAGTAATTACGTAGAAATAGTCCAATTGCAATACCCGTAACCATGCCGATTAAAATTTTACTGGTAAGGCCGAGTTTATGTTGTGATGAGGTTGCCATGGGGGTTCCTGTGTGTTTTTTATACGTTCTAATATTGGCGACGACAAGACTAGCAAGAAAATGCAGAAGTTTAAATGAGTTCTAATGTTAAACTAAGTTCAAAATATGCAAAATAAAATAAGAGAGTAATGGAAAAGTTACGTGAAAATTGTGTAATGTTAGCCTATAAGTTATAAGCGTCAATCTTAGTATTATCATTAGAATAACAGGGAGCCTGACAATGAAGTCAGCGTATAAGGTTTTTCTCGCAGGACTATGTTCACTTTTTTTGGTTGCATGTGGAGGCGGAGGCAGTATCTCCGATGATGGCTCTGGTACCACTCCATCAGATAAATATGTCATTAAACTGGGGCTGACAAATTCAAGTGGGCAACCGATAACTGAAGTTTCGAATGCTGTTCCTGGGAAATTGAATGCAGAATTAACTAAAAATGGAAGCCCTTTTGTGGGGCGAATTATTTTTAATTTAGAAGGTGATGGAGTTCTAACACCTGAAAGTGGTGTCACTAATGCAGATGGAAAAGTTTCCATTGATGTTTTACCTGGAAACAAGCTCGGTTCTGGTCGGATTACTGCAACATATACACCCGCTAGTGGAGCAGCTGTAACATCTGATCCTTTTGATTTTAAAACTAAAGGAGATGGCGGAGCCGCTAATGGGGGAGCTCAAGTTACTCTAAAACTGACAGACTCTGCTGGTAATGCGATTGATAGTATTACGTCGACTACACCTGGCATTTTAACTGCAACAGTAACTGGATTATCAAAAGCAGCCATTGTTACTTTTGATACAACAATTGGCGATCTACCAGTAAAAACTGCCATTACAGATATTAATGGCAAAGCTAGCGTTAATTTATATGCGGGAAGTCTTCCTGGTGCGGGTACTGCAAAAGCATCGTTGAACACGGGTGAGTTTGGTGAGCAAGTCTTTGTAGTGGGCGCTACCAATGTATTAATGGGAAGTGGCTCGCCCTTCGTGTCAGGCAAAGCAGATGTGAGTGCTACCACATTATCAGCAGGAGGAACTGCAACGATTTCTGTCCTTCTTCAGGATAGTAACGGTAATCCATTTACCGAGCCTGTGGATGTTAAATTTGCTTCAACTTGTTCAAATAAGGCGACACCAGAAGCAGTGTTAAGTACTCCTGTTACCGCAGTCGGCGGCCAAGCAACGAGTACCTATCTCGCAAAAGGATGTGTCGGTGATGACAATATTACTGTTACTGCAGATGTAGGGGGTAAAAACCTTTCCGCTACAGGTATTATTAAAGTGTTGTCAGCAAGTGTAGGTAGTATCGTTTTCGTTGATGCAACACCTCAGAATATTGGTATCAAAGGCACTGGCACTGCAGAATCTGCCACTTTGCGTTTTAGAGTGTTGGATACAAATGGCAATGCTGTAGCGAATAAATCGGTCGATTTTAAGCTTAACAATGATTCTGCTGGATTAAGCTTAACACCTGCAACTGCGACATCGAATAATCAAGGCTACGTACAAACAGTAGTGAATTCTGGTACTGTCGCAACCACGGTGCGTGTGACTGCAACGACTCAAGGGTCCAATGGGGCCGTCATTTCAAGCCAATCTAATGTATTAGTCGTTTCAACGGGTAAGCCTGATCAAGACAGCTTTTCACTCTCCGCTTCAGTTTTAAACGTTGAAGGCTGGGATTATGATGGCGCTAAAGTGACTGTAACAGCCCGTTTAGCTGACGCTTTTAACAACCCTGTGCCAGATGGTACTGCTGTAGTGTTCACTGCGGAAGGTGGTTCAATTGAGAGTTCATGCCAAACAAAAAAAGGAGTGTGTTCTGTAGTTTGGACTAGTCAACAACCTCGTCCAGTTGGTGTTGCCGCTAATGGGCCTTTTTTCGATAGCATTGGTAATCGCGTTAAAGATCCTACTGCTTTATTAAAGCAAGAGGTCAATCTCGCTGGTCGAAGCTATTTTGGGAACTATTATGGCCAACCCTATGGTGGACGAGTCACTATTACTGCTACAGCAATTGGTGAAGAGTCTTTCCCTGATCTAAATAGCAACAATATTCTCGATACCGCGAATGAATTTAATTTATTTGTCGGTACCTCAACAAATTGTGGCCGTGATAACAGCGGAGACTGTTATGACTTGACCGAAGCCTACGTTGATCATAACGAAGATGGTATTTATACGCCGAAGTATATGACAGCAAGTACTACGGATACCTCCGGTGCTCGCGAAACCTTCACTGACTTTATTGATCCCGTGAATCCAACAGGACAAGGAGAGTTTAACTTAGCGGATGGAGAGTACAGCGGTGTGTTATGTGACGCTTCAGTTCCTGGGGTAAAATGTAGCCCACAAGCTTCAATTTCGGTTCGGCGCTCGCTTGTTCTTGTAATGTCAAGCAGTGAGGCTTACGCAACCAGTCTTGGAAATGTTGTGATTACTGATAATGTTGCAGGTAACAACCAAATTGATATCGGACTAAAAGGTAGCGCATCTGTTGTATTTACTATAGCTGATATTAATAATCAGCAAATGCCTGCTGGAACAGTGGTTAACTTTAAAGCTACAGGCGCTACTGTCACGAGTTCAGGTAGTTATACTTGGCCAAGTACAAATTATAATGGTGGCAGACAGTTTGTTGTAAGCTTAAAAGGTGGCGATCAGCCCGACTCTGGTAATTTAATTGTCACAGTTACAACGCCAGGCTTAAGTGATGTTGGACTCGCAGGGACGGCATCTGAGGTGCTTAATATTCCCATCGTGGTTAAATAAGAACTAAAAAAATAAGGTGCCGATGGCACCTTATTTTTTGTTCATAACTACAATACTCGCATTGTTTTCACCGTGCTGGCGGTTGATTACTCAGCAATTAAACCGCGGCTACGCAACAACGGTTCGATTCCTGCCTCTTTTCCACGAAATTTTTTATACATCAACATAGGGTCGTCACTGCCACCCTTAGACAAGATGTTGTTACGGAAGGCATCGGCGGTCGCTTTATCGAAAATGCCATTTTCTTTAAAGGCTTCGAAGGCATCGGCACCTAAAATATCCGACCAGAGGTAGCTGTAGTAACCGGCAGAATAACCGCCCGCAAAGATATGCGAGAAGTAAGTGCTGCGGTAACGTGGGCTGATCTCATTAATCAATCCCATGGCAGTTAACGAGTCGGCCTCAAACTTGGCGGCATCCTTAGGCGAGGTATCGGTTAAGGTGTGCCAATCTAAATCGAGCTTAGTGGCGGCCATATATTCAACGGTCGCAAAGCCTTGGTTGAACTTGCTGGCGGCTTGGATTTTTTTCACCAGTTCCTGCGGGATCACTTCACCGGTTTTGTAGTGCTTAGCAAATTGCGCGAGCACTTCGGGCTGAGTCATCCAGTTTTCGTTGACC
The DNA here is from genome assembly GCF_012843185.1 of Shewanella sp. DNRA4. Taxonomy (NCBI): domain Bacteria; kingdom Pseudomonadati; phylum Pseudomonadota; class Gammaproteobacteria; order Alteromonadales; family Shewanellaceae; genus Shewanella; species Shewanella sp. DNRA4. The sequence continues at coordinate 440,338 of NZ_JABAIP010000001.1, forward strand.
TGTGAAGGGAACTCCACATAGTCGCGAGGTACTGCTGTTCCGCCCTGTGAGCGATATTCAACATTGGATAACATGCCGTGCAGCGCATGGCCAAACTCATGGAACAGGGTGCTGGCTTCATCGAAGGTGAGCAACGCAGGTTCATTACCCGCTGGGCGAGGGTAGTTCAACACGTTGACAATAATGGGTTTAGAATCGACACCATTCATATGGTATTGCTTGCGGAACGAGTTCATCCAAGCGCCGCCGCGTTTGCTATCACGGGCAAAATAGTCGCCCATAAAGATGGCCATAAGCTTGCCGTCTTTATCATACACTTCCCAAGTACGCACTTCGGGGTTGTATTTGGGTAAGTCGGTGCGTTCTTTAAAGCTTAAACCATAGAGGCGATTGGCCGTATAGAACACGCCTTTTAGGGTGCTGTCTAGGGAGAAGTAAGGACGAGTTTGCTGCTCGTTAAAGCTGTACTTCGCAACACGGATTTTGTCGGCATAGTAATCCCAATCCCAAGCTTGCAGCTTAAACTTGCCGCCTTGGCTGTCGATTAACGCCTGCATATCTGCAACCTCAGCCTTGGCTTGGGCAAGGGCTGCTGGCCAAACTTTATTGAGTAAGCCGTAGACATTTTCAGGCGTCTTGGCGGTGCGATCTTCTAACACAAAATCCGCATGGGTTTTATAGCCCATGAGCTGCGCACGTTCGGCGCGCAGTGCGGCAATTTTTGCCAGAATGACTTTGTTATCATTGGCATTATTGTTATTACCACGTTCGATATAACCCTTATAGAGCTTTTCGCGTAGTTCGCGATTATCGGCATACGTTAAAAATGGCGTGATAGACGGGCGTGACGTGGTAAATACCCATTTGCCTTCATGGCCACGTTTTTTCGCGGTTTCGGCGGCGGTGGCAATCACATCGGCCGGTAAACCTGATAAGTCAGCTTGCTTATTAATCACTAGCTCGAAGGCATTGGTTTCGGCTAACAGATTGTCACCAAAGGCTAAGTTAAGTTTGCCGATTTCTTCATTCAGGGCGCGCAGCTTGGTTTTATCCTGCTCGCTGAGGTTAGCACCGCCACGGGTGAACGATTTATAGGTGTCTTCGAGTAATTTGGCCTGCGCCGTGTTGAGCTTTAAGCTGCCTTTGCTGTCGTAAACGGCTTTAACGCGTTGAAACAGATTATCATTCAATAAGATATCGTCTTCGGCGGACGATAACATTGGCGAGACTTCCTTGGAAATCGCTTGCAGCTCAGGAGTGGTATCAGCCCCAGTTAAGTTAAAGAAGACGTTGGAAACGCGGGTGACGAGATCGCCCGAAAACTCCATCGCTTCAATGGTGTTGGCGAAGGTCGGCTTGTCTTTATTATCGACAATCGCTTGGATTTCTTCGTGTTGTTGGGCGATACCCGCCTTAAATGCAGGGAGGAAATGCTCGGGCTTAATCTTATCGAAGGCCGGTATTTCCATAAACGTATCATAGGGTTTAAAGAATGGGTTGCTGGCATTTTGGCTGATGATCTGTGCCGACATGGCATTCGGTGCGACTTTCGCCTGCGCCGCAATATCGCTGTGCTGTGCACTACAGCCACTTAAGGCGAGGGCGAGCGTGATAGCGCTAAAGGTCAGTGTGATTGCGCGTGGTTTGAGTGTTCGCGCGTTAAGGGCCTGTGATTTTAGGCTTAGTCCCTTCATGTCAATTTCCCGTTAGGTGATTATTATTCTGTTGGATTAATGGTGTTAACAACCATTAAGCTTATTTTAAGCTGACTGTTTAGCATGTATTCGCCTAAGGGTTCCATCGATTTTGTGTTTTGTTTGTAACAAATGGTTAGCCTGCGGTTTTTAACGGAAGAACTATGGCAAACTGAGCCCCGCACTAAGGCAATATTCGGCAAAGGATAAAGCCATTACTTTGGTGCGTTTGAATGTAAGTCCCTCATCATACAAATAATAAATAGGACCTCTATGGAATTGCTTCAGTTTAACTGTACGAGCCTCTGTCGTCGTTTTTCTTATTCCCTATTAGCCGCTGCGCTGTGGACATCGCAAGCAGCAGCGTCATCAACTAGCCTTAGCCAAGATGCACTTAAGGTGGCCGATTATGCGGTGAGCATCTATGACGCACAGATGGTCAAGAGTCTGGCGCATTTAATCAGTTTTAATACCCAAGCAGTGGAGGGGCAAACGCCCGATACCAACCCTGCTTTTATTGGTTTTAAGTCGAGTTTAAAAAGCTTGAGCCAAGAACTCGGGCTCGATTATGCCGACCACGGTTATGTGGTGCTGATTGGCCTCGATGCCAATGTTGTCGATGCCCAACGCTCACAGGTTGAGAAATTGGGAGTCGTCACCCACGGCGATGTGCAACCCGCCAATCCCGCGCTCTGGGCCAAAAGTCCCTATGTGCTGGATACCGAGTCTGAACCTGGCAAGCTGATAGGTCGCGGTACCGAAGATGATAAAGGCGCGATTGTCACCGCCATGTATGCGATGAAGGCCATCAAAGATAAACAACTCAAACGGGAAAAACGCATTGAGCTGTTGGTGTATTTAGCCGAAGAGTCCGATTGGGATCCACTAAAAGCCTTTTTAGCCCATTACACTCCAGCGCAGATGAATATCACCATAGATGCTGAGTATCCTGTGGTTACCGCCGAAAAGGGTTGGAGTAAGATTGGCTTTACTGTACCGAATCTTGAGTCAACGCAGGAGCAGGGCGTCGCAAAAGTTCCTAGCTTAACGGCATTCTCAGGCGGCTATTTTGCTAGCCAAGTGCCACAGCAAGCCGAGGCGCAAATTCATGCCATTACCCCAAGCTTGTTTGAACAATTACAGGCGAGCGCCGCAAAGCAGCAGGGGATGAAGTATCGATTCGAGCGTACTTGCGAGCAGGCCGTGTGCGACTTGCATATTTTTGCCGACGGTAAGGCGGCCCATTCCTCCACGCCAGAAGATGGGGTGAATGCTGTGACGCATTTGGCCGCATTACTGCAGCCATTCACTTGGCCTAAAACCACCGCGGCACTCACTGTCGCCGCCATGAATGAGTTAGTGGGGTTGGGGATTTATGCCGAGCAGTTTGGCGATCTGGCCTATAAAGATGATTTTATGGGCGCTTTAACGCTGGTCCCCACTGTCGTTGCGCAAACGAGTAAAGGGACTTAAGTCACCATTAATTTACGTCGACCAGTGGGCAAAACGCCTGAGTTACTCTCAGCCCAAGCCAAGGATGCATTGAACAAATGGCAAGCAGAGCATCAAGTGACTCTCATCGATGTGGAAAGTTATTGGGGCGAACCTATGGTGATAAAGGATGCACCCCATCAGCAAACCTTACTCAATGTGTTTGCCCACTTTACCGGCATAGCATCTCCCAAACCTGTGGCCATTGGCGGCTCAACCAACAGTAAATTATTTCCTAACGCCTTAAGTTTTGGCCCCGCCATGCCTGGCGTGGAATACACCGGCCACACGGAGAAAGAATTTATTACCCATAAACAGTTTATGCTGAATTTGAAAATGTACACCGCCGCTTTTATTGAGTTAACCGCTGCAAAATAGTGTGCTTTCTAATTTGGTCGATTGATTAAAGTGATGGGTGAAATACTTCGGATAGCGAAAGAGGGTTACTTAGCACTAAACTTATCAGTTTATAAGATAATGGCGGCTAACCTGAGATTACCTTAATTGTTAACACAAGATAACAACAGTTCATCTGGCTAAAAGCTTTTGCCCCAAAGTGTGTTTCGGCTCGTTAGCTCAATCGAAAATTCCCACACCTGCTGCCATACAAATTCTCATCTATTTGCCTATGTTTGGCCTTACCAGAAATCGGCTAACAATGTATGGGTATAAGGGCTATCCATTTAGCGCCACCAGTGTCAATATGTAGTAATGAAAACTTCATCGTATTTATTAAAAGCTGGCGTCGATTACCCTACAAATTGGGA